>JAUWTN010000050.1 GCA_030614705.1 Candidatus Aenigmatarchaeota archaeon
AACAAACTTTTAAAGACAGGCAATGTAAGAGTGGAGTCAGCTGGAAGCGGGGTTTCAGAAATCTTCCTGAAATCAATAGATAACCCAAGTAAGATGTACGAATATGTTGAAAAGATAATGCAATATAATGGATTTAAATTATCAAAATCAAAATTAATTCAGAAGGAACGTCCGGGTTCAATAGGAGTTTTCTTTGAGGTATTTAGAAATTTAGTTACTGCATTAATTATATTAGTCTGGTTCTTTTTTGATGCGGAGCTGAGTATAATCGGGTTTGTTCTGGAAGATCCATTATTTTTATATTTATCCGGTTTTCTGGCTTTGCTGGCATTTGGGTTTTTAGCTTTCAGATTTTTAGATTTGAAAAAAAGGGTTTATAGTATTTACTCAGATACAATAACTTATCAGGAGGGTTTCCTTTCAAAGAATTATTCTTTTATACCAATAGAGAATCTTTCTGATTCAACGATTACGCAGACCATTATCGATAAAATATTTGGTTTGTATGATGTGAAGATTAGCTGTCAGGGGAGCAAGCAGGAGGTTTTCTTTAAGAATATGGCTAATGGCAAAGAGATGGAATCAAATATAGATAAATTAATAAGTGAAACAAAATCTTTGGTTGGAACAGGAAAACAACAAACCGCAGGAATTGCTGAAACAAATAAACAAATATCTAATCAAGCCATGGCTAAACCGCAAACAACCCATAAATCTAAAACTTTGCCAAGAGACACAGATTTTACAGCAGAGTATAAGATGGATACTAAAAGGACCATGATTCCTTTATTGATTGCTTTTCCGATTTGTTTAATCTTATTTCCATTGCTGTTTGTCTGGATTATTGTTTTAATTCAAATGGCAATTAAAATAAATTCAACAAAATATTTTGTTAAACAAAAAAGTATTGAAGAAAAATATAATTTTATTTCTTCAAAAAACAAGGAGTTCACTAATGATAAAATTATGTCTGTTATTTTCAAAGAAAATTTTATTGACAAATGGTTTAACACCTGCAGCATACATTTTTGGTCAATAGGTTCTTCAGAGGACATTAAGTTTGTGAATATCAAAAAATCCGAGGGAATGTATAAATCACTTTTGGCAAAATCAGGAATAGGAGCTCAGGAGATAATCTATAAGATGAATTCTAATTTTAAAGTAGTTGATTTCTTTAAAGCAAACTTATTCCTTACCCTGATTTTTGCAATAATGGTTTTAGGTTCTTCTTATTTTGCTCTTACAATTAATCCTCTTATTGCAATAATTCCTGCTGCAATGGTTGTTCTTTGCATTTTTATTATAATTTATAAAATCGCTTATTATAAAAGATCCAATTTCACTTTTTTCAAAGATTATGTTTATTTTACCCGAGGAATATTTTTCAAGGATTTTTATTATGTTTTGTATGATAATATAAAAGACATAACCACTGTGAAATATCCTTTTTCAGAATTTGGTTCTGTGAAATTTAATGTTGCTGGGGAACATATGGTGCAACAGGGTAAAAATGGTCAGGTGATGCTTTCAAATCATTTCAAAATTAATTATATTGCGGGTATTGAAAATAAGGATGAGTTGATTGATTTAGTGTTTTATAAGAGACCTGATTCAAAGCAATTATCTGAAATAGAAAGAAATATTTCCAGCTATTCCCCGGAAACAATCAGGGTTTCAAAACCGGACTTGGCAAATTCTTTGGTAGGTTGGCTCTTGATTGGCGGTATATTGGGTTTAATTATATCTCAATTTGCTCAGGAAATTTTACTTCCATTTGTTTTGCTATTGATTATTCTGCTTGGTCTTGTAACCTGGAGCGTAAAAGTAAAATCGTTTTCAATTCAAAACTACAGGGTTGTTGCAAACTCAGGAATATTGTATAAAAAACAGACTTCAATAATTTTCAATAAAATAGACCACATTAATTTTTCTCAAGGAGTGTTTAATAAAATGTTTAATAATGGAAATATTACGGTCAATACAACAGGAAGCAGTTCCGCAGAATTAATTATTCAGGATATCCCGGATTATAAAGAGTTCTATGAAGCATTGAAAGGCTACTATTAAATTTGAGACATCAATGATTATAATCTAAACTAATAATATTATGTTTCTTGAATTGCATTCTCATTCTTGGTATTCAAAAGGGAAAATACTTGGAGAGGAGAA
>JAUWTN010000025.1 GCA_030614705.1 Candidatus Aenigmatarchaeota archaeon
AAGAAGAACTCTGGGATAAACTTGTGGAACACGCCGGGTCAATAAAAGAACTGACAAAAGGCGAAGCTATAGAAGATAAAAATCCTTTCAAATATGTGGAAGTTGAAAAAGACTGGAGTTCAAGACACCTGTTCAGGATGCCTTATTCTCTCCACGAAAAAACAGGTCTTGCTTCCATCTTAATTGAACCTGAAAAACTGGAAAAATTCAAAGTTGAAGATGCAAAAATGGAAAATGTGGTTTTCAAGGATATTAATACTGAAGGAACTGATGCAAGAAGATTAATCGTTGATGCCTTTGACTGGTTTGAAAGAAGGAAAGTTAAACCAAAAGAAACTCAGGCACCCACTCTAATGGAATCCTATAAAGACCGGGTTGAAGAAGGAAACTTTCCCCCATGCATCCAGAAAATTCTTGAAGGAATTCCTGATGGGAGGAAAAGAAGTGTGTTTACACTCACAACTTTCTTAAGGAGCTGCAACTGGCCAATGCTCGAAGTTGAAAAAACCGTTATGGATTGGGGAAAGAAAGTCGGGTTGAAAGAAAATTATGTTAGAGCCCAGTTAATCTGGCACAAGAAACAAAACAAAAGAATACTTCCACCAAACTGCAGCAATGGATCTTTTTACAGGGATGTTGGAATCTGCCAGCAGGTTCCTCTCTGCGAAAAAATAAAGAATCCAATTAACTTTGCAATTATCAAACAAAGAGGGGGGAAGAAAAAAAAGAAAAGGAGAAAGAAGATTTTACCCAAAACATCTTCATAGAATAATCTTTCAAATTTAACTCCGCAATTTTATTTAATTCATTCCAATCATTGTAATTTATCCATCAATCTCTTTCCCAAACAACTCAATAAATTCTTCCTCTTTTCCCTTCTCAATTTTACCGCCTGCGGCTTCTTTGTGGCCTCCGCCTCCGCCACCAAGTTTCCCGCAGATTCTGGAGACTATTTCATCCAAATCAATTCCGGGCATCTTCGACCTTGTGGATAATTTTACTCCATCTTCCGCATGAGCAAGCCCAACAACAACCTTCTTATCAATAGTTCCGTTTATCAAAATCGAAGCTATTGTCCCAATCATATTTTCATCCACTTTATCTTTTGCGTGTATGAACAGAATATTCTCGGTCTGGGGGAATTTCTTCATATTCCTTTCAGCCCACGCCAGATAACCGGAAAGTTTTCTCCCATACTCCCGCCTTACTTCAGTGAGTATATCCATATTCCCGTCCAGCATCTCAAAGACTTCTTCGTACTTTTCAAGTCTCCCAAATGAATTAAATATTGTTGAGAACTCAAGAGCATCCATAAATTCTCTTGGCTGGTTTGTAAGAATATAAATGCTTGAAAAAATATTTGCGGGCTCCTCAATATTATTGCTTATCCGTTCCTTGATTATTTCAAGGGATAATTTCTTTTTTTCGTCTTCTGAAAGGTCATAATAACTTTTTATTTTGCCATTGTGGTGCAACTCTATATCCAACTCCGATAGAAACTGAACAACTTCAGAGTGACCGTTTAAAGGGAAAAAGTTTGCCCTGGATAAAGTCTCATGTATTGGTCGGTTAACATGCCCAAAAATATTCAGACCGGGTTCAGTTTTTAATCTCCCAATTTTTTCAGCCAACTCCTTTACTTTTTTATTTTCACAAATATCAATCTGATGGTCTCCGATAGAACCAACCACTGCGTAATCTATAAGCTCCTCATTTTTTCCAAGTTCAGAAACAAATAAATAACAGACTCCGGCTCCGCATAATTCCTTATCTTCGAGGCAGGGATTTACCTGAATTATATTTTTGGGAACCTCAACTTTTTCAGGAACATGGTGGTCGAGGATAACAATCTCTTTATCTTTTGGAAGCAAGCTTAGATATCCTGAACCCAAATCAGAAAATATTATCAACTCAAAGTTTCCCTCTTCAAATTCTTTTTCAACCTCTTCAATTATCTCAGAAGATATTTCTTTTGCAATTTTTATTTTTATTTCCTTATTCTCTTTCTTCAGGGCATCAGATAAAATCTTCGCCGAACAAAGACCATCGCAATCATAATGGGAAACAAGCAATATTTTATTTGCATTTTTTACCTTAAGAAGGGCTCCACTAAAGTCCATCTAATATAATGTTTTTAATAGTTATGGAAGTCCTGATGATTATGATAATTACTGTTTCTGTCAGCTTACTTCAAACACTAATCCAGAAAAAATTAATGGATGTTGATTTGGTTAAAGCCCTTAAAGCAGAAATGAAAAAAACAAATCAGGCTATGAAAACTGTAAGCAAAGAAATGAAAAACACCAAAGACGGGGAAGCGCCAAACACTAAAAAACTAAATGAACTAATGTCAAAAAGTGTTGAAATCCAGAAGAAAATGATGGGGCAGACAATGAAACCTATGATGGTATCCAGCCTTGTTGTTCTTGTTGCTTTTTACCTAATCCCAAAATTCTTTAGCGGGGCGGTTTTGAACCTTCCTTTTGCCATTCCTTTTGTTGGAAATACGCTTGGGTGGTTTGGAATATTCATATTCACCTCCATCATTTCGGGTCTTATCTTCAGGAAAGTTTTTGATGTTGGGATGTAATTTGATTTAATTGTTGCGAAAATAAAATATTATTTGAAGTAATTGTTACAAAAAAGAATGGATTAATTAGGCTATTGATTAAAATATAATCATTCCAATTAAATTATCTAAGAATAATCTTAAGGACTCCAGTTCACGCAAAAATGAACGTGAACTCAAAGTTCACTTGGAAATGAAGTTCACATTTACTGTATTTGGAGGGACACCTCTGTTTCACGTGGAATCCTCAACTTCACGTCTTGTACACGCGAATCTCTGGCATATACGGCTATAAACACTGAAATATCAAAGCTCACAATTCTTTTCAAACAAGTTCACAAACCCAAAAAAACTTCCTGTGAAGTTCATGTGAACTTAATTCCCTTAAATAGCGTAATTTATTAGACAATTATTAATATGGAACACAAATTTTATGACTTAAATGCATCTGTGAACATTGAGAATATATTGGAGAGAGCAGAGACTCTTGGACTGACCGGCATCTGTTTAGTGATGAATTCCAATGAATATTTGGAAGAATATTTAACAAAAATTCAGGAACTTAAGAAAAAAACAAACCTTGATTTGATTACCGGAGTTCTCATTCAGGAAGATCAAAACAACATTCTTAAAAAAGCAAAAGAATTAAGGAGAAAAGTTGAAGTGATTTTAGTGGCTGGAGGGGACTATGAAATAAACCGGTTGGCATGCTCTTCTGACTATGTGGATATTTTATGCCACCCTGAAAAAGGCAGGCACGATTCCGGGCTGGACCACATTTGTTGCAAGGAAGCAAAAATCCACAACACAATTATAGAACTAAATTTTAGAGAACTATTATTATCAAAAGGGATGGAACGGATAAAAGAATTAAACAGAATGAAAGAAATTCTCAGATTATGCCTCAGATTAAAAACAAAATTTATTGTGAACTCCGGAGCAGTTGAACTATTTGAATTAAGAAGTGGAAAAGAATTATCAAGTTTATCTTTCTGCCTTGGAGCAGAGATGTATGATGCCTTAATTGCAAACTCAGAACTCGCTGAGAAATTAATTTTTAAGAACAGGGAAAAACTAAAACAACCTTTGGACTCTGTATATGTTGAACATGAAAGATAGACCTAAGACCCTGCCCTCTTCCTGCAGAGAGAAAAAAAGATACCTTATCTTTAAAGTTATCTCTGACCGGAAAATAGAATTTGAAGAATTAATTAAAGCTATTTTTAGCAACACAATTAATTTATTCGGGAGCTTAAGATTTGGACAAACAAATTTCAGATTCCTTCAGGAATTATATGATACCAACCAACAGATATTTGTATTGAAATGTCTTCCAAAAGATGTTGAACTGGTAAGACTTTCCCTTGCATTAATACATGAAATCTATGGGAAAAAGGTCTGCATTATGTCGCTCGGAGTAACAGGAACAATTAAATCAGCGAGGAATAAATATTTGGATAGTATTTAGTTAATTATATATTTTTAATCAGGCAAAGCCCTGAGACCTATCAATTAGATTAAGGGCAATCCGCAAGACAAGTTACATTAGTTTCTCCAATTGCGGAGTCGCAATATCCATTACCGCAACAATAAGTCATATTACAATCTAAAATGCAACCTTCTGAACATTCTTTTGGATCGCAGTTTGCATCACCGCAAAAATGGACTGAACCAATAACAAATAAATCTCCTGACTCGCAATCACCTATTATTTTTATCTCCGAATTATCCGGAGGTTTTACAGCTAACTCAAAAGTAACACTTTCTCCAATATCCAAAATATTATCCCCCGCATAAATATAATGTATGTTATTGCTTGAAACATAGATGAGAAAATTATCTATATTTAATTCAGTGCCGCCTGTATTCACAATAGTTACATTTCTTGAAACAACATCGGAAATCATAAAATTTGACATCTGATTGCAGTACCTTGCTTTTTCTTCCTGTTCCATATTACCCTCAACATTATATAAGGTAGTTTGGTAAAAAACCAAAGTAAATGAAATAACAACAACTACGAGACTTATCAAATAAATTTCTCCAATTATAACATTAACTCCTCTCATTATTTAATCTGTATTATGTTATACAAATCATTAAATCTAATTTTAGAATCACTTAATATACTTCTCGAATAAATTAAGCCAGTCAAGCAATAATCTGGTAATCAGGAAATTGTCCTTTACATGCAGATAACCTTTAGATCCAAACTGGGTTCTTAATGCATCATCTTTCAATAATTTTATCACACTCTCCCCAAAACCTTTTATATCATCAGGCTCATGAAGATACCCGTTTTCTGCATCAATTACCTGTAAAGGAATTCCACCTACTTTTGAAGCCACTACCGGAGTTCCCTTAAACAAAGCCTCTGAAACAGTTAACCCAAATCCTTCTCTGATTGATTTCTGGATTACAACCGAAGATGCTCTTTGTAAAGCATTAACAAGAGCTTCATTCTCAACAAGAATCACTTTAATATCTCGTTTATATTTGCTTTTCTCAGCCTTTCTTTCAACTTTTTTGAACAAACTCTGTCCTTCAGGATCATCTGAAGCAAGAGAACCCAATAAAATTAATTGACAATTTGCTCTTTTCCTCACATATTCAAAGATCTTAATAACTCCAAGCGGGTCTTTCCACTTATCAAACCTTGATACTTGAGAGATGATTGGTTTGTTGTCGTGAATTCCATATTTCCCTAAAATTCTATCAACTGCTTTCTCTGACAAGAATTTGTTTTTTTGCGACAAAGGATCTATTGCAGGATAGATAATGTTCTGGGGTATTGATAAATTCTTCCTATATTCCTCCTTTGAAATCACCATGCTGTCATATTTTTCCATAAAAGGTTTCAGGTAATTCCATACTTTTTGATTTGGGTGAGATACATCAATATGAAGCCTAAAAATCCAGGGTTGTTTCTTTTTGTAAAAATTAATCAATGGCAGTGGTTGCGGATCATGAACAATAACCAAATCATGGTGATTGTGTTGGTTGCATAAATGGGTGAATGTAGAAAATCTCTTGTTTGTCTCGCAATATAATTCTTTCTTTCTGTCAGATAAGTTTATTTTCTCGCCCTGCAATGCATTGTGGAATTTTTTGGTAACCCCAAAAAAATCCGGAGAGCCATGCAAAATTCTCCATCCAAAATCTATTCCAACTTCATCAAATAAAAATACAAGATTATTTAAAAGTTCTGCAACACCCCCACCTTGGTAAGTTGAACTAATACAAACAATATGTTTATCTGAAAATTTCTCTGCTTTTGAATAAATTTCGTCCATCACACCATTACCAACAATTCTTCGATAATCTTTTAAATTTCTTGGTTTAACCATTTATTATAATCGTTATTTATATATAATAATTTCTTTGATTTTTAGTCAATTACCGCTAAAATATAATCCCAATACTTTTATTAATTCATTAAACAGCCCAAATATTTTCAGGGATTGACTTAAATATTTACAAGTTCAATCAAATACTTTTAATATTTCACCAAAATCTTTATTTGTTTTTATCCCAGTATCTAAAAAATGGGTTTTATATCCCTCTAGTTTCTCAAGCAAATACTTTTTCTTTTTTATCTGCTTCCCATTCCATTTGCATATTTTGTGAATATCATAATACAGGAAATAATCCTGCTCAGCTCTTATCTGATTTATAAAATCCGACAAATAACTGGATTTTTTATTTGACTCTTTTTCAAGTTTTTCACAGAATTCAGGGGATGCAAAATTTCCCGTAAATATTTTACCAATTACACTAAATTTATTTCCGCAGTTATCGCATTTATCATTCCATCCTGTTTTGTGAAAACCGCATTTCTGGCAGTAAGAAATGTAATCAAACTGTTCAAGCAATGAGTCTGTCCTTTTGCAACCTCGGGTCACTCTCCCAAAAATCCTGAAATAATGCCTACGGCAATAAGAAAAAATCGGAGTGAAAGCCATATCATATCTTGAAAAAATCTTCATCGCAGAAGAGATAAATATTCTGAGACCAAGCTCTTTGTAAAAATCAGTTTTCAAACTTCTTATCCCATATCTTCTTAAACAGGTTAACGGCGAAGTTCCGCAAAGAGGGGCTGTGTCAGTTGCAGTCAAAGCAACAATCCCTTTGTTCCTGATTGATTTGGCGGCAGAGTCAAGAAAATAAATTGGGGAACCAAATGGGTCAAGATCTATGAAATCAAATAAGTTCTCAAGCAACAATTTATTCGCATCCTTATTTTCTACCCTCACCTCAAGTTCATTGAGTTCTGCATTTTTCTTCATAACCTCCGCAGTGTTTGGATTCTGATCATTCAAAACAACCTCCGATTCTTTCAACACTGATTTATATCTTAATCCTCTCGCTCCTGAAGCGGCAAGGCAATCGCAGATTTTTTTTGGTTTCAGGACTGAGATTATGAGCTCAGAAAGATCTCTGTCAAATTTCATCTCAGGATTATAAAAAACACTCATCTTTTTTGTTAGTTCCTCATCCACAGGAACTTGGAGTTTTATATCTCCCTCTTTGATTGTCTTGAGTTTCATAAATTATTAATATTCAATTTTCTTATCAGTGAATTTTGATTCAAGTTTTATCTTTCCGCTGCCTTTGACAATTTCCCCAATTATGTCAGATTTTAGGGGTTTGATTTTAGAAATGAATTCATCCGCTTCAGGTTCAGAAATTCCAACAGCAAAACCAATCCCGCAGTTAAATGTTTTGTACATCTCTTCATCAGGAATTCCTCTTTCATATAAATCCTCAAATATTTTCTGCGGTTCCAGCTTGTGGTCTCCGGTAATTAAAATATCTTCGCCACCAATTAAATCCTTAAATTTTGTATAAGCACCGCCAGTGATATGTTGCATCCCCTTAATATTAAAATCTTCAACTACATCCAAAAGTGAATCACTATATATTGCAGTGGGTTTGGTCAAATCATTAATATATTTTTCATAATCACTCCCAAGAACTTTCCTGACTTTTGTAAATCCATTTGAGTGCAGACCACGGCTTCCAATTCCAACCAAAACATAGCCTACCTCAAATTTATTTGGTTTTGGATTCTTAATAAATCCCAACATAGTCGCACTTAATTCAAGACCTTCCATATTATCATGAACTGCTGTTTCACCTCCGGTAATTGCAATATCTCTTTTCCCGCATTCTTCGCTCAGATTACCAACGAGTTCCAGGATTGCATTCTCATCATCCTCAGGAACAAATAAATGGTCTATTACCGCATAAGGTTTTGCTCTTACCATCAATAAATCATTCAGGTTCATAGCCATTGCATCAACAACCGCATTTTTAAAAGTTCTCTCCTGCCAATGATAGACTCCTTTTGTTCCAATGCCATCTGTGTGGTGGTATTCAGGATAATTAAATTTTTTACTGACAATCCCACCCTCAATAGAGATATATGGAGTTTCTCCTGTCTGCTTAGTTAATTTAATAATTTCGTCTTTGTAAGGTTTTGTTGGGTTATACATAATTAATCAAAAATTAAAATTACAACTCAATCTTTTTAATTCCTATACCCTTTTAAAAATTAAACTAAGGCACTACAAATAATACTGTATCTCCTCTAACAAGCATATTTTTGTATTTTGTTGTCTCGGCGTCTCTTTTTAATTCAATATCAACCAGCCACATATTCAAATGAAGGTCGTGGGCTTTTAAGGTCCCGGAAATCTCTATTCCATTTTTTAGTTTTAACAACACTCTCTTCCCTCTTGACTGATTCAATGCATCTATTGGTCTGTTTTCTTCCATAAGATAATTAGAAAGTTTTAAATAACTCTATATACCGCATAGGCATACATAAAAATATATTTCTCGTAAATTATGGGCGAATTATCCAAAAAACCTGACTTCAGAGAAATTGAAAATAAATGGAACCTGAAGTGGAAAAACAATAAGATTTATAAATTTGACGTAAATTCAGGGAAAGAAATATTCTCTATTGATGTTCCTCCCATTACCCCTTCAGGAAAGATGCATATAGGACATGTTATGAGCTATACTCATTTCGAGTATGTAGCAAGGTATAAACGGATGAAAGGAATTGAAGTGCTTTTCCCCGCATGCTTTGATGATAACGGGCTTCCAACTGAGAAATATGTTGAAGAGACAAAAAAGGTATCAAAAGCCACAATTGAAAGAAATAAATTCAGGGAAATGTGCTATGAGACCGCAACAGAACTGGAAAAAGAATATTCAAATATATTTGATTCCCTGGGATTCTCATGGAATTATGACCTTCTTTACCGCACAATAAATCCTTTCTGCCAGAAACAGGCTCAAAGGTCATTTATAGACTTATATAAGAAAGATAAAATTTACAGGAGGAAAGAGCCCACAATCTGGTGTCCTTTTCATCAAACCGCTCTTGCGCAGGCAGAAGTTGAAGATATGGGAAGAACAACAAAGTTTAATTATCTTAAATTTGAAATAGAAAATGGGGGGGAAATAAAAATAGCCACAACAAGACCAGAACTATTGCCTGCATGCGTTGGAATCCTTGTCCACCCTAAAGACAAAAAATACAAAGATTACATTGGGGAAAAAGCGATTATTCCGATTTTCGGGCAGAGCGTTAAAATTATAAGCGATGAAAAAGTAGACCCTGAATTTGGAACCGGGGCTGTAATGATATGCACCTTTGGAGATAAGACAGATATTGAATGGTGGAAAATTTATGAGCTTCCTCTAAAGATATGCATCACAAAAGACGGGAAACTAAATGAATTTGGAAAACAATATGAAGGAATGGACTTGAAAGAAGCGAAGAAAAAAATAATTGAAGATTTGAAAGAAAAAAATATTTTATACAAACAGGAAGAACTTAAACAAACTGTTGGGGTGTGCTGGAGGTGCAAAACTCCGGTGGAATTTATTGTCACAAAACAATGGTTCGTGGATATTCTAAACCACAAAGAAAAACTAATTGAACTTGGAAAAGAATTAAACTGGCATCCGGATTTTTACAGGAAGCGTTATGAAGACTGGGTCACCAATCTTAAATGGGACTGGTGCATCTCAAGACAAAGACATTATGGAATTTATTTCCCTGTGTGGTACTGCGGTGACTGCGGTGAGATTATTTTGCCTGAAGATGAACAACTTCCTGTGGACCCTGAAAAAGACAAACCAGAAAAATGCCCTAAATGCAACTCCGATAAAATAATTCCTGAGACCGATGTATTTGACACCTGGTTTACTTCCTCTATCTCACCGTTGATAAACACAAAATGGAAAGAAGATGAAAAATTCTGTGAAAAAACATTCCCTATGAGCCTGAGACCAAATGCCCACGACATTATCAGGACCTGGATTTTTTACACAATTGTAAAATCTTATTTTCATACTGGAAAACTTCCGTGGAAAGACGCAATGATATCAGGTCATGGTCTTGATTCAAAAGGGAAAAAGATGAGCAAGTCTTTGGGAAATGTTGTTGACCCCCTTGAAATTGCTGAAAAATATTCCGCAGATGCTGTAAGGTTGTGGGCAACAACTTCAAAAGTCGGCGAGGACTTGCCTTTCAAGGAAGAAGATTTAAAACACAATATGGATATTCTTATCAAACTATGGAATGCTTCAAGATTCATAAGCTCCAACATTGAAAAAATTGAGAAACCCAAATTAACAATTGTGGATAAATGGATATTAACCAAATTCAAGAAAGTTGTGGAAAACTACCACAAACATTTTGACAAATATGAACTGAGCGATGCAAGAAGGGTTACAGAAATGTTTTTCAA
>JAUWTN010000043.1 GCA_030614705.1 Candidatus Aenigmatarchaeota archaeon
AGCGGAAAAACAGGAACTTAAGAGAAAACTGAATGAACTATGATAAACGTTTTTTCTTTTTTTAATATTTATATGAACCAAAAATTAAAATTATCTATTGCAAAAGCGGCAAAGGCTCTTGGAAACAGCCTGCCGGTATTAACAGGAATTATTCTTCTAATTGGTCTGGTAAACACACTTGTGCCAAAATCTATTTATTCAACATTATTCAGCAACAATATTCTTCTTGACCCGATTATCGGGAGCGGGTTAGGAAGCATTCTCACAGGAAACCCAATGACAAGTTATGTGCTTGGGGGTGAACTTATTCTGCAGGGAGTGAGTCTTATTGCAGTCACCGCATTTATTGTTTCCTGGGTTACTGTTGGAATAATACAACTGCCTGCGGAAGCAACACTGCTCGGAAAGAAATTCGCAATTGCAAGAAACATTCTCAGTTTTATATTTTCAATCATGGTTGCAATAGCAACTGTGTTTATAATTGGTTTGTAATATGGGAGAACAAAGTTATTCAGGGGTTTATTTTTTACTAAGTGTTTTTGCCTTATACACTTTAGTTGGAATATTCAGAATTGAATCAGTTTTCCCCTCACTAATATTTTCACTTACAATTTTCAAAAATGTAATTCCTGTTCTTGCGCTTATTTTCGCGATAATGACCGCAGTGAATTATTATGTGTCACCGGAATCAATTAGCAGACACATTGGAAAATCTTCAGGATACAAAAAATGGGTTTTTGCAATCATCGGTGGAATTATTTCCACAGGTCCGATTTATATGTGGTACCCAATGCTCAAAGAATTAAAAAAACAAGGAGTTGGTTACGGATTCATTGCAACATTTATTTACAACCGGGCAATTAAACTTCCTTTGCTTCCTATAATGCTTCTTTATTTCAGCGTACAATATATTGTTATATTAACCCTGGTAATGATTATTGCCTCATTGATTATCGGTCTTATATTTGAAAAAATAGAAGATATATTATGAAAATAGCAATCTCTTCAGAAAGCAAAGATGAAAATTCACAGGTAAGCCAGATGAGCGGAAGAGCTCCTTATTATCTTATCTTCGAAAATGGAAAACTCACAAAAACAATTAAAAATCCTTTTAGGATTGGGGGTGGAGGCGCAGGATACAGTGTTGCGGAAATGCTTTCAGAAGAAAAAGTAAATCTTGTAATAAGCGGTAAATTCGGCGGAAACATGGTCTCAGCCCTTAAAACCAAAGGAATAAAATCTAAAGAAATGTCAGGAATAACAGTAAAAGAAGCCCTGGAAAAAGCAGAATAAAATGCCAAGACCTAAAAATCGCAGGAGAATTGGTTCCAGACCAGATATTACTTATTTTAAACCCGCTGGAGTAAGGATGATTGACCTTGAAGAAATTACTCTGAATATTGATGAATGGGAAGCTGTAAGATTAACTGACTTTCTTGAGATGGAACAGATAGAATCCTCAAAAAAGATGGGAATTTCCCAGCCAACATTTCACAGGCTATTGAAATCAGCAAGAAAAAAATTAACTGAAGCAATAATTAAAGGAAAAGCCATTCGCGTTGAAGGGGGGAATTTTGAGTGATTTTATTTCTTATTCCTCAATCTCCATCGATTAATCGGAAAAATTATCAACCCAGCCGAGAATGCGGTTATGAATTGCATCACTCCGAAAGCCGCAAGGAATGCAACTGGCACAAAACCCAAACTGTACAACACAGATGCAGATGCTGCTAAGAAAATTGCTTTAAAAATACTTCCATAAACTGCTCCAACCAGATAATGTTTCTTGTCTTTTAGATGGAATTTTTTCACGCTAAAAATTAATATTGCATTCCCAATCCAGATGAATGGGAGCATTAACAATAGATAAGCTGTTAAGGAACCAAATAAAAGACCTGCAGTTAATACTCCAAGACTTGGAAGAAATATCAAAGGTAACAGGTTTTTCCCTTTTGTGTACAAGGCTCCTGTGATAAGCATTGAGTTAACAATAGCCCCAAGTAAAAACTGGGACTGGAATAAGAATAGAGGTGTTAAGAAAGCAATCATTGAATAAGAACCAATCTCAAGCAGGTCTTTTGTTCTTGACTGGTGGATTCCCGCTCTTAGATTAACCAGACTTGTAAGATTTTTGCAAATTCCTGTGAATTCCATAATATAATTAATTATTCAATATATTTAAAATTCAGAAGCAAAAAATCAATTTTATTTGACTGTTAAAAATCCCCACCATGGCAATTTCTCATTGAGAATATTTACTTCTTCGCTTTCCGCATCAACAGTTAAATCATTTTCAACATCCACAGGAATCAAACCAAATAATCTTCTGTTTTCCATAGTCTTAATCTTATAAACTAATCGGTTGTTTTCTTTTATCAATTCCATTTCTTTGGTTTTAAGTTTAAGCTTTAATGCAACATCGCTTGCAAGAAGTTTTAACTCAGAATTATTCATCATAATAGAATTGTTCCTGATTTCCAACCCCGAAGATTTAATTTTAATATCTCCATCATGAATCATCACCTTCAGTTTTTCAGGCGCTATTGTCAGGTTCTTATTTTTTATCATTACAAATAATTTCTTGTTAACTGAATTAACCATAACATCGTCCGCTTCTATTTTACCCGGTCTTATTTTAAACTCATCCACCAATTCATCCATATCCTCCGCATTAAGTTCATCCTTACTTCTTATCAATTCTTCTATAAGTTCATCTACATCATTCCTGAGTTCTTTTAAATCACTTACCCTATCTTCTGATTCAAGTTCCTTTGACATTATTTTGCTGATTTCTACTTTGTAATAACTGGAAATCTCATTTCCTGAAGATATTACAATTGGTCTTGCTTCCACAGAATCTTCAGTTACAACAGAGCCTCCGCTTCCTCCGCCTAAACTTCCGGATTCAGAACCCCCTTCATTGGAATTAATTGATTTGCACCTTATCCTAATTCTGTTAATCTCTTCATTAATTTCATTTATTGTTCTCCTTATTCTCTCTTTTCCGTCTTCTGAAGAATATCCTTTATCATCAAGTTCAGCGTCTGATAATTTATATAATAATTCATAATGTTTTCTCTTCTCAACATATTTTTCAATTTGAGAACATATATCAATATAAACAGGTCTTGATTCAACCGCCTCTGCGGTTACAGTCTGTTGGTTCCTGCATCTTTCCAACTCACGGTCTGTTTCCATTTTTATTGCTTTTATTTTTTCATGCAATTTATTTACTAATTCCTTATCCCCACCACCTTCAGCCTCTTTAAGTAAAACCATTAGTTTCTCTAATTCCTTCATCAATTCAGAATTAATAACGCATACTCTTCGCGTATTTGTCAAAGAAACCGAACCATCTGAATTAATAATTGTTGATATCACGCTGAGACCTGAGCCCCCTGAACCGCTAATACCTGAAACAGTTAACCTTGGTGAAATTACCTGGGCTGTGACATTTTCAGGGTCATAAGAAATCGCAGTAGGGTCTTCATCTCCTCCATCAGAAGAAGTATCATTATCATCTAAAGCGACTACTGCGGACATTCCAAATACCAAAAATATTAATGTTAAAATCGTTAATAATTTGTTCATCATAATTAAAACAACAAATTATATACTAATAATCAAGAGTTTTTATTTCTGAGACTAATTTCCTTCTCCTTTATATTCCTGAAGAAGCCCAGTAAAACGATTCACTAATTCCTCAACATCTTTTAGGGGTATCTCTAATGATGTGTTTAAATGCCCGTGTGGAAGAATTTCCATCTTATCCCCTGTTTCTCCAACCACAACGTAATTCATAGGTTGATATTGTTCTTCAAGAAAACCCGAGAAATTATCCAATAATTCAGAAACATATTCTTCTGGCAGTGAATGCGGAGTTTCCGGGTTAAAATATTCATTTCTACCAATTTTAAGTATTGGTTCGCTTAGACCAAGATGACAATGAAACTCCATAGAAGGAATCCCATAAATCTTACGCATAAATTCCCCGTCCGCTATATTGAGTATATCTCCAACAGAGCTAACATCTCTCCTTAAATAAATATAAATTCTGCGCCCAGACCCTATTTGCCCATCATCTTCTTTATCGCAGGTCCTAAGAACCACAGCATCAAAACAATAATTCTCCGGTTGCGTAGTTATCCAGCCACCCAGTCTATGAATTTTAACCTACACTCCAGCCGGTGAAGCTCCTTATTCGCCTG
>JAUWTN010000037.1 GCA_030614705.1 Candidatus Aenigmatarchaeota archaeon
CTTCATCAGAACACATCCCAATTAAGTGCAAACTGGATTTTTTCTTTTTTGCAAAGTCAATTGCTTTTAGGATAACCTTGTTTTCCAAGAAAGTTTTGTTTTTTACTGATTTGCTTACTTTTTCGTACATCTGCCACACAATCCTTCCAGCGCCCATGTGCAAATGACCCACCTCAGAGTTTCCCTGCGCTCCTTTAGGGAGACCAACCGCTTCTCCTGAGGCTTTAGTTTGCGTTGATGGATACTTATCCATAAAATAATCATAATAAGGGGTTTTTGCCTGTGTTATGTAGTTGCCTTTGCCTGGAGGGGCAATTCCCCATCCATCCATCACAACGAGAATCATCTTCTTCATAATATTATTTTTGTTATATTCTATTATGAAAATCCTTGTAACAGGCGGAGCCGGGTTTATTGGTTCAAATTTAGTGGAAAAATTATTAGAAGATTCAAATAATGAAGTGATTGTTATTGATGATTTATCCGGGGGCAAAAGAGAGTTTATAGAACCTTTCTTTGACAAAATAAAATTCTATGAAAAGGATTTGGTCTGGGATATTGATAATTGTTTTTCAGGAGTTGATGAGGTCTGGCACCTTGCAGCAAACCCTGATGTAAAAGACTCTTCAATAAAAACTTTTTTCAGGGATATGGAAATCACAAAAAATGTTCTTGGAGCCTGTAAAAACAATAAGGTTAAAAAGATACTGTTTACTTCAAGTTCAACTGTTTACGGGGAATCTGAATTGAATACTCCGGAAACCTGCGAGACAAAACCAATTTCTTTTTATGGAGCAACTAAATTAGCATGCGAAGCATTAGTTTCAAATTACTGTTCGCTTTATAACATTCAGGGATGTATGTTTAGGCTCGCAAATATTATCGGGAAAAATTCCACTCACGGTGTGATTTATGATTTTGTTAACAAACTGAAAGCAAATAGTTCTAAACTTGAAATTCTTGGGGATGGAACACAGACAAAAAGTTATCTTTCTGTTAATGATTGCATCAACGGTATGTTTGTTGCCAGAGAAAATGCAAAAGATCAGATAAATATATTCAACCTTGGAACAAAAACCCAGACAAATGTGAAGGAGATTGCGGAAATTGTTGTTGAAGGAATGATTAATGCGAAATTGATTGCAGAGAAACCTGAATTCAAATTTGTTGGGGGATTTGAAGGAGGTGGATGGAAAGGCGATGTCAAGGAAATGCTTTTGGATATTTCAAAGTTGGAGAAACTGGGATTTAAGCCAGTAAATTCTTCTCAGGATGCAGTAAAAGAAGCTGTGAAAGAAACAATAAAATAAATTAACCCTGTTTTATGGTAAATAGACTTATTTCAGAAATTAGGTAATAATATAAGTTACTATAAGCTCTGGATTTCTTATTCCATTATCACATCCACCGCAAGTTGATTTTGTTTCCCTTAACTGAAGGTCTATAGTTATTACATCATCAAAATCTCTTGTAAATAAAGTGCATGGGGTGTTGGTCTGATCGTAAATTGTTGGAGTATATACTCCAACTCGTTTGTCCCACCTATCCAGATAAAAATAGAATGGTCCTCTCTCCGGAAAACCCATTAAAGCACCTGTTGAGACACTCCACGCAGTTTCCAAGCAGGGAATTTTTAGTTGCGCCTGAATCCCATCACTGTCAGGATTCATCTCAGCTTTTAGTACAAGAGAAGTAATAATACCTCCAGCAGGTAAAGTAATATTAAACTGTTCTACAGTTATCCAAGCACCACCAGGTTCATCAAAAGAAATAGAACTCTTATATACATCAACATGCACGTCTCCACTATCCATCTCACTACCGTCAATATAAATCTTCTCGATGTTAATTGTTCCTGTTCCCATATCACCGCCAGTAGGACTTCCTATAACCAATCCTTTATCAATACTCAGAGTCCCTTTAACAGTTGCATTTGCATTTATTCTCAAATCTCCGGGTATTTCCCATTGAGGATCAGCCATACCAGAAGCATTAAAACTCCCAGGACCGATCATACCAGGATGCATGCCTGGGTTTGGGTAATCCCCATAAGGACCTGTTGAATAACCTGCAAGAATTGCAGACCCAATGCAAATTATAAATGTTAATAAAATTCCTAAAGTAAGTTTTTTGTTTTGTTGGGTTGTCATAATATAATTAGTTATATATATATAAAAGATTACGGTTTAAAGACGGAGAATCGTGGCATATTATGTCTTGTTTTTGACAATTAAGAAGTATTTGGGGTATTATTTATGTATGTTTCTCATCCCTTAATTAAGAAAAATAAGATTGAGATAAGAGAGTATCAGACCGATATCGCAAAGAACTGCATGAAGAAAAACACACTTGTTGTTCTTCCAACCGGCATGGGAAAAACCCCCATAGCGTTGATGGTAATTGCTGAAAGATTAAATAAACTGGAGGGTAAGATTTTGTTTCTTGCCCCTACAAAACCCCTTATAGAGCAGCATAAAAAAACTTTTGAGAAATTGTCAGAACTTGCTGACCTAAAAGTTATAAGCGGAACAATAAAACCCGAGTGCAGGGGGAAGGAATATAAAAAAGCAAGAGTTGTTTTTTCCACTCCGCAGACAATACAAAATGATTTGAAGAACCGAACTTTGAAGCTGAATGATTTTGTTATTTTGATTGTTGATGAAGCCCATCATTCTGTTGGAAAATATGCGTATACTTATATTGCAAGGAGATATCTGGAAGAATCAGAGAATCCTTTGATAGTTGGTTTAACTGCTTCCCCGGGTTCAAAATTGGGAAAAATAAAAGAGATAAAGGAGACTTTGTTTATTGATCAGGTTGAATCAAGGATTGAACAGGACAAAGGAATAAGCCAGTATGTTCAGGAAAAAGAAGTGCAAAGAGTTGATGTTGAACTTCCTGATGATTATAAAGATGCAAAGAAAATAATTGAGAAAATATTTGGGGGCAGGATTGATACTCTTGCAAACCTCGGGGCATTGCCAACAAAAAGAGTGTCAAAGAAAATGCTCCTTGACTTCCAGAATTTTTACATGAAAAAAGCAAGAGAGACGAAGAAAAAGGAAATGTTTTTTGCGGTGTCCAAAATCGCGGAATCAATTAAACTTGATTATTGTCTTGAATTGCTTGAGACCCAGGGAGCAAAACCTGTGGGTGTTTATATAAAGAAACTGAGCACAGAGAAATCGAAAGCATCTTATAATATGCTTGCGGATGGTATGTTTGGGGTATTTTCCAGAAAAGTTTCAGCGCTTGGGGAGCACCCAAAACTTGGGAAACTAAAGGAGATTGTTGCTAAAGAACTTGACAAAAAAGTTATAATTTTTACCCAGTACCGGGCAACAGTTGATGTGATTGTAAAAAAACTCGAGGAAATAAAAGGAGCTAAAGTTGGCAAACTGGTTGGTCAGAAATCCGGGTTAAGCCAGAAACAACAGGTTAGCGTTATAAGAGATTTTGAGGATGGGTTTTACAATTGTCTTGTCTGCACTTCAATTGGAGAAGAAGGTCTTGACATAAAAGGGGTTGGGACCGCAGTGTTTTATGAGCCAGTTCCCTCTGAGATAAGAAGCATCCAGAGAAGGGGTAGAGTTGCAAGATTGATTAAAGGGAAAATTTACATTCTTGTTACAAAAGACACAAGGGACGAGGCGTATTACTGGACTGCTTATCATAAAGAGAAGAAAATGAAGAGTTATCTGGTTAAGGAGAATCTTGGAGGTTTTGGGTAAATATTTAAAATTTTAATTTCATTTTCATTTATAGGTGATAGATGATGGAAGGAGAATCTGATGGACAGAAGTTGTATAATGGAGCTGAAGTTAGAGAACTGTCTGAAATTTTCGGGAAAACCGGCATATTGTATGATAGAGTGTCAGGTGCAAATTTGTCTATAAAAAACCGAGGAATGGAACTAGAATTTGGAAAAATCAATGAGGATTTTTTTCTTCATATTGGTGCAACTTATGGAATTGTTGAGGCTTACAAGGAAGTGCTCGAAAAGGTTAAACCAGATGTTTCAGAAGCAAGAGAACAATTTGAAAGACACGAAGAAGATTTAACGGATATTTATGGGGTGGATAGGGTCGAATCAAATAAGGAAATATTATTTGGTATTTTGGATGAAGAATACAGTAAATTTGATTCATCTGTTGAAGAATATGAAAAATTTATTGATAATTTGGATTTTAAGAAATTGTTTGAAAATTATCGAAGTTTAAGAAATAGGATGAAGAATCATTTTGAAGGTAGGTCTGTAACTGATGAAGAGATAAAACAGGAATTGTTTAGAATTGGAATACTTGTTCCGGTTTCAGAAGGGAGTGAAGAATTGAAGATAACAAAGCCTTATGAAAATCTTGAGGAATTAAAAAACTATTTGTAATAAATATATCCTAAAGGTAATATTTTGGTTGATTATTTAAAATTTTAATTTCATTATCATTTATAGGTGATGGATAATGGAAGGAGATAGATTGTATAATGCAGAAGAAGTTAGAGAATTATCTGAAATTTTTGACAGAACCAGGACTTTATATAGTAAAATGTCAGCCACGGATTTAGATCTGGAAAATCAAATAGTTAAATTAAGATACCCAACTAATACTTCATTTCTCGATCTTGGCGCAAATTATAATGTTGCTGAAACATGCAAAGCCACAATTGAAGAGACTGAAACAGCTGTTTTAGAAGCAAGAAAGGTATTTGAAAAATGTGAAGAAGACTTAACACTAATTTATGGCGCAGATAAAGTGGAATCAAATAAGAAATTATTATATGGTGATTTGGATAAGGAATATGAGAAATTTAGCGCATTTGTTGAGGAATATGAAGAACTTATTGGGGGCCCGTATTTTGAACATTTATTTGAAACTTATAAGGAGTATAAAGAGAGAGTGTCGCAGAGGATTTCAAATGAACCTGTTACTGATGAAGTCATAAAAAAGGATTTATTGGATTTTGGTGTAATTATTCCGGTTTCAGAAGGGAGTGAAGAACTGAAAATAGCAAAGCCTTATGAAAATATTGAAGGATTAGAATACTATTTATAATAAATATAAATTCATTGTATAATTGATTAAATTACTGCTTAGGGTTTTGCAACCTTTATTGAGGAAATCATCATAAAAGACGGAAGGAAATAGAATATTAAAAGCCAGTCAAGGTTTATGGATAATTCCAGTAATGCGAAATAGATTAAAGGAAGAATTATAGTGTAAGAAACAGGCATTCCTTCATAGCACCCGTCTTTTGTCCCGCAGATGGCGAATCTTGCAAGCCTCGCAACTCCGCATATAACAAACAATGTGAATACTCCAATTGCGAGATTATTGGTAAGACCAGCGGAATAACCAAAGATAATCGGAACTATGAGGTAAAGAACAACATCGGCGAGGTTGTCAAGTTCAACCCCAAATCTGCTTTCTCGATTCATAGCTCTTGCAACTCTGCCGTCAAAATAATCGCAGAGCGCGGATAGGGCTATAAATATTGTTGCTGTGACTAAATCCA
>JAUWTN010000051.1 GCA_030614705.1 Candidatus Aenigmatarchaeota archaeon
AAAAAGCGGAGTGGAATTTCACAAATACAAACCCATTAATGGAGAAAGTGGGGTGGAGGCTCAGAAAAGAATTGTGAATTTTTTGTATAAAATTATTGAGCAATATTCTGAAAAAACTGTTTTGTTTGTAACTCATGGGGCGGTGATTATGGAACTCTTATTCCACTTAACTGAACTGCCGAGAAGCGAATATAAAAAAATTAATCAGGACAACACAGCATTAAATATAATTGAAATTGACACCAACAAGCATAAAATCCATCTCATCAATTGCACAAATCATTTGGATTAAATTATAATTGATTTAACAAAATCAAAGTTGACTTGTAAGCTCCAATGCAGATTTTCTAATATTATCAGATTCATATATTCCGCGTCCAACTATGGCATGCCAATATTCACCGGAAACTTCTGCTGCGTCAGTTATCTTCCCTCCCTGAGCAACAAATCCCGGAGCATAAAATATAGGTTCAATTCCACGGGATTTAAGTATATCTTTATAATGTGAAATTCTTTCCAGCCTGTTGCCCGGAACAACAAAATCAGTTACACCTAAGTTTGCCGCATTTGTATAAATTTCATCCAAAGCACCATCGTCAATATATCCACCCTCGCTTTTTTTATATCCTTTATGAGTCATTTCTCCCCCAACGATTACACCAAGACCTTCTTCATGAGCTGATTCTATCCAGGCTTTTTCTGTTTCAGGACCTGCCTGAGGGAAAAATATAACTGCATCAACTCCCGCATCTTTGCACACTTCAGCAAATTTCCCGCCTGTGTCCGGAATATCTGTTCCTGCCTTCTGATGGTCATAGATTATTGGTTTGTCGGTATATTCTCTTGCAATATCCACAATTTTAGGCAACCCATATTTAAGTCCAAGGAAGAATCCTATTTTGTAACCGCCAACACCATCTATGTCCGCAGTCTCCTGAACAATTTTTTCATAAATATCCAAATCCGCATCGCAGGCAGGGATTATACTTCTATCCCTGTTAATTATCTTTCTCATATTCTGACTTCCTCGGTTCCATATTTAATTAAATAATCCTCAATTCTTCCAGCATCAACCTCAGAAATTTTTTCTGTTCTGGATAAATAATCCTTTATCTCACTTATACCCACAATTGAATGAACAGGCACTTGGGTTTTTTCTTCAAATTGTTTTATTGCATTTGTTCCATCTACTAAAGTTTCCTGCCGGTCTACCGCAATAACCAAACCCACATATTCGGGATTTTCTGCAATGCGATTTAGAAGATTAATAGAATCATATTTCGTTCCTCCTGTGGTGAATACATCGTCCACCATCAAAAGTTTATCGCCTTCATTAATTCCATGACCAACAATCCAGTTTTTTTGAAGGTCTTGTGTTGTAGCCTCGCCATGACCTTTAGGTTCTTTCCTGTCAAATAAATATCCCTTATTCAAATTAAAATCTTTATCCAGAGAAATTGCAGTTGCCACTGATAAAGGAATTCCTTTATAAGCCGGTCCGAATATTAAATCATATTCCTGAGGCTCAAATGAGTCCATGATTTTACTGGCGTAAAAATAACCCAAATTCGAAATACTTCTTCCATCATCAAATACACCGGTATTAACAAAATAAGGGGACTTCCTTCCGCTTTTTAATTCAAATTCTCCTATTCCCAAAGCATCTTTCTCAAGCAAAAAATCAATAAAATTTTCTTTGTAGTCTTCCATATCTTAATTACAAAATAATTTATTATTTAATTATACTGACAAAATAGTTCAATACCAGCAAAGCCCAATAATTTCAAACTGCCGGATTTCCTTGCAGTATTCGCGGTCATCATTCACAACATTTATTTTTATCCCCTTCTTTTCATATTCTTCAAGAGCATTTTCGTATTTAGGCACAAGACTATTAAGAACTAAAATCTCATTTATTTTATCTTTGTTTTTTTCAACCTCAGAACCATAGCACACTTTATCAGAATGTTTTTTTATTTCAACAAAGAATTTATTAACAGTCTCCGCTTCTTT
>JAUWTN010000006.1 GCA_030614705.1 Candidatus Aenigmatarchaeota archaeon
CATATGAACTTTTTGTTTTGGCTTTAAACAATAATATATTTAAGATTTAAGTTCACGCAAATTAATATAAGAATCCCAAGTTCACGTTTGGTTCACGCCAATATTCGTTGTTCACGTGAACTTCACAATTGATATAATTTCTTTCACAAATTTCATTTTTATCCAAATAATATCCACACAATTTTTATTAAACTCCAGCCAATCTTATTTAATAATTATTAAGTTCACACCAAGTTCACATTTATATTTTAAGTTCACGTGAACTTCACGCTAAATTTATTTAATTTTCCATTAAAAAATCATATTTTTTTGGATAATTTGAGGAATTGGAATATATTCTCTAACCCTCCTTTTTCAGCATTTTCTATAATTTTTGGTTTTAATCTTACAATCCTCAATCCGAAATATTTCCCTTTTTTATCTTTTACCCCAATATTTTCCACTATTTCAGATAAGGTCTGGTTTATATAATAATGCACTGTTGAAGGCGCAATTTTAGTATCTTTTGAAATTTGTCTTAACCACAACCCTTCAGGATGTTTAATTAAAACCCTTAATAATTTGCTTATTTTCTTTTTATCTTGGGGTCTTACCATAATAAGTATATTGCTTATTTATAATTGAACAGTGTTCAGTAACTATATCAGACCATATTATAATCAATAGGATACTGAAGATTATACGACAATTAAGGTTGTTATCGTGAAAACCCGACAAAAATAAATTCATTAAACTAAAATAACTATAACATTATTACAGTGTAATAATCCAATTCCAGACACAAATTTTAAATTAACTTATAATTACAAATACTATATATAAATGGATTAAAAATGTCAAATTATATTTTTGTAACCGGCGGAGTTATTTCAGGTTTGGGGAAGGGGATTGTAACTTCTTCACTCTCAAGAGTTTTAATAGCAAAAGGATATAAACCAACAATTATAAAAATAGATCCTTATGTAAATATTGATGCCGGAACTTTGAGACCAACAGAACATGGTGAGGTTTGGGTGACTGAAGATGGCGGAGAAACAGACCAGGATTTAGGACATTATGAGAGATTTCTTGGATTTCCGCTAACAAAAGAACATAATATCACGACAGGTCAGGTTTATTATGAGGTAATTAATAGGGAGCGGAGAGGTGATTATCTAGGAAAAACAGTTCAGTTAATACCACACGTGACTGATGAGATTAAGAGGAGAATAAAAGATGTTTCAACAAAATCAGGGGCAGATATTACTTTGATAGAGATAGGAGGAATTGTGGGGGATTATGAGAATATTTTGTTTTTGGAAGCGGCGAGGCAATTACAGAGCGAGGAAAATGTTACTTTTGTTCATGTATCTTATGTACCTATACCGGAAAAACTTGGTGAACCAAAAACAAAACCAACACAACAATCTGTAAGATTATTAAGGGAATTAGGAATTTTCCCTGACTTTATTGTTTGCAGGTCTCCTGAAAAACTAGATAATGTGAGAAAAGAAAAGATATCTCTATTTTGCAATATTTCAGAAGAAAATATAATTAATAATCCTGATTTGGAAACAATTTATGAATTACCTCTTGTTTTCGAGAAACAGGAATTTGCAAAAAAGATTTTAAATAAATTAAATTTAACTGAGAATGTGGCAAAATTATCAGAATGGGAAAACAAAGTAGATATATTGAAAAATACCAAAAATAAGGTAAATATAGGAATTGTTGGAAAATATATAAGCACGGGAAATTTTGAATTAACTGATTCTTATATTTCTGTTGAAGAAGCAGTGAAACACGCCTGTGTTGCTCTGAATACAAAACCAAATATATTCTGGGTAGATTCAACAAAAATAGAACAGGAAATTTCAAATTTAGATGGAATTATTGTTCCTGGGGGATTTGGCACTTCAGGTGTGGAAGGAAAAATTAAAGCAATAAATTTTTGCAGGGAAAATAATATCCCTTTTTTAGGTTTATGTCTTGGTTTGCAATTGGCTGTTGTTGAATTTGCAAGAAATGTGTGCGGGCTTGAAGGAGCGCATTCAACAGAAGTAAACAAAGACACAAAATATCCTGTTATAGATATATTGCCGGAACAGAAAAACATAAAAGAACTTGGAGCAACTATGAGACTTGGAGCATACTCGGCTGAATTAAAACAGGGAACTAAGATTTATGATTTATACAATGATTTTAATCTCATCAAAGAAAACAAAGTTTCTGAAAGACACAGACATAGATATGAATTGAACCCGGATTATCATAAAGTTCTTCAGGATAAAGGAATGGTATTTTCAGGAATTTCCCCAACAAAACCATTAGTCGAATTTATTGAGTTGCCGGCTAATAAATTTTTTGTTGCCACACAAGCCCATCCGGAATTAAAATCAAGCTTATTGAAACCTTCACCTTTATTTTATGGGTTTGTTAAAAGTTGTCTAAAATAAAATGAAAAATAAATATGATGTAATTATTCTTGGTGCCGGACCTGCAGGTTTGAAATGCGCCGAGGAATTAAAAAATACAAATTTATCTGTTTTGTTAATCGAAAAAAACAAAATAATAGGACCTAAAATCTGCGCGGGAGGTTTGACTCAATTAACAGACGGTTTTGATTACCCAAAAGATAAGACAATAATTTTCAATAAATTAGGAATGTATCTGGGAAATAAAAAATATGAAATTTCCATGAATTACCATATAAGAACTTTAGATAGATATGAACTCGGGCAGTACATGCTCACGAAAATAAAAAATACAAAAAACATAACAATTCTTAAGGAGACTTTAGTTAAATCAATAGAAAAAGATAAGATAAAAACCACAAGAGGAACTTTTCATTTTAAACATCTGGTTGGAGCCGACGGGTCAGCTTCAATAGTTAGGAAATATTTAGGACTTGAAAATAAAATATATATTGGAATTCAATATATAATCCCAAAAAGATACAAGGAAATGAAATGGTTT
Organism: Candidatus Aenigmatarchaeota archaeon; assembly: GCA_030614705.1. Lineage (GTDB taxonomy): Archaea > Aenigmatarchaeota > Aenigmatarchaeia > QMZS01 > QMZS01 > QMZS01. The sequence goes on from JAUWTN010000006.1 coordinate 2,956, forward strand.
TTAAACCCAAAACTTCTTCAGTCAGGGTATGGGTGGATATTTCCCCACAAAAAATATACTTCTGCGGGCGTATTTTTCAATCCAAAACTTTTAAAGATTGATAAGGCAAAAGAAGCCCTCAACAAAATTTTGGATGATTCTAAAATTGATTATAAAAATGCCAAATATGAAGGCGGTCCTGCAAATTGTTTATACAAAGGAATTAAATTTGGCAATATTTTTTTAGCGGGTGATGCTGCGGGATTGGCTTCAGCAGCTACAGGAGAAGGAATCTCTTTTGCTTTGACCAGCGGAAAGGAAGTTGCAAAGAAAATAATTAATCCCAATCATAAAACTCTGGAATTGGATAAAATTGTAAAAATTAAACAAAAAGGAGATGATAGATTAAAATTTTTGGATAAAATTCCTTTATTCCAAAATCTATTATTGAGAATGTATTTAAATCTGTTAAAGAGTTCCAAATTTCAGTCCTGGTTATAAACCCAACAATTTAAATTTTGTTATATTTTCTCAATCTCTCGGGCAATTAATTCCAATTTTCCTTTATAAGTTGCCAGTTCTCCACTAAGGGCAACTCCATCGCCTCTCTTAAATATATCTCCTTCAGAATTAAAAATAACAACAATCAAAACCTTTTCATTTTCAGTGACATCCAAAAACAAGGTTTTTGATTCTTCAATAAAAGTAATTTTTGAGATAGTTCCTTGTGTTGAAATAACATTCCCCACAAAACTTCGGTCAATAGAACTTAATTCAACAAATTCAGGGTCTACAAATAGACCTATAAGATATAGTCCGGTTAAACCAACTATTATTGTTAGTAAGGACAATCTAATTAACTTTCTTTCTGAAAACATAAAATAATAAAAACAAATTACTTTCTTATTGATATCTCTATTGTTGAAACATTTATTTTTCCACCTTCTTTTGCTTCTACCTCCTGAGTCCCTAGCTTCACTTCACCTATTTTTGCATCTTTTGCAAATTTATTCTTCACTATCTGCACTATATCCACTGCGCTGCTAATTGATCTACCTCTTGCTTTAATGACTACGTCACCTTTTGCTTCTGATAATTGGGTTATGACCGCAAGGACATAACTCATTAGAGGTTTTTTTCCAACCAAAACTTCGTTTTCTGACATTTTATTTACTAGTTCGTTAGTTAACCATTTAAGTCATTGAATTAACCACTTACTAAATAAATTTACATTAAAAATTTTAAATATTGATTATTTCTGGGATTATAATCAAATCAACAAATAAATTTTCTTAAAATAATAAAAATACTTTTGAAATTATAATTATTCAATTATGTTCACAGAAATAGAATTGTTTAATTTCCGGTCGCATAAGAGAACAAAACTGGAATTTTCAAAAGGAAATAATATTTTTATAGGAATTTCAGGTTCAGGAAAATCAAGCGTTCTGGACGCAATATGTTTTGCATTATATGGGACAATGCCAAAATTGCAGAAAAGGAAGATAAAAATTTCAGACCTGATAATGTCAAAACCTTTTCTGGAAGAATCGGCTAAAATTATCCTGCGGTTTGAAATGGAAGATAACAAATATGAAATTATAAGAGAAATTTATGCAACCAAATCTTCTGGCGCGGAATTGAGAGAAAATAAAAAATTAATTGCAATTAATCAATCTCAGGTTACTGAGGCTGTAGAACGTATTCTTAGGATGGATTATGATTTATTTTCAAAGGTGATTTACGCTGAGCAAAATCAGATGGATTATTTCCTCACAATCCCTCCAGGGAACCGGATGAATCATATTGACGATTTATTGAAATTATCAAAATTCGAGTCTGCGAGGTCAAAAACCAATTCAATTATAAACAGGTTTAAAACTCTTAAATCAGCAAAATCAGATGCAATTATCTCAATTAAAGAACAGGAATTGAGGGATAATAAAAAACAGGTTGGGTTGAGTTTGACTTCTCTGGAAACTGAAAGATTGTGTTTGGAGGGTAAAATAAGAAAGACAGATATTTTACTGAATAAAAATGAATTGATTTACAAAGAGTCTGAGAAATTAAAATCAGAACTTGAATCCAGAAAAAAACAACTTACTGAAACTGAAGCAAGAATCTCAGTTTTTCGTGGAGAACTGGACGGAGAAAATATTGGAAATATTCCTGAGCTGGAAAATGAGTTTGAGAAGAAAAAAACAGAACTTGAAACAATTGAAAAGAAAGAACTGGAACGCGAGAGAAAGGTTTCTGGTCTTGAATCTACACTTAGAGAAATTGACCGTTCTTTAACAGAGAAAAAAATTGCGCAGGAATTCCTTGCTGGATTTAATAAAGATAAATTTGAATTATTGAAAACAAAAGTGGAAAATATAAGAGAAGCTTTGGTTGGAGGGAGGTTAAGGAAGAGAACTCTGGAAGATGCAGTTAAAAGTCTGGACAAAGTAAGAGGAACCTGCCCCACCTGCGACGCAGAACTAAGCGAAGAAAAGAAGGAAAAATTGGCAGATTCAAAAAAAGCTGAATTGGGTATATTAAAAAAAGAGATAATTAATTTTGAAAAACAACGTTCTGATATAAATACTGAATTTGAGATTGAGAGTAGAAACAAAGAAAAAGCTGCTGTTTTTTCCAATAGATTAAAACAACTTGAAAATACAGATGAAGAAGCTGAGAAAATGAGAAAGATGTTAACAGAATTAAAGACAAATAAACTTGATTGCTCTGGGTTAAAAGATGGTGTGTTTGAATTAAAAGTGAAATTAGGAAAATGGAAGACTCTTGAGATAAAAAAACAAAAATTAAAAGAGTGCGGGGAGAAAAAGGAATTTTTTGAGAAAGAAATAAGTAAGGTTTCATTTAATGAAACCGAGTTTGAAACACTTAGGAGGGAGGTTGAAAATTTAAAGAGGATTTTATCAGAATCAAAAATAAATTATAAACATAAAGAAGAATTGAAAATTGAAAAACAGAAATTAATGGAGCAGATGACAAAGGATATTGAGTTCCTTGAAAAAACAAAATCAGAAATAGATTTTTTAGAGTATGGTTCTTCGGTGTTGTCTGATTTTTCAAATACTCTTGTTGAAATTCAGGAGGTTCTCAGGAAAGAGTTTATTGAGACTCTTAATGAAGTGATGAATGAAATATGGGCTTATGTGTACCCTTATGAAGATTATACGGGTATTAGGTTTAAGATAGATGATAGGGACTATCTTTTGCAACTCTGCGACCTCAAGAATATCTGGATAAATGTTGAGGGTTTTTCTTCTGGGGGAGAAAGGTCAATAGCCTCTATTGTGTTGAGAATCGCTTTATCTGTTGTTTTGGCGCCTTACATGAAAATCCTTATTTTGGATGAACCTACCCACAACCTTGATTCAAACACTATAGATAATCTCACAGAGATATTCAGAACAAAAGTAATAGATTTGCTGGATCAGGTAATTATTGTTACTCATGATGAAAGGCTTGTGCAGGCGGGAACAGGCAGACTTTATGAGTTCATAAGAGGGGCTGGAAAAAAAGACCCAACTGAAATAAGACAATTGACGATTAATTAATCATTTTAAAATCATTTATTTATAATTGTTGGTGTTATATTATGCTAAGATCTTTTTTCAGAAAGAAGTTACGGGTAAGGGACGCGATGACAACAGAGTTAGCGCAAGTAGCACCGAACACCACAATTCAGGCCGCTGCAAAAAAAATGGAAGAATTCCGGGTAGGGAATGTTCTTGTAATTGATAAAGGCAAACTAGTCGGAATCATGTCTGAAAGAGATATTACAAGAAAAGCAGTTGCAAAGAATAAATGTTCGAAAACAAAAGTAAAAGACATAATGCAATCTCCGGTAAAATATGTTTCTCTTGATGAGGATCTTTTACACGCTTCTGACAAGATGTTGATGAACAAAATAAGGAGAATGCCGGTAATAGATTTAGAGAAAAAAGAGGTTATTGGGATAATTACCATGAAAGATATTATGAGTGTTTTACCAACATTCTTACTTGATAAAATAGAATGGTTAAGAATCCATCCGGGCGGGGAAGCAAAGAAAAGAGTAAAGGGAATATGCGAGGTTTGCGGCAAATTCACAAATGATTTGAAATTCTCAAAAGGGTTGTGGATATGCGGAGACTGTGAATAATTTATTTTTGCGATTTTATAATTTGTTATTTGGATAGTAATAGTGCTATTTTTAAGATATTGGAATATATACAACAATCAAATAATAATTAGAGTAATTATCAATTTAAAATAATTTCTATAATGGATATCGAGAGAAATATTAAGTTAAAAGAGCAAATTGATGATTATTTAAGGAAATATAAGGAAAAGCTGGTTTTTGCGGCAACAAATGGGAAGTCGGTTATTATTGATTTTAAGGAACTGGATAAATATGACCCTGATTTGGCTGAAGATTTACTTGAAAAACCCCAGGAAATAATGAAGGAATTTAATGAAGGAGTTAAAGAATTTGGGCTCGAAGTTGAAGTGGAACTACAATTTAAAAATCTTCCAAAATCACAGGATATCCGGATAAGGAATTTAAGGACAAGACACATGGATAAATTTATGTGTATTGAGGGGATGGTAAAGGTGGCTTCTGAAGTGAAACCAAGAATCTACGAAACTCTGCACGAGTGTCAGGAATGCGGGGAAAAATTCTCTCTGGAACAAAGAGGTTCAACTGTTGTGAAACCTTATCTTTGTCCAACCTGCAAGAGGCGAACTTCATTTAAATTACTTGAAAAGAAAATGTATGATTCCCGATGGGTTACTATTCAGGAACCTTTTGAAATTACTGAAGGTGAAAAGCCCGGAGAGATAAAAATTTTTTTAAAGAAAGATTTAACAACCCCGGATATGCAGAGAAAGACAGACCCTGGAAACCGGATAATTTTAAACGGTGTTTTGAAAGAACTTTCAAGACAGGTAAGAGGAATTGAATCCACACAAACAGATATTTATCTAGAAGCAAATTATATTGAACTCACAGAACAGGAACTTGAGGAGATAAATATAAGCAAAGAAGATGAACAGAAGATTCTCGAATTATCCAAACGAAAGGATATTTTTGATAAACTTGTGGATTCATTAGCCCCTTCCATTTATGGAAACCGGGAGATAAAAGAAGCAATCTTGTTGCAGATTTTCGGAGGGACTCATGCGGATTTGCCTGATGGTTCTCACATAAGAGGGGATATTCATTTGCTTATTGTTGGTGACCCCGCAACAGCAAAATCCCAATTGCTTAAATTAGTTTCCAAGTTTATTCCGCGTTCCAAATACGTATCTGGTAAAGGTGTTACCGGAGCTGGACTTATATCCACTGTAAGAAAGGATGAATTCACCGGAGGGTGGGTTCTTGAGGCTGGTGCTTTAGTGCTTTGCAACAAAGGATTGCTGGCGATTGATGAATTTGAGAAGATGGATAAAGAGGATATGGTTGCGATGCACGAAGCTCTTGAACAGGGAACTGTTTCTATAGCGAAAGCTACTATTATTGCCACCCTGCCTGCGCAGACAAGCGTTCTGGCTGGGGCAAACCCAAAACTTGGAAGATTTGATGTTTATACGCCTATAGCTGAGCAGATAATGATACCCCCAACTTTACTGTCAAGGTTTGATTTGAAATTTGCTTTAAGAGATGTGCCTGATGTAGAGGCAGATAAGAAACTTTTAGATCATGTTTTAAAAGCCAGAATTGATATAAGTTCTATTGAACCCGAGATACCGCACACCCTCATAAAAAAATATATAGCTTATTCAAAACAGCATGTAAAGGATGTTATTTTAAACAAAGACACTTTGAAGGTATTCAAAGATTTCTTTATAGATATGAGAAGTAAATTTACTGAGGAAGACAGAATAGTTCCAATAACTTTCAGGCAATTTGAGGCTTTGATAAGACTTGCGCAAAGTTCAGCAAAAGTAAATTTAAGAACAGAAACCATAAAGGAAGATGCGGACAGGGCAATAAGAATTATGCAGGTTTCATTGAGACAACTTGGTTTTGATGCTGAAACAAATAAATTGGATATTGACAGGATGGAAAGTTCTGTTGCGGGAACACAAAGATCAAAAATAAGAATACTGTTAGATATTATTGATAAACTTGAGAAAGATTCCAAAGAGGTTTCAATGGAAGATGTTGAGGCTTTGGCGGAGGAAGAAGGTCTTGGTGAGGTGAAGGATATGGTGCAAAAGTTGGAAAGAGAAGGAGTGCTATACAAACCAAAACCCGGATTTATAAAAAAAGTATAAATCTATTTTCACTTTACATTTATTTGAAGATAAAATGATAATCACGCTTTCAGGGGAAATTGGTTCAGGAAAGTTTATAATAGGAAAAGAACTCGCTAAAAAACTAAATTATATTTATAGTTCTACAGGTGAAATATTTAAGAAATTAGCAAAAGAACATAAAATGGATTTAACGCATTTTTTAAAATATGCTGAGACCAATTTAAATATTGATAAGGAACTTGATGAAGAACAGAGAAATACAAAACAAAACACCGTTCTGGACTCAAGAATGGGTTTTCATTTTGCGAACACGGATTTAAAAATATGGCTGAAAGCTCCTTTAGATGAAAGAGTAAAAAGGATTGCAAAAAGAGATTCTCTCGAAGGTATGAGTTTTGAAACAATCAAAGAAAAAATTGAGGGTAGGGAAAAAGCTGAAAGGGAGAAGTATCTTAGGTTGTATTCTGTGGATATTTTTGATGATAAGAATTATGATTTAATTATAGATACTGTTGAATACAATATTGAACAGGTTGTAGAGAAAATCTGCGTTTATCTGAATATTTAATTCATTATCTTAGGATTTTTTTTAATCATCCCGCGGATAAAAAATGGGAATATAAATGTGGTCATCAGAGCCATAACAACAAGACCTGAATATAAGGTTGGGTCCAACAAACCCATTTTAAAGGCTGTAAATACAATTACCAAGTCTATTGCTCCTCTTGAGTTCATTCCCCATCCAACAAGATAAAGTTGTTTTATGCGTAATTTAATAAAAGGTCTTGTGAGCACAACCCCAAATATTTTGCCTGAAATGGCTATGATAATAATAATTGCCAGAAGATAAGGATTTAAAGTTAGCGCAATTAAATTAAAATAAAGACCAATGGAAATAAAGAAGAAAGGGACTATGAAGAAAAACATGAAATTTTCAACATAAGGTATTTTGTATTTTTCTTTCCCGGTAGCTTTTTGGATTAATATTCCTATGAAGAAAGCTGCCAGACCCCCAAAAACAATTAGGATATCTTTTGTTATCAAAGTGTTTGTGAATAGATAAACAGATCCGATAAATAAAGTAATTCCAATCAAATCATCAAGAATTCCAGCGCCCATCAAAAGAGACCCTATTTTTGTTTTAAGTTTTTTCAATTCAAGCAGTTCTTTTGCTTTTGTTGCTTCCGCAGTGATGCACATGCAGATGCCAACAATCAGCGAAGTTGATAATGGGAAACCCATCAAAAGGAAAGTAAAGAATCCCAGCAGGAGAGGAACGAAGGTTGCAAAAACAGCGATAATTATAGAATCTTTTTTCTCTTTATACAGCATACTCCATGAAGATTCCATCCCAGCAAATAACATCAAACAAAGGAGACCAAAATCACCAATATTTAAAACATAAGAAATGTTTGGTCCGATAATAATATCTTTTAATGCGGACGAACCGATAATAAGTCCAACAACAATCATTGAAACCACCCGCGATATTTTTAATTTATTGGCGATTAAGTTAAATGCGTAAGATATGAGTATACAAATACTTAGAGTAATTATCAGATGCATAGAATAATTTGTTTATTATTGTATATAGACAAATCAACCAAATAGTTCCTGAAAGTCATCTTGCTTGGCGCTCTTTTTTTGAGCAATTAAATTTACAATATAACGTTTGTGCGGGGTTCCTCCATGCGATTCCCAACCGCCCAATTTCTCTTCATAAAATATTATATTCCAGTCATGATATAATTTTTTTAGTTCTCCTTCATCAAATAAATACATTTCATTCCATTTTGCTTTCCGTTTCGTACTTTCATTCTGGGCCACCAGAGAAGAAATAACATTAAAACCTTTTTGCTGGGTTCTGGATTTTATCAGGTCAATAGTTTCTTTAATTTCTTTTTGATCAATAAATTGCAGACTGTTGATGCAGATAATTATGTCAAAATAATTATGATACTCAAGGAAGGATTTTATCTTTGAATTTGCTGTTTTGATATTTAGGTTATTTTCTTCAGCCAATTGTTTTGTTTTCTGGATACTTTCTGTTGAGAAATCAACCGCGGTAACATTAAACCCTTTTTTTGCCAGGTAAAGGGCGTCGTTTCCTTCCCCGGAACCCAAATCAAGAATTATTGAATTTTTTTGCAAATCATTCACCAATTTAACAATCAATGGATGCGGGTTTAATTTTAATGGAAATTTATTTTTAGAAGCCACTAAATCCAGGTAATTGTTTATTGCCATATAAATAATTAGTAATTATTTCTTTTTTAATCCTTTAAGTGAATAAACAATAATTTTCCAATGCTGAATAATATGAATTATGATGAGAATGGTGAATAAAGGTTGAATAATTTTTATAAAAGGCAGGCTGATGATTTTTGAGATTATTATCAGTACAAATATTATTATCAATAACCAGTTTATAATCCAAATGTTTTTATTCATAATATACCTTAGATTATAAATTATTCCTAAATAATTTTAAAATTTTTCTATTTAATTTGCAAATTTCAACACAATTAATTAAAAACATAAAAACTCCTCTAGATAATTTATAAAATTTACTCCAACCCTTTCCTGTCCCGAACTTTTCCAATAGTATGTTCCTGAAGTGAAGCCGGCAGTTTTTCAAATACAACATTAATCAAAGAGTAGAAACCTTTTCCACCAGTTGCAGATTTCAAAGCTCCTTCAAAACCAAACATATCAGATACAGGCATTTTTGCTTTGATTATGGAAGCTCCCTGTTCTGTTTCAATATTAAGAACCTGACCTCTTCTGTTCTGGATTTCATTCATAGCTTCTCCCATAATTTCTTCAGGAGTGTCAACCCTTATAATCTGCAAAGGCTCAAGTATTCTTGGTTTTGATTCCATAAGAGCATCTCTGATTGCCTGTCTTACAGCAGGGATAACCTGAGCAGGACCTCTGTGAATTGCATCTTCGTGAAGTTCTGCATCCATTATTTTGATTTTCAATTTGGAGCAGGGTTCTTTTGCAAGAGGACCTTCTTCGCATACATCTCGGAATGCCTGCTTCAATAATTCAAAAGTTTCATTTAAATATTGGATTCCTTTTGTTGCATTGATAAGCACATTTTTGTTGTGAACATCAAGAATCTTTTTTGCTTCATCTCTTTCCAATCCTTTATTTATGAACATTTCAATAGTTTCCGTTTTTATTTTGGCAAGACTTTCTTCAGGTATTTCTCCGGAATTCAAAGCATCGAAAATGGAGTCTTCCAAAGGCTCGGCAATGACATAAAATTTATTGTGTTTGTTTGGACTTTTTCCTTCCACTGGGTGAGGTGTAACACCTTCAATAGTTTCCCTATAAACAACAATAGGTGTGGAACTTTTAATTTCAATTCCATCATCTTTCAGAGCCCTCTCAACTTTTGCTTCGATATGAAGTTCACCAAGACCTGAAACAAGATATTCACCTGTTTCTTCATTTATTTTTATTTCAAGACTTGGGTCTTCCCTGTTAACTCTTTTTAAGAAATCAATTAATTTTGAAAGATCTTTAATGTTTTTTGGTTCAATAGATTTTGTTACAACAGGTTCAAAGATATGTTTAATGGAATCAAAAGCAGGTATTTTTTCATCTGAATTGCAGATTGTTTCCCCGGAGAAAGCTTCTCCAAGACCAACAATACCAATAATGTTCCCTGATAATGCCTGAGTAATATTTGTTCTTTTAGGACCATTATAAACAGAAACCTGCTGCACTCTCTGTTTTTTGTGCTGCCCCACAAGATATACTTCTTCTCCACCTTTCAGACTGCCTGAAAATAATCTTGCTGTTGCAACAAGACCTGCGTGAGGGTCTGGAATTACTTTTGTGATAACACCCGCAAGTTTTCCATTTGGATTGCATTCCACCATATCTTTTCCAGTTTCTCCTTCCAAGTCGCCTTGCCATATTTTGGCTATCCTGTATTTCTGAGCTTCAAAAGCATTTGGAAGGTGTTTAATAATAGATTCAAGAATAACATCGTGCAGAGGGGCTTTTTTTGCAAGTTCTTTTTCCTGGTCAGAATCAGTTAGTTCAATAACTTCTTTAAAACTCATTTTTGTTTTTTGCATGAATGGAACTGAAATTGCCCAATTTTTGTATGCGGAACCAAAAGTAACGCTTCCATCCAGTACATTAACCAGCCACTTTTCTCTGAATTCAGGTTCCCCATATTTCATGATTAACTCATTAACATCTTTTATGTAACCTTCAAATCTTTTCTGCATATCTTCAGGACTTAATTTTAATTCTTTGATTAACCTGTCGGTTTTATTAATGAAAAGTATTGGTTTTACCCTTTCTTTCAGGGCTTGTCTTAAAACTGTTTCTGTCTGAGGCATTACACCTTCAACAGCGCATATAACAACAATTGCTCCATCAACAGCACGCATTGCTCTTGTGACGTCAGCTCCGAAGTCAACGTGTCCGGGAGTGTCAATTAAATTAATAAGATAATCAGTTCCACCATAAGGGTAAACAATAGACACATTTGCGGAGAATATTGTGATTCCTCTTTCCTGTTCCTGCTTGTCGAAGTCTGTGTATAGCTGTTTTCCCGCAAGTTCTTCTGACAGCATTCCCGCTCCTGAAAGAAGATTATCTGAGAATGTTGATTTTCCGTGGTCGATATGTGCTATTACACCAAGGTTTCTTATATTCTCTCTTTTCCTCATCAAGCTCTCTACGCTTACTGCCATAACCTATTAAGAATTAATTTTATATTGTAAATTAGGGTTGTTTATAGAATAACCAATCCGCATATTAATTAGAATTTTACCCAAAAAAGGTATAAATAATTTATTATTTCCTTATATAGTTATGGCGGTAAATGTAAAGTCTTTTTCAGAAGTAGTGGGCAAAGATGTTTTCACTCTTGACGGAAAATACTGCGGAAAAGTAAAGGATTTTAAAGTAGATTTGGGCAAATTCAGGGTAACTTCTCTTGTTGTTGAGGCATTTAGAGGAACATTTCTTTCTGAAATGCTTGGAGGAGAAAAGAAAGGCGTTATAGTCCCTTATTCTTCAGTTGATGCTGTGGAAGACATTGTGTTGGTAAGAAACATTTTTAAAGGAGTCAATGAAGAAAGATAATTTATTTTTAATCTCGATTTTTTATGTGTTTTGTAAGAGATATTAGCCCCGGACGAGGATCGAATCAACGGAACCCCAAAATATAATTCTTCTTATATTTTAATTAATAAGTCCACTCGCTACCTACTGCTTACGAAGCAGTTGCTCTACCAGGTGAGCTACCGAGGCATAATTATCTTGAGAATGATTTTAATTTAGAACTTATATCTTCAAATCAATTTCCTTCAATTTTGCTTTGACAATCGGAGCGCATTCGCGGCAAATCCAAATCTCTTTCTTCCCATCAGGAATTTTCTTAATAATCTGGATTCTTCCGGTTTTACTTGCTTTGAATTTTTTCCTGCAAATGTTGCATTTATGCATTTTTAACATAATATTATATGGCAAGAGCACCATATAAGAGAGTCCACAAACATGGAAAGGGGAGAGGAAATGAATTAACAGTAATATGCTCCTATTGCGGCAAAAAAGTGCCTAAGTACAAGACTTTCACGCAGATCAGGAGTGTTAATGTACTGGACGCCAGTATGAGGAAAGAGATGTCAAGAAATAATGTGATGATACCTTCAAGCAAATTGCATGTATGTTTGAGTTGCGCAAGACACAGGAAGATATCACAACCACTTAAGTCAAGAAAATCCAAGAGAAAGGCTTAGTTTTTATTAATTTATTTCAGAAGAGATTAAATACCCTAAAATTCATTTTTAAGTGCCATAGACACAAGATTAATATAAATCAATAATTTTCACAAATATTAAAAATCTCAATATTATTCTGAAGGAATTGCTTTTTCCATTATAAACAACCCATCCTGGAATCTTCTCCTATCCTTTTTGCATACTTTTGTGAGTTTCTCAAGGTCTGCGGCTGTTTGTCCAACAAGTTCTTTTTCAATCCCAGAGACTGTGATGTCCTGTTTTTTTATCTCTATTTTCACATTTTCAGGAATTTTCATTTTTTTGTCCCCTTTTTGTCCAAGGAAATTTGAAACCACAATTTCATTATTCTCTTTTTTTACTGACAAAGGAAAGTGCACATACACAATTTTTAATTCATATTTGTACCCTGAAGTTACTCCTTTAAATAAATTGTTGATGTGGGCGACAGTTGTCCCAATCAAAGCTTTTTCTTTTTTACTGTCTTTTTTTGAGGTTACTTTGATTTCTTCCCCTATTTTCTCAATTTTAATTATATTTGCGGTTCCTCGGTTGTAGAAATCTCTCTCAACTTCACCCAATTTACCTTTAACCCTCAATTTAAGCTTCTCAAAGGACGCTTCTATTCCTTCAGGGATTTTAATACTCTTCTCCATTACTTAAATTAGAAATTTTTAATTAGACCTTTTTTAACTATAATCTGCATTCTGAAATGTCTTTTGTCACAATTTCCTTTGGTTTTGTGAAACAATTACCTATTATTTTTCTTCCCGGGTATATGAGAGTGCCTGCGCCGGTTTTTACCCCATCACCCACAATTGCCCCAAATTTTCTTCTTTTAGTATCCACAAGGTTATCTTTGATATTTACAAGAATATTTTTGTTGTCATGCCTTAGATTGGCGATTATAGTGCCTCCTCCAAGATTGCTCCCGCTTCCAATCACAGAATCCCCAATATAATTCAGGTGAGGTGCATTTGATTTTTCAAAGAATATAGAATTTTTTATTTCAACCCCATTCCCCACATGACAACCATCCCCAATAGAAGTGCTTCCCCGAATATAGCAGTTTGGGCCAATCTTGCAGTTTTCCCCGATAATTATATTATTTTCAATATAAGCTCCGCTTTTTACAACCGTGCCTTCACCAATCTGCACATTTTCTCCGATGTGGCAATTGTCTTCCACAACACCATCTATTTTCCCACCCATATTTCTCAAAATAAATTCATTTGCGTCGAGCAGGTTCCAGGGATAAGTCAAAGGAAACCAGTTATCCGCAATTACAAATTCCAACCCGGAAATTTCTTTAATGTAATCTGTGAGTTCAAATTCCCCCCTTTCGGTTTTATCCAACTTAATTTTGAAAATATCTTTATTCAACAAATAAAGTCCAGTGTTAACAAGATTGCTTTTTGGGTTCCGGGGTTTTTCTTCAAGTCCGGTAACAATCCCGTTTTCAGTTAACACAACCCCAAAATTTTCAGGACTATCACTTTCTTTGAGAAGGATGCACTGGTTTTTCAAAACCACTTTTTGCAAATCCTCTTTAAAATATAAATCATCCCCACACATTACCAGGAATTTATCTTCAAGCAATTCAGATGCGGTTTCCAAAGCATTTCCAGTTCCAAGAGTTTCTTTTTGCTCAACATATTTTATCTTCATATTTTTATATCCACCACCAATCAATTTTTCAATCATCTCTTTTTTATAACCAATAACAATTATAACTTCAGTTACTAAACCCTCCAGTTGTTCAAGATTATGTTCAAGGATTGTTTTGTTTGCGATTTTCAATAAGGGTTTTGGTCGGTTTTCTGTTAGAGGTAACATTCTCGTCCCTTTTCCCGCCGCTAAGATTACTGCTTGCATAATTATCATCTATATGAATTTAATTCTGTAACTTTAAAAGTTCTCCTACAATTTTTTTTGGATTATAAACTATAGAGCCTTCTTCAACCAATAAATTTTTTCCAATAAATTTTCCTGACATTTTAATACCTTCAAAATTTACAATATCTATTAATTGTGGTTCTTCTTTTTGATAATCTTTTATTCTTTTTTCATCAGGGATAAAATTGTTGAAGATAACATGATTTAATTCACACCCAATATAATTCTCAATTTCTTCCACAAAATCCAAAACAGAAAAATTATGAGTTTCTCCTAATTTTGTCATCGCAGGGCAGATAAAAAGTTTTATAGCATTTGATTTTTGAAAGGATTCTTTTACCCCTTTAGGTAAAAAACAAGGTAAGATGCTGGAGTAAAGGTCTCCAGGACCAAAAACAATCAAGTCTGCTTCTTCAATCACTTCCAAAATTTTTGGATAAGCATTTACCTCAGGTTTTAGGTAGATTTCTTTAATTTTTAAATCAGGATTGTGTTTTTTTGGAACATCAATTTCATCTTCTCCAATTATTTCATCTTCATTTTCTAATTTTGCGCACACATGTGTTTTCTCAATAGTTGCAGGCAGGCATTTTCCTTTAACTTCCAAAAATTTATGAACAATCTCCAAAACTTTTTCATAATCTTTCAAAGTATGTTCGAGACCAGCAATAAATATATTAGCAAAGTTATGACCTTTATGACCTCCATCGAATTCCTCACGACCAAACCTGAATTTGAAAAGTTCTTTTTTCCATTCTGGAGCTTCTGATAAAGCAAGCAAGTGCCTTCTTATATCGCCCGGGGGCAAAACATTAAAATCTTCTCTTAATTGGCCTGTAGAACCGCCTGAATCAACCATCGAAGTAATTGAGGTTATTTCAACAGGATGTTTTTTTAGTTCTTCTAAAATAAGTTTCGGAATTACATTTCCGCCACCAAAACAAACAATTTTTTTCATAATTTATTCAGACAATATTTTAGATACTTTTTCCATTATATCTCTACCCCAGAAACCTTTAAATAACAAGTATTACTGAGTAATACTTTATAAAACAAACAACAAGTTATTTTTTAATTTATAGGTTCTTCTGTTTTTCTATTGGAGGGTATTGGGTAAGTGCCAGACCTCCGCTTATTTCAATACAAGTACCCGTAATAAATCCAAAGTCATCACTTGCTAATGCTACTACAACCGGAGAAATATCTTCTGGTTCACCTATACGTCTAAGTACGGTGGCATTTTCTATTTTTTTCTTAGATGCAGTATTTTTTAATTCCTCGACAGTTTGAGGTGTTCTGATATATCCAGGAGCTACAGAATTTACTCTAATTCCTTTTTCACCCAAATCTGCAGCAGCAGTCTTACTATATTGCAAAAGTGCGGCTTTTGTAGAATCATAGACGCCCATTCCATATTCTGAACGATATGCGTTAATGCTACTTATAACGGTAATAGAAGAGCTTTTTTCCATATATTTTTGAATCGTATTTACTCCATTTATGAAACTAAGAACATTTAATCCAAAAAGATCCTCACCAGTTTTATGGGTGGTTTTACCCATAGGTGTTGATTCTCCTATACCAACAGTATGAATAAATGATTTTATTGGTTTATTGCTATTACCCAATTCTTTCAGAAGTTTTTCATAATTTTTATGGTCAGTTACATCAATTTGATAAATATTTAATTTGTTATTTTTATCTGATAAATCATATAATTTATTTAATACATCCATATTTTTATCAAGAGCAAAAACTCTTGAATCCTGTTCTAAAAAATCCTTAACAATTGTTCCACCAATCCCTCCAGTTCCGACAACCACGACATTTTTATCTTTAAGACTCGGATAAATTGCTTCCATAATTATATTGCTTTTAATGGAATTATTTCAGGTATTCTTTCTTCCTCCTTTTTTTCTTCCCGTAAAATTTCCGCTAAAATGAGAGAGTAATCTACAGAATTTATAACAGGTACATGAGGGATTTCATATTTTTCGCAGTGGTCTTGAGCTGAAGTACCATATTGTGGGAAAAATAAGCCATTATCTTTATATAAAATATCTCCTTTTTTATCTCCTATATTTGTTATTATAAAATCATTCTTATTAAATTCCGTTTTTGCTAAAATATTTACAGTTTCCTCTTTTGTTGGTCTTTTTCCATCTTTTCTATAAATAACATCTATACAATAATCTTGGTTGGGGTCCACCTCCCAATCATTAGGAATTACTTCTTTTACAAATTCTTCCATTTCTTTAAGATTAAAATTTCTGTTATCTTCATTATCTATATAAATTGCAATATTATCTCCTTTTTTTGAGAATCTTACTGATTGGAGAGTTTTATCAAATCTAAGTGCATTATCCAGAACTTTTATGTTTTCAATATCAGGTTCAAAATATATAACTTGCCCATCATATTTAAATTCTTTTCCGTTAAATCTTTTAATAGAATTATAAATATCTTTTGTTGTGACCTTTGTTCCTTTAACTAAAAAATGATCTTTAATATTACCTCTATCTTTTTCGTCTCCTTCAAAATAAAAACAATTCACCCTCTTTGAAAAATTTCCTTGAATTGCAAGTTTTAGATTTTGTTCCGCAGATTTTAAATAGTTTTTGTTCCATTTCATAGAAAATATTTTCATCAGAAATTGGCTCCACCTCATAAATTTTACCGCCATATTCAAAAACTGCACCAAGTTCGCCAATTAAATGAATATTATTCATTCCAAGTCTATTATCTCTAAATTCTTTAAGAGACTTTAAATCCCAACCAGAGAGAATTGTTTTGTGTGTATTATCATTCTCTGGTATTAAATACAGGGCTTTCTGAACATTTATCCAAGGATAGAAATTTGTATCCACTAATCTTACCATTGGACCTTGAGCATCATAACCAATTAGTGCAGGATTTGAAAAAGTTAAGTCCTTTTCTTCTGCCAATTCTCTAGTCTCTTCTATTTTTTTATCTATATAGAAAGGTGTTAAGCCACATTCTTCTGCAACCCGGCCTATATATTCTGATGGCATTATATAACAATAATTAAAACTTTAAGTAAATATATATTACTAAGTAATACTATCATAACCCAAGTTTGACATTTGCCAATTTTTGATTTTTTCACACCTTTAAACAATAATTTTGACAGTCAGGTAAATCTCTAATTTTTAAAATTTGTTCTTTTTCTGATAAAAAACAAAAAGTTATAATATTCTTATTTTTCAATTTCTTCATTTAAAATTCTTGAAAATTTTTCTTTTAATTCGTCCAATTTTTCTTTTGTGGTTGCTTCAACAGATAATCTTATTATTGGCGAAGTATTTGAGACTCTGATTAAAATCCACCCATCATCAAAACTAATTTTTAGACCATCCATTAAACAAGGATTATATTCTTTGAGGTTATTTTTAAGATTTTCCAGAACCTTGAATTTTTTTTCATCAGAACATTCAAAAGCGAATTCTTCAAAAGGATAAAATGTGAGTTCACTTATTATTTCAGATATTTTTTTGTTTTTTTCCAGTATTATTTCAGTTAGTTTAAGAGGAATTAACAAAGCATCATCAAATAAAAAATATTCAGGCATAACCATGTGACCTGAGGTTTCCATACCAAAAACACCATTGTGTTTTTTACAGTTCAATATTATATGAGTATGCCCTACAGGGGTTCTAATAACTTCACCTCCAAGCGCATTAATTTCATTTTCTAATCTCATTGAACACGAAACTGTTGCAATAACTATTTTTTTATCTTCCGAATTTTTTAAAATATATTTTCCAAGAACAATACCTGTTTCATTACTACCAATCATATTTCCTTTTTCATCTATAATTAGGCATCTATCGCCATCCCCATCGAAAGCCATACCAAAATCAGCATTTTCTTCTACAACCTTTTTTCTTAAAACTTTGGTGCTTTCAAAAGTTGGCTGGCTTTCCCTGTTTGGAAATTCCGGGTCAACATCACAGTATAATTCTACAACATCAAATCCAATTTCTTTTAATAATTCTGGAGCAGTCAGGCACATACTGCCATTGCCGCAATCCAAAACAATTTTTAGTTTATTATTTTTTAGTTTAGGGAATTTACTAATCAAAAAAGCAAAATATTCTTTTCTAATATTTATTTGTTCAATCTCATCTGTTGGCAATTCATTAATTTTTTCAGAATCCAATTCTATGACTTTATCTCTAATATTCATTATTTCCTGTTCTGTGAAAGGTTCACCATCTCCGTAATATAATTTTAACCCATTCCATTCAGGAGGTAAGTGAGAGCCAGTTAAAAATAGAGACGCATATTTTTTTAATTTCCATCCCGCAAATAAAGTTTCTCCAAATGCATTGGTTCCTGAATAGACTACTTTTGCTCCGCCAGCCTTCAAACCTTTAATTAAATTATCCGCTAGTTCTTTTCCGGATTTTCTTATATCATTCCCAACAACAAATTCTTTTTGGAGATTGTCTTTGCCAATAACAAACCCTATTTTTGCCATTATTTCAGAAGTTAGTGTTTCACCAAAGATACCTCTAATATCATAAGCTCTGAAGATAAAAGGATCAATTTTCATAATATATCATTGAGAATTTTTAATAGTTTGGTGTGTATAAATCCATTAGATGCAATAAAATGTTTTGAGTTTTTATTAATTGAGGTTCCGTCCAAATCTGTTGCTTCGCCCCCAGCTTCTTTTAAGATAATTATACCCGCAGCAATATCAATAAATTTGGTTTTGCCTGTGAGGTCAAAATAACCATCATAACCACCTTGCGCTAAATATGAAAATCCTAAAGAACCAACACCTAAATGTCTAATTCTATAAGTTTTATTAAGCAGTTTATGTAATCGGGATAAAGCTATTTTTGAGTCTTTATTAGACAACTCATGTATTTTACTGATGTCTAGATAGATAAAGGAATCTTCTAGTTTATCTGTGCTGGATACTTTGATTTTTTTGTTATTTAAAAAAGCGCCTTGTCTTTTTACTGCATGGTAAAGTCGTTGAGTTGAAGGATTATATATTACCCCCAGAATAATTTCTCCTTTATATTGCAATGCAATTGAAACTGTATATAGAGGAAGCCCGCGCAGATAGTGTTTGGTGCCATCAATAGGATCCAGTATCCAAAGGTAATCTGATTCTTTTTTTAAGTCTCCAATTTCTTCAGATAGAATATTATGATCTGGGAATGTTTCTTCTATTTTAGATATGATAATTTTTTCAATCTCTAAATCCATATTTGTGCAAATATCCTGTCTGTCTTTAAATTCTACAACAGATATTTTATCTGAATTATCAATCAACATTTTTCCCGCATATTTTGCTATTTGTGTTGCCATTTCAGCAGCTAAATCAAGATTAATCATATATATAAATAATATATTATTTTACAGTTACAGACTTTGCAAGATTTCTTGGTTTATCTGGATTATTGCCTTTTGCGACCGCAGTATAATAAGCGAGTAATTGCAGAGGGATTATTGAAACAATCGGATAATAGATTTCTTTTACTTTAGGTATTTTTAGCCAGACATCAAACAAATCATTGTTTTCATCAGAGACCCCAATAATAAAACCACCTCTGGATTTTGCTTCCTGCACATTATTAAGTGTTTCTTCATAGGTGTAATCTTTTGGGCATATTGCAACAATAGGTGTTCTTTCCTCAATCAGTGAAAGTGTGCCATGTTTGAGTTCTCCCGCTGGCATGCCTTCCGCATGCATATAAGATAATTCCTTTAATTTTAACGCTCCTTCAGAGGCAATGGCATAATCAATACCTTTTGCAAGGTAATAAATATCTTTTTTATCTTTTAATTTTTCTGCAAGTTCTTTTAACACAGAATCATTTTGATGGATGTTTTCTTCAATTTTTTTAGCGATTTCAGTCACGCTATCTTTGCATTCTTTGATCTTATTTATTGTTGCAAAAGACAATAGGTACAAGATAACAAGCTGGCCTGTGAATGCTTTTGTTGATGCGACCGCAACTTCAGTGCCGCAATTTAAATAAAAAGTATAGTCTGATATTCGAGCAAGACTTGAGTTCATTCCATTAGTTATTGCAATCACTTTTGCTCCCTTTTCTTTTGCTTTTTCAACACCTTCAAGAACATCAGCGGTTTCACCGGATTGTGAAACTGCGATGACTAAAGTATCTTTATCTATAGAATCACTAAAGTATTGGAATTCATGAGACATTATTACATCTGAGAATTTATTTGCAACTTTTGACAGAAGATACCTCCCGATAATTGCTGCGTATCTTGCGGTTCCGCATGCAGTGAATACTACGGTTTTTGCTCTCAGCACGTCAAGCGCAACATCAATCAATTTTTGTTCATCCTGTTTTATAGCTTTTACAATGGTTTTTGGTTGTTCAAGGATTTCTTTTAACATATAATGTTCTTCTTTGAGCAATTCTTCTTTTTCTTCCTCAGCAAGAATTTCAATTTTTTTGGGAAGTGTTTTTCCGGTTTCAACATCAAGAATTTCTATAGTCATATTATCTTTTATTTCATAGATTATTTTAAAACAGTTAATTCATTGTCTTCAAGAAAAATTACCTTATTTGTTTCCTCTGTAAAGGCTCTTGAATCAGATGAAATAAAATATTCTTTTCCCTCCGAATTATTTTTTATACCAACAATTAGAGGAGATCCTTTTTTTACACCAACCAATCCATCAAAGTTATTATGCAAAGCCACAATCGCATTTCTCCCCTCCAATTTTAGAAAAGCATTTCTTACAGCTTCCGGAAAATCCCCATTAAAATTTTCTTCAATCAAATGACCTATTATTTCTGTGTCTGTTTCAGATTTAAATTCATGTCCATTTTTTAATAATTCTTTTTTTAATTCCTGAAAATTTTCTATAATTCCATTGTGAACTATGGCAATATCATTATTTTCTGTTGCGTGCGGGTGAGCGTTCTCTTTTGAAACTTTTCCTGTGGTGGCCCATCTTGAATGGGCTATGGCACAGTTACCCCCATTATTCTTAATATTTTCAACTTTTTCAAAATCTCCGACTTCTTTAATTATTTCAATTTTTCCGTTATTTTTAAAACCAAATCCCCAGGAATCATATCCTCTGTAATTGAGTTTTTTTAGTCCTTTTTGGATTATTGGTGCAGAGTCTCTGTAACCCAGATATCCAAGTATGCCGCACATATAAATCTAATCGGCTTAATCTTTAAATACATAGTCTTATTGAGTATTACTCACTTACTGTTACTATGAAGTGAACAATTAATTTCCATATTTTATCTAAAATCACCGAGATTTTTTTGTTCTCCAATCAAGTCATCTTTTGAATATCCGAGAACAGAAAGAATTCTTATTGCGGCAGGCACGACCTGATTGTTGATATAATATTCCGGGTCATAGGATTCTGTTTCTTCATACCACCGGGCTTTTTCTGAAATTGTTTTTCCGTTTTTTGTGATGATGTATTGGATAATAGACCCCTTGTTTACTTTGATTCCTTTCCGCTCCAAATCTCTGGCTACTTTTACGTGAGGATCCATACGTTCATAATTGTCAGGACTTTTTGTAAGTCGCCTGTTTATGATAAGTTTGTCCTTTTTTATCTCCCCTTTTTTTATCTCCTTTATTGCATTTTTTGCAAATTCAACTGCTTTTTCTTCCTGACAATTCAACACAAATCTAAGAACTTTTTCCTGAGTTTCTTTTGCGATCTTACTCCAGTCCCCTCTCACAAATTCAAAACCTTTTATTTCAAGGTCGCCGTTTTCAGTAATCAAAGCATATCGTTTTTTTGCTCCGCCTGTAGCAGAGTCAGCAAAAAGACCTCTTTTATATTCCCCTTCATATTCAAGTTCCATTATCCCGGGAAGATTTTTATTTATTTTTTCAAGGAATATTTTTATATTTTTTTTATCTCCGGAAACCATGAGTGAATCCGTGTCTCCATAGATTACTTTGAACCCATCTTCCTGGGCGGTGGTAATTGTATCCAGAATATATTTTCTCCCAAGAGCGGTAATTGATTCAGCGCATTCTTTTGAATAACCTCTTGCAGCAAAGAAACCAAGATATCCATAAGTTGCATTAGCAAGCAGTTTCATAGCTTTTTCTTCAACACCTTTTCCTGATATTTTTTTTATTTTTGCTCTCCGGTTTATTAAATCCTCAACAACATCAACAAGAAATCCTTTTCTTTTCTTTGTAAACCTATGGCTTGTGTTGTTTATTTTTATTTCAAATTCCCCATTTCTTTCAAGAGTGTCCGGTGAGATATTATGAGATACAAGAATGGAAGGGTATAGTGATTTAAAATCCAGCACATGGATATCTTCGTGAATTCCGGGGATGGGTTTATGCACGTAAGCTCCAATATAAGTTTCACTTCGCCTTTTCATTATCTCTTTATCTGATGGGTTGTTTGGGATGAGGATATCTTTTTTTACCAGATTTCTCATCAGGTAATTTTCAACAAGCTGGCTGAAACCACTTCGGGAACCAGAAAGCAAATCCAAACCTATTAGATTTGAGAACTTGTATTCAAGAGGAAGTATTTTTTCTCCAATCAAAAAAGTTATTTTGCAGTCCTGCAAATTATATTCAAGGAGTTTGTCAGTTTCAGAAATATTTCCTGAATCCCAAATTGTTTTACTTTCTGTAATTTTAACATCTGTTTTTCCTTCCCCAATAAAAAACTTCGCAACTTCGTCAAGTTTTAAAGTTCTTGTTTTTACTTCTGAGGACAAATGTTTTGAAATAATTTTATATAAATCAAGGTGGAGGCAGTTCCTGAAATTTGCCCGGTTTTTACTCAGCAGAATTGGATGTTTTATTTTCAGTTCTTCGCACCGGGATTTTAAATAAGGCAGGTCAAAATAATCCCCATTATAGGAAACCAAAATATCAAACTCAGATATTGCTTCAAAAAACTTTTCCAACATTTCTTTTTCATCTTTCAGGATAATTGCGTTTTTCAGATTTGATTTTTTGTAAGAATATACAATTTTTTTATCTTTGCTGTAAATGCCTATGTTGGAGATTGGATTATTTTTTGCATCAAAATCCGGTTTGTAAATTTCAATATCAAATGCAGCCACAAGAGGTTTGTAAATTTCATCATTTGTTTTTTTAAGTATTCCATTTTCAATATTGTAAGGGGAAAGGAAACTTAGCTGTTTATTCAGGCAGTATCTTTTTGCGAAAGGGATATCAGATTCTCTTTTGTGCAAAACCCCTTCTAATCCCCTTATAGTGTCTTTCAGGAGGGAAACATCTTTTGGGAGCTGGCAGAAAATCTTGAGTGTTTTTATCTTTTTGTTGATTTCAGTCATTTCAACAATTTCAACTCTTTTCACTTTTATTTGTTCCACAGAAGTTTTTTCTATTTTCTTTTTTATTTCTTCAATTTTGTTTTGTTCGGGTATTGTGTAAAAATAAGGTTCAAAATTTTTATCTTCAAAAACAATCTTCTTACCTTTTTCGTCTCTCCCGGATATAATTATAACGGGCTCTTCTATTTCATTTGCAAATCTTCCTTTTTCTTCACACACAAAATTTTTTCTGATTTCGTAACGTATCTGAATTGGGTAAAACATAATTTACTTTTAACAGATTTTAGTTAAGAGGAATTTTGGCAGTTTTACCAAAATTGAGGGTCTAAGTAAAATATTTATTTTTAATCTGGTTTCTGACTTAAATCCTCCTATATATATTTTTTTATCTATATATATTTAATGGACTTCGATAAATTATTGCTTAAAAGATATGTGCTTGATAATTCAATAAAATATAACGGAACTCCTGAAGTCGGTTCTGTTTTAGGAAGGGTGATTATTGACAATCCTGATTTTAAAAAAGATATAAAAGGGTTGCGAAGTGTTGTTGAGAAACTTGTTACTGAAGTAAAAAAAATGAAACTTCTGGAACAAAAGGAAGATTTGGAACAACTCGGGGGACCTCTTAAAAATATTCAGGAAGAAGAAAGAGAGATGATTCCTTTGCTAAAAGTAAAACATGATTTTGTTGTAAGATTTGCGCCAAACCCAAACGGTCCTTTGCATCTTGGAAACGCGAGACAGGCTGTTGTGAATTGGTTATACAGAAATATTTATAAAGGAAAATTTATTTTGAGATATGATGATACTGACCCAAAAAACAAAGTTCCTATGAAGGAAGCTTATGACTGGATACTTGAAGATATGGAATGGCTCGGCATAAAACCAGACGATACTTATACGGCATCCAAAAGACTTAATATTTATTATGACCATTTCAAACAATTGTTGAAAATGGGCAAGGCTTATGTATGCACCTGCAGTCAGGAGGATTTCAAGAGACTCAGGGAAGGAACCCGCAAACCGGATGATGAAGAAACAGGGAGAATAAGCGGAGATCCTTGTCCGTGCAGAGATTTAAGCGTTAATACCCACGTAAAAAGATTTGAAAAAATGCTATCTCATGAGTTTAAGGAAGGCGAAGCAGTTGGGAGAATAAGAACAGATCTTAGAGACAAGCATAATTCTGTAAGGGACTGGCCTGCTTTTAGAATAATTGATAAACCAAAACATCCGCTTGTAAAGGGAAAACATGTCTGGCCTCTTTTGGATTTTGCTTCAGCAATAGACGACCACTTAATGGGCGTGACTCATATTATAAGGGGTTCTGATTTGTTGCTTTCAAGAAATAAACAACTTTATGTTTATGGTTATTTCAGGTGGAAATATCCAATTATAAAATTGCAGGGAAAATTCAGCGTTTCAAATATAGACCTTTCAAAAACAAAAACCCGCGAAAGTATTGATCAGGGAATTTATACAGGCTATGATGATGTGAGACTTGGAACAATAAAATCTTACAGAAGAAAAGGATTTTATTCAGAAGCTCTTGTAGAAATGATTAAAGAGATAGGACCAAAAATAAGGGATGTTACAATCACCCCCGAATTTTTGTCAAGTTTCAACAGGAAAATGCTTGACCCTCTTGCAAACAGATACTTTTTTGTAAAAGACCCGGTTCCAATAACTGTGCTTAATCCTCCAAAAGACACTTCAGTGAATTTACCTTTACACCCGGATTATCTTGACAGGGGCGACAGGGAAATAAAAATAAACAAGAAGTTTTTCATTTCAAAAGAAGACTTTAAGAATTACCGCACAAAAATTGTGAGATTCATCGGTCTATATAATCTAAGACTTAACACCACATCGCAGTTTTTAAGCAAACAGGTTATGCCTTATCCAAAGATACAATTTGTTCCAGAAAAGAGCGTAAACATGAAAATTCTGCTTCCAAACAACACACTTATCAGAGGTCTTGTTGAGAAAGACATAACAAAATTAAAACCCGGCGAAAGAGTTCAGTTGCCAAGAATCGGTTTTGTTTATCTGAGCGTTGTCAAGAGCGACTATGTTTATGGATATTTTATTCATGATTAAATGAGATAAATTTATTTTCTTAAATGAACAACCAAAATAGAAATATTTTCTTCAAATAAATTATCTTTTAATATTTTGTGCTCAACAACATTATATTTCTGAAAATCTCTGATTTCCCAACTAGAATTATGTTTTTCTGCCTTATTTCCACCCCAAGTATCCTGAGGTGAATAACCATTTGGGGTTGCTATAAGGATATCATTTGTATGTTCCATTAATTTGTTTAACAACAAGTGTCCTTTGTCTTTTTCGAAATGTTCAATAATATCTCCTAAAATTATGAAATCATATTTTTCAAGTTCGTCTAAAACTGAAAAGATATCTTTTTGAATAATATCATCATAGATACTTTTTTGTACTTCGCTTATGTATTTTGGAAAAATTTCAATTCCTTCAATCCTTATTTTCCAATCTTTTTTAGTAAATCTTTGGTTCCATAAAACTTCATAATATTCTCTTATCAGATAACCCCATTTACCAAATCCAATCCCAACATCCAATATATTTTTTGGGGTTTTAGTAATATTTTTCATTAATTCCAACATATAAGGAATATGGATAGGGCTGCTTGATGGCATATAATAAATGTAGTTTAAAACTTTTATAAAATTTGTAATTTTAATCGAAGATACTCAATAAGATAACCCACCAGTTTAATAAATCTGATAGACTAAATTAATCTTAAAATTCACCGATAATAATAAACCCGAATAACCACATTCTCCAATGTAGCTTCCCCCTCAGAAGAGAACCTGATTTCATTTGGACCTTCTTTCACATCATTCAAATCAATCTTAGTCACTCTAGATAAAGGCACATCAGAATAAATTGTTTTGTTGTTGAAGGTAATATTAAATTCCCTGTCCGCGCCCATGAAGTCAAATACCAGTTCTGTTTTGTACTGGTTGCTGTAAATATATTTTGAGATAAAGAAATCATACTCAGGGAATTCCCTGAAAGAATATTCTGTTCTCAAAGACAGGTTGGATATAACATACACTGACGGAGCCCAGATTTTCCACCCGCTTGAGGAGGTTTCAAATTCAATTATATTTTCTTCTGAACTGTTTAGTTCAAAATTATATTTTCCGCGAATAGCATTTTCATCCATCAGAGTTTCATCATTTAATATCATTGAAAGACTCCCGTAATTATTTGTATCTTTCACCTCAAAACTCAAGGTTGTTTTGTCCATATTCTCAAGCACAAATTCATCAATCTCAAATCGTTTTGCGTACCCTGAATTTCCCGCAAGAAGACCCCGGTGCACTGCAAATTCTTTTTCAATAATTTCAGTTTTTTCTCCGTTTTGTTCTCTTAATGAAACCGTCCCCAATTCTATAGTTTTCCATTCCAGATTATCAGGAAATGTTTCGTTCTCATATTCTGCGGAAGGGTCGGTTGTGTATGAAATACCCCCTCCAAAAAATACCATTAACAATAACATTATACCCAGTCCCGCAAATAAGAATGCATATAGCTCGTCCATAATAAATAATAATAATAGATTATGAAGTCGTACTTAATGTACTTTTCTCTCTTGGTCGTAATTCTAATAATTATCTCTTTAATTGGTGGATTTGTGATAGTTTTAGCCACTTTTCTGGTGCTTTTTGAAAAATGTTTGTTTGGACGGATAGCGATAATCCCTGGTGTAGAGTTTATAACCTTATCAACAATTCTTGTGGTGCTGGCATATGGCCCCGCAATAGGTGTTTTATTCAGTATTTGTATTACTATGATATTGCCGGCAATTATAAATAACATGATTGGGGAAAAATGGGTGGCAAATAAAGATTTTAGTATCCTTGGCATTGGTTTTGGGAATGTAATAGATATATTGTGCGTTGTTATTATTCATTTTTTAAGAGGATTTGATATTTTTTGGATAATGGTTGTAATGATGCTGGTTAAACATACCACAGGCAATATAATAGGAAAATTAAATGAAACTAATTTTATTGTGGATTATCTTGGACTTGTTATCAGCGTTTCATTTAATTTAGGTATGGTTTTCTTTTTCCATTCTTTTTGGTTATCTTTGTTATGAATAAATATCATCTCTATTTTCTGGTTTTAAGTTTGTCTTTATTAATTGCATTTCTTTTTGGAGGTTCTGTGTTTGTTCTGGCAACAGGTTTGATATTGTTTGATAGGTGTTTGTTCGGGAGGGTTAAGATAATTCACGGGATTGAGTTTACCGCAATATCTGTAATGATGGTGGCTTTAAGATATGATTTCCTGGTTTCTGTTTTCTTCTGTGTTTTCATCATGTTTTTGTTGCCCGCGGGAATTAATACTTTTTTGGGAGCCAGATTCATAACAAACAAAGAGTTTAAGGTTGTGAGAGGTTTTTTTGGGGTGATTGTAAATATTCTTTCAGCTGTGATTATCAGCTATTTGCGCAACTTAGATCCTTTGTTGATAATGCTTTTTGTTCTTTTGTTTGCACATTCTTTATACACAATTAAAGGGAGATTTACTCAGAACAATTATATTATAGATTATCTCGGAATAACTTTAAACATGATATTTAATTTGGGTTTGGTATTCTTTTTTCATTCTTTTTTACTGTCAATAGTTGTTTGATAAACATTCTCAAATCCAAATAGCATTTCAAGACCTTCATATATTTCTTTGCTTAACTCTTCGTATTTTAGTTTATAATCCGCTATCATATCAACATAAAATGTTTTTTTGGAGAGTTCCTGAACCAGATTGGAAAATATATCTTCTGTTGTTACAGGACCTGCGAGGTTGACAGGAATTGTTCTTGAGATATAAGTGTCCAAAGAAATGTACGTGCTGTCATATTCTGTTATCTCAACACTGACCCTGAAAACAAAGTTATCCCCAATTTTCTTTTCTGCTTCAAGTTTGAATTCAAGACCAAGGTTTGTTTTTTTATAATAGACTACCTGAATCTCTTCATATTTAATCTTAAGAGTCTCTGCGAGAATATCTTTCACTTTTTTCTGTATGTCTAGATTGATTTTTTTATTTACTTCAAATATCCGGTTAAAACAATTTTCTTCAAATAAGTAACGGTACATAATTATTTTTCTCTAAATAGTTATGGTAGATAAAGCCGAACTTCCGGAAGGTCTTGAACTGGTTGGTTTTGATTTGGCAGATGGAGTATATACTGATGTGATTTACAAGGAATTAACCAATTTTGCCCTAAAAACACAAAAACTCATAAAACCCCTGGAGATAAAATTCCACCTTAGAAAATTAAGAGACACAGGAAAACCCTTATATGCATTAGATGGAAAAGTTGTTGCAGGGGGAAAAGTTCTTGATGCAAATGTAGAAGGTTACGGATTGATGGATTTGATTCAGGAGGTAATGAATAAACTGGAAACCCAGGTAATGAAATTTAAGCGTTAATTTTGGGTTTTTTCAAGCAATTCACAAGCCTTACAGATTTCCTTTGAGGTGGGTTCTCCGCA
>JAUWTN010000032.1 GCA_030614705.1 Candidatus Aenigmatarchaeota archaeon
TGAAGCATTGAAAGGCTACTATTAAATTTGAGACATCAATGATTATAATCTAAACTAATAATATTATGTTTCTTGAATTGCATTCTCATTCTTGGTATTCAAAAGGGAAAATACTTGGAGAGGAGAACCAGGCTTCTCCCATTGAAATGGTAAAAGAGGCCAGATTAAGAGGATTGGACGGGATTGCAATCACAGACCACAATAGTTTTAAAAGCTGGGGTTCATTAAAGAAACTTAAGTTTGATGATTTTGTTATAATTCCCGGGGAGGAGATTTCAACCACTCAGGGGCATTTAATTGCTTTGGGGATTACTGAAGAGATAAAGCCCGGACAGGATGTTTTTGAAACCATAGATAAGATTCATCACCAGGGAGGTATCTCTATAGCACCGCATCCTTTTGACCTTGCGAAGAAAGGCATAAAAGATTTATCCCGATTTGCTGATGGGGTTGAGGTATTTAATGCAATGTGTCTTGATAAATTTGCGAATTTGCGAGCTTTGAAATATGCTCAAAAATTAAATAAACCAATGGTTGCGGGAACAGATGCGCATCAAAAGGAATGGGTTGGGTGCGGCATTACAAAGATAGATTGCGATTTTGATTTGGATATTGTTTTGAAGGAGCTGGTTTCAGGCAACACCAGATTGAAGAAAAGATATGTTTCTGTAAAAGATATGACTGATTGGTATCTAACAAGATTAAATAAAGAGCCTTCCAAAGCCATGGCTTATATAGATGAAAATCATTGGTTTCTTAAAAAAGCCCTGACAAAAAGTCTGATGAAGCATTCAAAAAAAGAGGGTATTTATTCTCAAGGTCTTGTAAATTCTTTATCAAACATATCTCTTGCTGGTTCAATTACACATTCTTTCTTTGTTAATTATCCAAAATGTTTGATATAGAGATTGCGGGTATAGTTGTTTTATTTTTAATTTTTGTGTATCTTGTTTATAAAGGTGTAAAACTTCTTTTAAGGTATCTGGCGATATCCACCATCTCCGCTTTATTTCCTGTGATTATGATTGTGTTCTTTGGGGTTGACTGGCCTTTAAATTTGGGAACAATTCTATTTTTTGTTTATCTGGGAATTCTTGGGTATACTATTTACATTAGTTTGTCTTTTATTGAAGCAATAATAAAATCCATTTCAAAATTGTTCTCAGACGGAAAGAAAAAGAAAGAGGAGAAGGACACTGAAGATTAATTGTTAATTTTGCATGTGCCCCTTAGATATTTTTTTTTATGTTGCGGAATAATTATTGGCGAGATTCTGGAATTATTATTGGTGGATAAATTTTAGTTTACATATTTGAGAATATTATTCTTTAAGAAATTCTAATTAATAAACCGTGCAACATAACACATTGTTTGGGTATGCTGTGGTATTGCCTACATTTGCGTTTGTAGGTCCTGAGGATGAAATTAATTTCTTCCAGTTCCATTCATCGCAGTTGTTTGAGGTGGTGCGGGTGCATTCTAATCTTGCATTGTTATTAAATTCTACGCAAATATTAGTTTTGTTGCCAAATGAACCTTCAGTTAAACTGTAATCTTCAACAAAAGCATTAGTATTTTTTGATAAACTTATAAGACCTGTATAAGCACCGCTGCAATCAGTATCAAGCTCTGTTTTTACTGAAGTAATATTTTCACAGCATAGTTTATAACCATAATTTCCTTCAGTTACCAATTCTGCAAATCCATTAGTTAAACTTGAAAGAGCTAAAACTTCTGTTTCATCCGCATTACATGCTAATTTTACTGAACAAGAGAAATCATATACAGGAGCTCCGCCACTGCAAACCATATAACCTTGTTCCAATAGTTTACCCATTAATTTTATTTTTACATCATATCTCTTGTAACTTAAACCAGAAAAACTAATCTCTGTGACATTTTTTGTTTTAATAATTCCTGTTGAAGGTTCATAGTTCACTGGTCTATCATCAATGTAGAGACTGATTGCTTCCATAGGTATATCTTTTGTTCCTGTGTTTCTCAGGTAAATTTTGCAGTTTCCAAAAACATCAACTTTAAGATTTGCCCCCCGGGCATCAAATTCTTTTATTATGGATTTTTCAATATCATGTTCAATATCATGAGTTAAACTACTAATTCCAAGATAGGCGGAGATAATACCACCCATAGTAATACCAATTAATAAAATAATTACAACAACAGGAGCAACACCTTTGAACATAATAGTATCTCTTTATATATAAGTTAATTTGCCGGGTTTTATCGTATAATAGGCATCTGAGATAAGTAGTAAAATGTTACTACTCTGTTTTAATTAGTATTTAAAGCTTTTTTCTTAATTAATTTAGGTGAAATAAAAATGCTAGATTTAGGTACAAATGGTAAAAAAGAAGACTGGAAAGAATGTTTGTCAGCAGAGTCAGAGCAGGAACTAAACGAATTATTAGAGTCAATAAGAAAGCACAGATGCGCTTACAGAACCTCTGATAATGTGCAGGTTGCTCAGGTTTGGTGCGGTCTTGTAGAAATGAAGAGAGCCATGAACAAAATGGAAAATCGATTAGACCACATAGAAAAAGTTCTTGGAGGTATGTTCACAACCTACAATGATGAAAAAGATAAACTTATTAAGAGTCTTGTGAAATTTTAATTTTTTTAATTTTGATTTGTTTTATTTTTAAATTTAAGTATTTCAATTAGATTATTTAGAATTTCTTTCATGATAAAAAGGATTTTGTTTAAATTGAGGGTATTGGAGATAAAATAATTAAGTCATAACCTCTTTTATCTTTCTGCATCTCTTGCAGATATATTCCTGGGAGAACCTGCCATTTCCACGATTTTGAGGACCCATAAATTTCTCCCATTTGTGAAATCCAAAGAAACATTTTAGATTAATCATAATAATTATAGGGAATATTTAAATTTCTTTTATTTAGGATAGATTTAATTTCAAGATTTTATAAAATATTATAGAACACTAAAACAAGGAAAATATGCGCCTTCCTGATTCTCAAGGTTTTTTCTGCGTTGGTTGATTCCTTGTTTTATTCCTTTTTCTGCTTTTGAATTACCTTTGAGTTCTGCAAGTCTTTTTTCCATATCTCTTAATCTCAAAAGAGCATAAGGGACAATTCCAACTTCGTAAACTGGTTTTTCTTCAACTTTTAAAACAGGCGGTTCATAGGAAAATCCCAGTTTTCCGCCCAGATTTTTTTCTGATTCAAAATAACAGGACATCATATCGCCATATTGATTGCGGATATCCAAATCTGATAATTTTACCAAAGCTTCTGAAATTCTATGAGTATAGTCATTGGCTTCAGCAGGAGTTGGAGGTTCTTTTGAATAATATCCGGTTATGAAAATTTCTCCGTATTCATCATCTGATACAATACTTCCATCATAATAATCATACTCACTAAGTTCTCCAATCAACAAGGCTAATAATACAGGATTTGATTGTATATCTTTTGCTGTTAACCTGCTTGAAGGATGGATTCCTAAGGATTTATTTTTATATTCCACACCGTCTAATCTCGTATCAAACCATTTTTCGTCATAGTCAAAGTTGTTATATTTATCAAGTGTTCCTAAAATATCCTCAAGCTGGTATCTGTCAAAAACCACAAAATAAGTATCCATTAGATTATCCCATTTTTGAAATTTTTCCACTTCATAACCGCTTTTCTCAAGCCCGTTATATAAATCATTTAGAACAGCTATTTCAGAATCAGCGGTTTTATAGCTCCGGGTGTTTCCCCAGATAAAATCCAGTTCTTTATTTTTAGCAGTCATAATTTCTGGAGTTAACACTTGCGGTTTCTTCCTTTAGCTTTTTTAGAATTACTCTTACTTTTTCCTCTTTTTTCAGGTGCAACCTATGCTCTTTAAGCAGTTTGTACAGTACCCACATGAGTAAAACCACTATCAGCAGTAAGAGAAGCACAAATGTTGTTATCACGACTTTTTGGATGGTGATGTTGCTGAATACAAACCATTGGTCTGCAGGAGATTGCGTTACTCCCGTTATCGTGTCTAGTATTCCTTCAGTTGTAGTATCCTGTGTTTCCTCAACTTTTATATCCAGTTCAATGAAACTTTCGGAATTTTCAGTTTTTAGAATAATTTTAATTTTATTTTCTCCGGAATCAAGATCTGGTCTTAGGATTATCTCAATAATTTTTGATTCCCCTCCTTCAAGTTCTATTGTTTCCGGATATTCTTTTAACCATATTACAATATCTTCAGGGAAAACAAGTTCAAATTCATCTTTAACTCTGCCTGTATTTTTCACCAATAATCTGATTATATTATCTTCGTTATTGCGGATAATATAAATTGGTTCAAGTTCCACATAAAGCACTCCAGTGTAAGTGACAAGTTCATAAGTCTCTTCTAAATTGTTATACCCATTCCATAATTTGAAGATTAAATTTTCTGTTTCTGAATTATCAATTCTGAAGATTATTTCTCTTTTTTCTCCATCTCTTAAATCAAATGAATCTGAAAGAATTTCACCACCATTATTTAATTCAAGAACTATGTTTCTTTCCATATAAGTTCCGCAGTTCTCAACAATAATACTTATTTCTGATCTTTCGCCTTGTTTTACAGGAGCGTTCAGAACATCAATGCTGTTTATTCTCAGGCAGTGTCTTTGATTAGCTTCAATAATAGTTGAGTAATCAGGTCTTTCCTGAAGAATCTGGAATGTTTTTTTGTGTTCGGATATTCCGTTTGGAGATATTAATACAATAGTTATTGTGTGGTATCCTGTTCCATAGTGCGAAGTGTCAAAAGCAAATTCAAAAGTTTTGCTGAATTCCATATACCCAAAATCAATATTTTCATATCTTTCCGGTTTTCCATCTATCCACGCTTCCACCCTGATTGTCTGGTATTTTTCAATGTTTTTTTCCGGTCTTATTAAAACTCTAACAATATTCATTTCACCAATTACTGGATAAGCGGGGTCTAAGTAAATTGAGCTTATTTCAAAATTTGAATCTTCGGATTCATCATATCCATCCTCATCTTCATACCCATCATAATCACAGTCTCTAATTTGCATGAGGGCATATTCTGTTTTTTCAATATCATTGTATTCTATCTCAGCCTTTATTTCGTAAAGACCCCTATCAAAACTGTTTGCGTAATAATTGTAAGTTACATCAAAGGTTTTTTCATCATCTTCATCCAAAGTCCTTTTTTCCTTTCCAAGATAATCCCAGTTGTCCCCGTCATCCAAATAAAATTTGACTGTGAATTCAATATCATTTCCTTCTTCAAGTTCTATTTGAAGTGAAATATCAATTGTTTTGTCTTCGTCCATGCAGACAGACGAAGGGCTGATTCTTAAGTCTCCTATAATTATATCTTTATCCTCAGGTTCTGAGGATTTTTCCAGCTTAATTTCTATTGTTTTTGTTCTGCCACTGTAAATCCAGGTTTCGGTATGGTCTGATTTATAATTATCTGCTTTTACAGAGATGTCATAATTCCCGGGGGTTAAATAAGTAAAATAGGAATAACCATATTCATTTGTTCTTATCTCAATTTCTTCTTCGTAAGAGATGATATTTACGTAAGCTCCTTCTATAATTTCTCCGGTTGAATCATCAATTACATAAACTTTCAGGTTACTGGACTCTTCGCAGCATAAACAAGGCAATATAGAAAGATAGATAAAACTCACCAAAATAAGAAATTTAACCAAATTGTTCCTGTTATTTTTCATATTCCACAATATATAATGTAAATAAAACTATTTAAATAGTATTTACTTAGAAATGGTAACTTAAATACTTAATTTTGAGAATTCAGGGAAATTCTTTGGTTTAGAGCTTATTTAAGGGGATTTTTGTTTGTAAATATTCCTATGTCAGAAGCATAGGGAGTTTTGGTTTTCACCAGATAAAATTAATTTATTAGTTGAGTAATCTGGTTAAATTCAGTGTTTTTCAGATAGATTCCTGCAAATCCATTCCATACAGGTTTCCTATTTCCTGCTTAAATTTATTTACCAGACTTTTTGCCCTGTAGAAATGTTGGATTCTTTTTTTCTTGTAATATATGAAATAGTACATCCACCAGAAAGCTTTTTGCAAAAATCCCATCTCTATTTCAGTTTTGAAAGTTGGCACAATTGTTATTATGATATCCCCATTTCTGGTTTTTGAGTTTTGTTTGCCAAGTATGACAACAACAACATCCATACTAGTCCAACTGTCAAATTTTTTTTCAATATGCCATTTCACATTAAATTTTTTGTCATCGATGAGCGCATCCCATTTAATTTTATCTTCAAAAACATCTTTTCCCGCCAGTTCAAAAACATCTTTAAACAGATTTCCAAGACCCCCATATATTCTAAAAGGTTCAGATCCGGAATATTTAATAATTTCTTTTTCTTTTGGGTATGAAAGATTATCTTCAAATACACTCTTACTCATTTTCCTAAATAGTCAAAATATTTTAAAAGTTTTTCTTCAAAACATGAGATTTTTAATCTTCCCCAGTCAAGGTATCCTTCTAATTTTTTTTTGTAAAATATATCATTCCATGCAACCCTTAGGATTTCATAAAAAAATGATTTCTGCCAATAGCTTTCCTGCGGGTATTCTGTAACAACCACAGGTTCTCCCATACTTATTTTTGCGGTTCCTTTGTTTCCTTTATGTTTTATTTTCAGGTCCACGTCAACTCTGAAATAAGTGTAATGGTCAAGGTCTTTGAACACATACCATTTTACAGAATATTCATTTTCTTTAACTGTCACTTCCTTCTGCTGCCAGGTTGTTGGCGCGAAAACAGTCTTTACAACTTTTGGAAGGAATTCTTTTAGTTTCATTGGATTTTTTCCTTCATATAAATATTCAAGATTCTTCAACCCGGGCTTTGCACCTCTTTTATATAATTCGTTCCAAATTGTAAGCTTCGACCCAGCCGGAATGTATCCCATAATTAGTCTATTTAAAGAGTATATTAATTGAGTGATATGTATCTCTTTTTAAAAAAGGATTTTATTATGATTGAATTTATTATTAACAAGATTATTGGAATTTTGTTAATACTTTTTGGGTTGTTCATGGTTCTTAAATTTCCGCAAACCGAGAGCTGGCAGCCAAAAGGGTTTACTATGCTTGGAATTTTGGTTGGTATCATTTCTCTTGGTATTGGGGTATATTTGCTTCTTGGTTAATCTATAGTTATTAAAGGATAGTAACTAATATATGGTAAATCATAGAGAGACTTTGGATAAGCCAGGGCCAAGTTTAGAAGACATGATTGAATTTGCATTTCTATTGCTCCTGCCGATTTCTCTGGTAATTTCATGGATTATTGATTTTAGCGCGGTTTTAA
>JAUWTN010000007.1 GCA_030614705.1 Candidatus Aenigmatarchaeota archaeon
CAGGAATCTGTAATGGATTTCCTTCACTCTTTAAGACTATCCATAAACCGCTTGTGCAGGTTCCTTCATCCAACTTTAGTTCGCAGGAACATTGCTGGTTTACAGAGCACTGGGAACAATCAATACTGTTTGCGAAGGTTGGGGTTATAAAAAATGTAAGTAATAAAGAAAATAGAATTAATATTTTTTTATTCATAATTTTAATTCATTTTTTATATATATATATACTTTCCAATATTCTTGTTTGATTGCCACAAACAAAAACAACTATATAATTGCCTGCTTTCAAATTATCAAAATCATGTTTCTCTGAAGTAATCTCCAACACCCACGAATAAGTTGATTCTCCTTTTTGCAAAATAACTGCAGAATCGCCATAACACCCAGACCACTCAAAGGTAACTTTATTATCTCCAGATTTTTCACAATGGTATTCAATAGCTGTTTTTTCCGGCTCTGATACAACTGAAGATTCAACTTGGTTGTTTACCCCAAATTGCATTAAAAAATTAAGATAACCATTAAAATTCCATAAACTAAATAATTATTGGAATTTCCTTTTAACGTATTTTTATTTTTTATATTAAGGACAACCAGTCATAACAAACGGTGTTCCTGCAGGATTTGTACAACTCAAAGAAATAATCCAAGTGCTTGACGCACCACAAGCAAAAGTAGCATCAAAACTAGAGGGTTGAGAAATTAGAGTTAGCCCATTAACTATAGGTGTACCATCAGTCCTCAAAGAACCACTATCCATATCCGCCACACTTACTAGAGTTGCAGCATTACAATTAGTATCACAAGTTATTGTATAAGGGTTTGTAGTTTTATCAAGAACACACCCACTCAAAGTTGCTGATCCACCACTGCAACTTGCATCAGCAACACATTGTTCTTCAGGACAACTAACAGCATCATAATTTACATAAGTGCAAGTTCGAGTACGGTACATTTCAGTAGCTGCGCACGGTCCAGGTCCAGCACCGCAACCCATATCCACAAAAGGTGTGCATTCAAGGTTACAATCAACAGTGCTTCCGCAAACATCATCAGGGAAATATTTTGCAAACCAATTATCATCTATATCTGCAGGCAAATTACAGGCTCCTGGTTTTACCTTATCCAAAACTGCCTCATTTGCTCTTGTAACATTACCATTATATTTAT
The DNA here is from genome assembly GCA_030614705.1 of Candidatus Aenigmatarchaeota archaeon. Taxonomy (GTDB): domain Archaea; phylum Aenigmatarchaeota; class Aenigmatarchaeia; order QMZS01; family QMZS01; genus QMZS01. The sequence continues at coordinate 1,171 of JAUWTN010000007.1, forward strand.
CTAGATAAGCTTGACATAAAGCGCTGGCACAACCTTTCGCAGGGATTGAACCAAATCTCCTGTCACATGGAACCATTGAAAAACAATAAATTCTTTCCTCGCACACATCCCAAGTAACATATTCTCCAATTGAAATAAGTTCATTTTTTCTCCCGTCTCCATTCCAATCAGTGCCATCCACACCACCTTCAAAAGAATATCTGCAGTAATCCAATGAAGAAGTCTCGGTGCAGAGAGCGGTGCATTTATTTTTAAACTCCATCTGTTGCATTTCAACTTCTTTATAAGGCAATGCATCAGGACTAATACGTGTAAGAATCATACTGATAATAACTCCAGCAACAACAAGTAGAATTATAAAACCAACAATAGTTTCTAAACTCATATTTGCCATAATATATTATATCTGCCTTATATATAAGAACATTCAAAAAAATATCCATTAACATTAAATAAAAATAATCAACCCCTCAATATTAAAATATCCTGCATTCTAAGGTAATGTAAACTCAGTTATTTCTTCATCTTCTGTAATTCCAACATACCTTTCCCACTCTTCTCCATCAATCTCAACCACCACTTCTTTAATTAATTTATTGTTATAATAACTCACACCAAGAACCTGTGTAGAGATTACATTTAAATTTTGATTTTCGAAGTATTCAAGTGCCAACTCAATTGCTCTTGCATCTATAAGCATCATTTCCTGCACCTCACATTTCTTAGTTATTTCATTGCAAATTTCTTCTGGCAAATAACAACTACAATCAAGACAGCAATTACCAGAATTTTCATAAGGTTCGCAATTTCCATCTCCACAAACGGGTTTCATACATTCTTTTTGTATGGAGGAACAATATTCACTTTCATCGCACTTGCAATCTTTTGGACAATCATAACAATTTTCTTCTGATTCGCAAATATTGTTTCCGCAAATATACCTTGGCTGACAAATCCCGCAATCCTTCGGACATGTTGAACATAATTCTCCCGCATCGCATTTATTATCTCCGCAAAATGAAGTAATCTTGCAAGTACCGCAATCAACAGGACAATCAGAACAATTTTCCAGTCTTTCACAGTTCCCATCTCCGCAGGTTGGTTTTATGCATCTTTTTTCTGTTGAAGAACAATATTCACCAATATTACATTCGCAATCACTAGGGCAATCAAAACAGTTCTCTCCCTGCTCGCAAACTTTGTTTCCGCAGGATTCCTTTGTAAAATTAAATATTAAAAAAATTGCTGCGATAATTCCTATAATTATAAAAACCGCGATAAACTGATTCTTACTTATTTCTCTCATATTTTTTTCTCCCCCAACATCATATTGCATAATCATATTACCACATATTCTTAATTTTCAAAGTAGGATCTCCATAAAGACAATTAATTATGTACTCACGGTTGCCATAACTGCTCCAGTAACTATTTTTACCTACCATATAATAATCACCAATCCTGCCCCCAACATCCCTTCCCAAGTTTACCTGAAAATTGTTTGCCACCAAGGTATATAAAGTCCCTATAAGCCTATCTCCTCCTGGAACTGGACAACCACTACCAAGAGTCCCGCGGTTATTAGCAGTACTCCCAAAATAAACTGCGCCTCCATCCTTCAAAAAAGTCATTGGAATTGACCCTGAAGTTGAGGCTTTTAACCTTAAATGACCACCACCGCAAGACATAGACATCCAGACCGCATTCAAAGTATCAATACCGCCAACTCCGGAAGGATTTGTATTTAAACATCCTCCATGCAATAAATCAGAACTTGAAGGTCCAGGTCCATGAGCTAAAACCATAACAAAATCTTTTCCAGAAAGTGGGGCTAAAGAAATGCAACCGCAACAGGTGCCGCATGCAGAACAAGAACCACCCCATACAGCAGAACAGAAACATCTTCCACTAGTCCATGCACGATTATCATAACCACCACAACTCATTATAGGAGAAATATAATCTGATATATCCACCCCTCCAGAATTATGCAAAGTTATACTTGTATCCAAAGCATTCAGAATCACATCTAAATCCCCACTATTAGGGTCAGGAAATCTTCCAACAGGAATATCTAATATACTATCCCCAGTAATATCTCCATAAAAATTATCCGATTCAAATGGTTTCCCATAAGCGTATCCTGCATGAGGTTGGATAAATCTAGCATACCCCCCAATTATTACAAGATAAGAAGAATTTAATTTTGGAATTAACTGGTCAAGAATACCATCTATATTATTCCAGTTACCGGGGTTTATAACTTTGCTTCCAATTATATCTGAAGTCTCATCTTCGTCAAGATAAAGAAATATTGAACCAAGACCATCACCCCCTAATGCTGACTGATAAGCTCTTATCTTATTTTCAAGCTGGATTATCTGAGCAGGAGAATAAACAGATCGTAAAGTCGAGTTTAAAGCAACAATTAAAACGTCCCCGCCAAAAATGCAATCAGTTCCGTTCCAGCTCTTTCCCGGTTCGCAGCAGGCTTTATTGTAAGTATAAAAAATGGTGTCTGTGGGATTGCATGTGAGCGTTGTATTGCATTCATTATCGCAAAAACATTCTTCACCTTTTGACCTGTTAAGTCTGGTATCATCAACGCACCCGGATTCGTCTGAATAAGGATCATCAGGACAACAGATAGGATTAGTGCCGCTTATGTTACAAACACAATCAATAGAATTTAAACAATTTTCTCCTATATCTGGGTTGCAGAACCCATCCCCAACACAAATTGGATTTGGTCCATAACAATCAGGACAATTCTCTAGACATTCATCAACAGTGCAAATAGTATTCATATCGCAATCAGGAAGTTCCTCAGAAATATATATTTCTCCATTTGCCAGATGCACAAAACAAACGCTTGCTATTTCTTTTAAATCAACATTATTAGCCTCCTTAGGCACTGGATAAAAAGATTCTTTCCCATCCTGCCTGAAAGTTAAGTAACCATTCTCAACTTTTAAATCAGAAAGAGAAATGTTGAAACAATAACTTGCATATGAAGGCTCTCCTGTTAACTTCTCGAGCACTGACACAATTCTTTCAGCAGTTCCTTTTGCAATATAACCTTCTGTTTCATCAACGCTGCCAGTAAGATAAACCTGAGCCGCAAAGAAAAGTATCAGACCAACCAAAATTGAACCAATCATTAAGATATAATTATCTATCCCCATATATAAATTGAATGTGATATTATATTAATTCATATTTTGGAAATATTAACACCTGTATTATCTCTTTTAAGCATTAGACTATATTCAAAAGATTCGGGGTTTCCTTTTAAATTGTTGATTAAAGATGTTAATGAGAATTCTATTGGGACTGCACCTAAAAAAGGCATCATTACATCGCAATCAAGTTCCCTGCATATTGTTTCCTTGTTTTTTATTTTGATGCATATAAAATTTCCTGATGAAATATTTTCTCCTAAAATACAATCTATTAACTGCGTGTCTTCATATTCTATATATTGATCTGAGGTTAAATAAATTCCAACAATATTTTTATTTAAAATCAAGTTGGATTCTTTTTGGTTGCCTAAAAAACTCCAGCAGAGTTCATTTGTTTGCGTATATAGTTCATCATATTGTTCAAGAACGCTCTGCTCAGTTACAGTATTTATCATCTGGAGTGAATAAGAATAAGCTAAGGTTAAAATTAATAATCCTGCGATGATGCCTGCAACAATCCATATCCAGACATCTACTGTACCCTTCATAATTAGTAATTGAAGGTATAAAAGTATTTGTTGGGGGGCAACACCAGATAGGTTTGGAGAAGAAACAAGAAAATATTAGTGCGCCGAATTCTGTGGCCCACACATTATTATTTATTAAAATAACAGAGTCATCACCCTGCTCCCATACTTCCATTAACTGGATTTCCTATAACCATACCTTTATTAACATTTAATTCCCCTTGAACTATTGTATTTCCAACAACACCCAAATCACCGGGAATATTCCATTGTGGGCTTGCCACACCCGAAGCATTAAAAATTCCCGGACCGATCATCCCGGGATGAATTCCGGGATTTAGATAATTCCCATAAGGTTATGTTGAGTAAGCCGCAAGAATTGCAAAGCCAATGCAGATTATAAAAGTCAATAAAATTCCAAGAGTAAGTTTCTTGTTTTGTTGGGTTATCATAAATGTAGCTTGTTATTTAATATAATATATTTTCTGAATTTGAATTAATTTGGAGTTTCCTCATACACTTCTTTCCATTTGGGATTTGTTTTTTTAGAACGGGTTTTTAAGAGAATTATGATTGAACTTATAACAATTGCTCCGAGGATTAAATATATTAAAATGTTATCTGACTTGCAATCTTCAGGACAATTTGAATTTGTCTCAAAGTTGGATTCGCAAATACCATCTCTATTGCACAAACAATCCACATCTCTTGTACGAGTGCAATCAGGGTCGCAAATACCATCTTCTACTTTATCGCAATAATCATCTTCTGAACCTGAAGGACAATCCTCTTTGCATTTTTCATAAGTTTCATGTATTGAACAGGTTCCATCACCGCATATTTCTATTTTAACGCATTTATTATTCTGGCATTTCATCCCCCCAACGCAACCGCAATCAACGCAACAGGTTTCGTGCGTTTCTCCTGCGTCGCATTTTCCGTCTCCGCATATCTGACTTGGGCAATCCTGAGAGCATGTGCCAGAAGTTTCTCCATCATCACAAACCCCATCTCCGCATAAAGGACAATCAGAATCTGATTCCGGGGTTAACTGAAATAAACAATCCTGATCACAGATTCCATCTGAAACCCCATCGCAATACCCATCTATAAAACCAGAAGGGCAATCTTGCGGACAGGTTAAATAATCCTCACCCAACACACAAATAGTATCCCCGCAGGAACCTTCTTCAAAACTCAAATTCATTAATTTGGTTGCTTCTATCTTAGTTCCATTTTCTAAAATACAAATAGTGCATTCATCAGAAGTCCCGCAAAGTTCAAAATCATTGCTGTATTCAACTTCATATCCATTCTGAGTGCAATAACTCCAATCCAATGCTTCTTTGCCAACTAAAAAATCCCAGGCATCCGCAGATGTAGTATCCGGAAATATACACACTCCAATTTCACCTTCAGAAACTTGTTTGATTGTATATTCATATCCAAGAGATTCACAATAAACTGCTGAAGGGTCTGACATTGAATAAACCGGAAGTCCAGTTATCAAAAATATGAAAATTATTAAAACCAATTGAAATTTAAGGTAAATTAACATTTTCAACATAATATACCATCCTTATATCATTATAAGGAACATACCCATATCCATTTGTATGAGGTATTCCATTCCTCACACCATTAACCAAACCCCAACTATTTCTTATAATCCATTGATTTGCAGCACCATCATAACCCACGAGCCCAACAGCATGATTAAGTGAATTCAAAGCCATTGAAAGCGGACCCTGACAAATTAATGCTCTTTTTATACTATCAGTATTCGTAGGCACATTACTATAACTTCCTATAAACCCTAACCGGGAACTCCAATCCGTGCATCTATCTGAACACCGCGCATTACTGCAAGCAGCTGGGTTACTACAACCTGCACAACTAATCCTGCAAGTTGAACCACTTACATAAGGAAGACAATTTTCATCAACTATCCCGGAACTCCTTATGCTACCTAATACCGCATAATGCCAACCCCCATTACAACCTCTTGGATAAATGCAATCAGTGACAATATATTCCTCAGAAAGATCTGGATTTAAAGCAGAATTATCCTGTTCAACTTTATAAATCCCCTCTACACAACCCACTGCGGAAAAAGCATAACAACTACCACATACACCTTGTGCCCTGATAGGAGTCATCCAATTCTGCCCCAAATGATTTCTCCAGTCAAAATCATCTGGCAATATACAACCTGGTGTGCATGGATAAGTGCAAAAAGGAATTATACATTCACTTCCATTCCAAGAATAACCAGGTTCACAGCAAGCCTTAGCATTCATATCGCCAACGATATAATTACAAATCAGATTAACAGTTATATCGCATTCATTATCGCAAAAACAGGTTTCTCCTTTTTGTAAATTCTGTCTGGTTTCATCAACACAGCCCGAACGATCTGAAGCCGGATCCTCGAGGCAACAAGCATAACCTCCACTTACATTACAAACACAATCTATGGAAGTCAAACAATCTTCGCCTATATCAGGATTGCAGAAATTATCTCCAATACAGATTGGATTGGGTCCATGACAATCATTGCAATCATCCAGACATTCAGTTATATCGCAAATACCATCCAAATTACAGACAGGCAATACTTCTTTCCCCCCAGCCAGACTAACTAAAACCTCTTTGTCAAATTTACTGAAATTTAATTTATATTCAAAAGAATTTGGATTTCCTATGATATTATCAATCAAAGCAGATAATGAAGACTCTGTGGGTACGGCCCCTAAAAAAACCATTCTTGAATTACAATCAAGTTGTTCGCACATAAGTCTTTTGTCTCTTAATTTCATGCATAAAAGATTTCCTGAAGAAACCTCTTCTTCCAAAATAAAGTCTATGAGTTGGATTTCATTATATTCTTCATATTTGTCTTTTGTCAAATAAATACCAAGTACATTCTCATTTAAATTAACTGAATATTGTTTTTTATTTTCCGAAGAACTCCAGCAAAGTTCATTTATCTGTGTTCTTAATTCATCATGTTGTTCAATAGCTCTTTGTTCAGCTATTGTTCTTGTAGTCTGCGTAAGATAAGAATTTGCAATTGTAAGAATTAATAAACCTGCGATGACGCCTCCAATAATCCAAATCCAGACACCTATGGTACCTCTCATAATTAACGATAGAATATACAAAAGTATAAACTCAGAGTTAACCTTAATCCTTCATATCTCCACAGTTTATTAACAATTACTTATAACAGAATATTATTGTATCTAATCCTCAAGAATATTATATTTTTGAAACCAACTCTTTTTTGGTTAATAACAATACAACCACTGGAATAAGAATCATGAGGATTAATATAATTGATAATGAAGAAACCATTTCAGCATTACCATAGTGCATTAATGTTTCTATTCTGCAAGGCAGGGTCTGGATTCCCGGCGGAGAAATTAGTAAAGTGGCTCCAAGTTCCCTTAAACACAATACAAAACCAACAACAAAACCCGCGAGCACACCCTGTTTTGCAAGAGGGAATTCAATTTCAGATATTCTTTTAAAGAATCCCGCTTTTGTAAGCTTTGCGCTCTCGCCCACTGAAGGAGAAATTTGAGATAAAAAAGGAGAAAATGTTTTGACAACAAAAGGCAGGAATTGGATAAAATACCCGAGAATAATAATCAAGAAGGTTGTGTAAATTAAATTTGCGGCTGGATTATTCCAGAAATAAATCAATGAAATACCTATGATTGATGATGGGATGGCAATTGGCAATAAAATAAACAAATCCAGGTATTTTGAGTTTTTTGAAAAATAGGCAACAAAGAAACCTGATATTGTCATTAAGCCTGCTCCAAGAAGAGCAAGCCAGAGTGAATTAAATATCTGGTTGTGAGCAAGTATTAGGGCTTCCAGAAATTTTAGGTTTGATTCTATTAACAAAACTGAAAGAGGAATAAAAAATGCAAGAGTAATTATAGAAACAACAAACACCATACTGATTATTTTTTGTAATTTTGAAAGTTCAAAGAGATTGTTTTTTCTATTTGAATTAGTGGAGATGGTTACAAAGGACTTATCTTTTAACCAGAAATTGTAAAAAGTAATTAATAATATTGCTGCAAATACTAGAGGTAATGACAATATAACCGCGCTTTCAAGGTTGAAGAATGCGCTGAACTGGGCAAAGATTTCATTTGAATATGTGTTGATTCTCAACATACTTGGAACCCCATATTCAGATAAAGTAAGAATAAATACAAAAAATCCCGCAATTAATATTTGCGGTTTTATTAATGGCAAAGTAATTTTTCTCAAAATATTTTTTTTGGTGGTGATGAGACTTGCTGCTTCTTCAAGTTTACTGTCAAGATTTCTTATTGCTAAGGAAGTCAGTAAGGTTACAATTGGAAACATTGATAAGGACATTATTATGATTGCTGTGTGCAGGTTATAGATACTGAAAGGCAGGCTGATATTAATTAAATCTCCTCTTGCCCCGAGAAATTCCATCCACGCTATTGTTGAAATATAAGGTGGGATTAAAAGAGGCAAATAAGAAATAATTCTTAAGAAAGATTTCCCCGGAATATTTGTTTTTTCAAATAGAAAAGCTATTGGAACTCCTATACATAAACATAGTATTGCAGTCCCAAACGCAAATATTAAGGTTCTTGCAAAAATAGTGATTAATCTGGGATCATAGAAAAAGGACATATAATTAACAAAAGAACTGATTGCTGAAGACTCGTATTGAATGGAAAAAATGCTTGCGAATAAGTTCAGGATTGGAAAGATAATTATTATAAAAAATAGGGAAAATACAAAAAATTTAATGATTCTTTCGCTCATAAAATAAGATGCAAATTATTATTTGCTGTTTGAAATTAAGATAATTGAGATTTAGTTTATTTTATATCTAATGGATTGGCTTATCCTTCCAATTGATTATCTTAAATATCTAAAGTCAAAGATGCCAAGACATAAAGTTTACATAAATCATTTGCAAAGTTGTCTTCCAGTTTTTCGCAGGTTGTCGTATCTTTGGATATAGTGCCTATGCACCGGGCTCTTTCCAGTTTAGATAAGATGGAATCGCACAAATCAATATTATCTTCCATTAGGGCTCTTTGACTGAAACAAGCATCTGTAGTGCAATAATTAGAATCTTCTGACATTATTGCATCGCACAGATCTTTTTCAAATGGCTCTGAAGTAATTTCTTCGCAATAAGAAGAATCATTTTTAACAACAGCCAAACAGGTATATTTTGCGCTTTCATGCCCAATATCATCGCAGTTTTCTTCAGCATACAAATTGTAATATTTATAGGGTATATATAAAAAACATGATTCTAAAAGAGTTTTTGATTCTATATTTTCGCATATGGCCGGATCTTTTTCTTTCAGCGCAATATTTGAAAAACATATTGTTCTCTGAAAAGGATCTTTGATTTGGTTACATAATTCAAAATTAGCATTTTTCATTGTGGAGAAACGCCAACAGATTGATTTTAAATTACCTGTAAGGTCGCAGTAAGTTGAATTGCTGGTAAAAAAAGAATAGCAGATTATTTTTGTTTCATGATGGTTAAAATCATCGCATATCTCAATTTTAGTTATTGAATCCAAAGTATTTGGGGCTTTATTGGAATTCAAAGTTATCATAGCAATTATAATAATTATCAGAATAATTGAAATATACAAAATGTTTTGATTCTTCATTTTAATATTCTTTGACATAATTATTCATAAAATAAATCTAAGTCTTTCCCCATAAAAAACATTTTACAAAGGTCTTTTTCATCTCCAAGTTCATTGCAGTTTTCTATTTTATTTGATGCAAATGCAACGCATTTTGCTCTTAAAAATTCTGTGGGTTCTTCAAGACAATAAGTCCATTCACTGTTTTTTGAGATAAGAATTGCACATAAAGGATTAAGAATTTCCAGTTCATCTTTGCATATTCCAATATTTTTTGAAAACAATGCTTTGCAGGTGTTTTTTTCATAATCATCTCCTATCTGCTCGCAATAACCTAAATCTTCGGTAACCTTTGCAAGACAAGTATATCTATTATAATCAACTTCGATTAGGTTACAAGACGCTATTGTGGAATAAAAGAAATAACAGGAATCTTCTTCGCATAAACTCAAATCTCCTTTTGATTTTGCAAGTTTTCTAAGACAAATATTTTTAACAGCGCTGTCTTTTATCTCATTGCAGAAAATTTCATCAACATCTATTTTGGATAAAACAGCTTTTGCGCAACCGCTTTTATATTTCCCCCCAAAACCATTGCAAATATTCAGATCTTCTGAGAGTGTAGCATAACAAATAGTTTTCAATTTTGGAAATTCAAATCCATCGCAAATATTTATTTCTTCAATAGAATTTTCATTGGATTCTGAGTTTTGCAGTGGAGAATTCAATAAAGAAAATCCAATTATAATGGATAACACTATACCTATTACTGCAATAATTTTTAAGTTCATGTTTTCACCGAAACTACACCGGAGTTATAATTTAATTCAATATTGTGCGTCCCTTCCCGGGTTATGTCTTCAAAATTAATTGGGAAAGCGCAATCCAGATTTTTGCAACTATCCATCATACATAATTGATTGCCTTGATATAATACCGGATAAGTAAAATACATATCTCTCGCAATTATCATTGTTTCGCTTGGGTTTCTTTCAGCTTTTGAACAGATATCTTCAATTAAACTTGAGATTGTTTCAAGTTCTCCTCTTACTGCAGTTATCTTTATCCTTCCTTCCCTCATTGTGGTTTCATTATATCTAATTGTAACTGGAAGCACAATCTGGATTTCTTCTTTCTTGGCATCATGCGGGGAAAATGAAGATACGCCGCTAACAGGCAGATATGCGAAACCCCATGATTTTTGTCTTACCTCGGAGGTAAAATTCACTCCATAAGGTTCTCTACTCGCAGTTATCGTGAGACCGCACCAAGCATGTATATGTCTTATTATTATTTCAGTGCAATTTGCCGCTGGGTCAATATTATAACATTCTAACATCCAAGGGTGTGAATTACAGGTTTTCCTTACACAACAAGCCATTTCAGAAGTGCCTTCAAAAATTTCTTCGCATTCCTCTGACGACCTCATATATTGCGAACAATCATAAGGAGTGCAAACAACACTCCCATTTGCGCAGTTTAATGTTCTTGGGTAACTTCCATCCAATTCACCACTGCCGCAACACCCTTCCAAATCTCCATCGCAATAAATATATATTTCAGGTTGTTCATGGAAAGCAATACTCCAATTCGAATTATCCGGGTCGCATTCTTCTTCCTTAATCTGCATTCCCTGATAAGTCCTAAAACTTTTTTCAAACTGGGTTATCTCAATATTATAATCAAAATCAGCGGCTTTTGCGCACCTAGGTTCAAGACCCTGAAAAGTATTATTAAAATCCAAAATTTTATTTATATCGAGATTGCCTTTTTGAGTTACATTTTCATATTCGTAAGCCAGGCAGTCTCCGGTGTTTATGAGTTTTTGCAGGGTTTCCAAAGCATCCATTCTTAATTCAGAACTTTCTTTTTCTTCAACTGTTGCGATTTTGGATGTCTGTGTGATGAGAATAATTGACATGAAAGCCAGTACAGAGATTACTATCAGGATTGCTTTGATGAAAAAATTCATTTGACCTCTCATAATTAATAACATGGAGTACAACAAGTATCCTGACATTGAGAACAAGTTACTGCTCCGGCAGGACATATACAAGGATGAACCGTTCTGCATGCATCTTGATCCCTCCAAAACGCAATTGCATTAACCCTAAAAATCATAGGAACTGGTCCCTGATTGGAAGGAACATGAAAATAATTATCTGTGCAAACAAATTGGTGCGAAGTAGCGAATCTTGCTTCATACCAATAATCACAAACGCAGTTTGGAGGCGGTTCTGCCATAACTATAGGTAATATATTCAAGTTTAAATCAACGGTACTAAGATATTTTTCAATTTGGTTATAATACCCCTGTAAAACAATATTTGGCGCAGGACAAAGCGGTCCTGTCGGAGGCGGTGGAATGCACTCATGTTCGCAACTTGAAGAACATGGATTTGGCCAAGGCAAGCAACCTGAGGGGGCTTGGCACGAGGGTCCTATACCCTGACTGCAACAAAGATAAGGTTTGGTTCTGATGCATTCCACTTCAGTTTCATTAAATCTTCCTTGCAAATCCGCCAACGCAAGTTCAGCGCATCGTTCTGAAGCAGCTATGCAGGAACTAGTGCATTCTTCCTGTCCTGAACTGGCGCCACAGGCACAACCTACATTTGCGCACACACAAGGAGAATAAACATCATCCTCAGCCCATTCATGAAAAGTTCTAAATAAATACCAATATCTAGTTCTGGTTATAAATTCATCTATATTTAAATCATCATTTACCGCGGCTCCGCCGCCGGATACAGAGATCATAGCCTCGGTAATATTTACCCAGAAATTTCCTTCATCATAATATTTAGGATCATATGCTCCCGGCGGATTCAAAACCTCATCAGGGTCAACCTCATATTCGCAGGAGGAAAAATTCTTAGTTACCATTGTAATTGGAACATCCAAAATAGTATAATTTCCAAGATAAACATTTGCATAATATAAAGTATAATCCTCCAGACATTCTACTGAATCCTCAACAGGGAAATTATTTGGACCATTACATATCCATTCCTGCGCGCCTATTTGCCCTCCAAGACAGGCATGTTCTCTTAAAGCTTGGTGGGCTGAATAAATATTTGCCTGTTTTGAATATCCTTTTAGTCGTTCTATTTCATTTCTTAAAGTGTCAACAGTATATCTTTCTGAAATGCTATCTTCATATTTTGTTCCGTAAAATGCATTGTAAAAAAAGTAACTTGACAGTACGCCGCCAATCAATAATATTAAAAATATAAGAGGTAGTAATTGCGCTTTCATAAATATAACATAGTTTAAATATTATGGATATATCTGGTATCAAGGTAAAAGAACGAGTTGCTGAAGAATTCTATAATAAATTTGATGTAGCTTATCGCAGAAATAATTTAAAAGAAGCCTCAAAAAATTTATGGGGATGCCTTAAATATTTAATTTCTGCTTTGGGTTTATGCGAAGGCAAAGAACTGGATGATAAAGATATTGTGGATTTTCTAAATAAATTTGAGTCTGAAATTACAAAAGATGATATTAATACAATAAAAGCAATCCATATTAACTCCTTGAGAGGTACAATGGATGCGGAAATATTTGAAATTTACAAGAGAAAATTTGAAGTATTGAGGAACAAACTAAAAAATCTGATTAGAGGTTATTTAGATTCCGGGAATGGCTTGGATTCTGAAGGGGTTGTGGCAGAACCTTTCAGTGATGAGAATCCAGAAAACAGTTTATTTTAAACAAGTTAACTAAATGTATACCCACTCAGATTAAACATTAATCTACTGTTATTTTATGGAAGAGATGAAACTCAACAATATTTCAAAATCTTTTGAAAAAGAAATATTATCCGACATTTCCCTTAATATTGAAAAAAATAAAATTACAGGGATACTTGGTCCGAGCGGGAGCGGAAAAACCACTTTACTCAGGATTATTTCAGGATTGGAATTTCCGGATAAAGGAACAATTTTTATAAATGATAAATGCGTTTGTTCAGAAAATGTATTTGTTGAACCTGAAAAAAGAAATATTGGTTTTGTTTTCCAGGACCTTGGGTTATGGCCTCATATGAATGCTGAAGAACATCTTGATTTTGTTTTGGATGCAAAAGGAATTGCCAATTCCGAACAGAAAGAAAAAGAAATTAAAAAAATAATTAAACTTGTTAATCTTGAGAATTATCTGAGAGCATACCCGCACCAGTTATCCGGGGGCGAGAAACAAAGACTGGCTATTGCAAGGGTTCTTGCGCAGGACTCAAAAATCCTGCTTCTTGACGAGCCATTTTCAAATTTAGACCCGGTACTAAAAAAAGAACTGAAAAAAGAAATTGTGGCACTGCAGAAAAAAATGAAATTAACAATTGTTTACATCACCCACAATCCTTCTGAAATTTTTGATATTGCGGACAAAATTGTTATCCTGAAAGAAGGCAAAATCTTGCAGGAAGGAAAACCAAAAGAAGTCCTCAAAAAACCAAAAAATGATTTTGTAAGGAAATTTCTTTGTTAAAATCATTTAATAATCTTTTTTTAGTTCCTTTAATTTATCACTGTTCTTCTTCAGGGAATTCATTTAAATTAACGGGTTCATTAAGAGTTCCTTCTCCCAAATCTTTCCTGAATTCCTCAACCTTAAATTTGAATAATCTTACTTCTGGATTTACATAAGAGGACTCAAAATATTTCAAACCCTCTCCATTGTAAAAGAACATTCTGGTAAACATTGAATTTTCCATTTGCGGTGGCATATAAATTACAAGTTGCAGACTTGGATCAACCCACAAAGTTCCGGGAACCGTTGCATTCTCATAATTCATTTTTATTGGAGTATTATTCTGCGTTAACACCAAGGTCTTAATCTTATGATATTTTCCCTGTTGATATAACAAAGGCTCTATCTTTTGGGTATTATTTTCAAAAACAATTTTTAAATAAAATGGTCCATATACAAAGGCTGTGCCATTTTCGTACCTGAGAGATTTTTGATCTTCCAATCTAACCATGGCATAATTAAGGGTTTGCCCCTTACTCAATTCAGGGTCCCAGGTTGAAAAATAAGTCCACCATTGGGATTTTCCAATTAAATCATTTGATGCAAGAAAATAAAGGTCTGAACAATTCCCCATATAACTCTCAAGAATTTTTGCGGCTTTTATCTCATCTGAAGTATATAAACAACCAGCCATATCCATCATTCTTGAAGTTACGCAATACTGGATACCATCTTTTTCCTCTATATAACCACCACGATCTTCAATGCAATCAAGACCATTCAATTCGTCCAGTTTAGTATGCCTCATTGCATGCTGGCAACCTCCATCATAAACAGTTATTCTCTCAGAAAGCGCATTAATCCAATAACCGGGGTCCCAATAAGTTGCAATAACCGTGCATTCAGGAGTATTATTTTTCAACCAGGCCATTGAATCTCTCCATCCCGGTGAAATTCCAGTACCATATTGTTTTGACATCTGATCAGAAGACAGATAAATAGAATTTAGTGAATTGGCAACGAGAGCAATTAAAAGGATTAAAAATATTATTGAAGTATAAAAATAAGCCTTGTTTTTATCTTTATTTTCCATATTTCTTCACCGCATTAATACATACATCAAATAAAATCCCTAAAGCAATTCCCGCACAAATAGACATTGGAAGCGCAAGCATTGAAGTAAATCTTACCGCCCAGAAACTACCGTAAAAAGTAGGAGCAATCCAAATAAACATAAAGAAGAAAGTTTCAGTATAAAACTTTTTATTTTTTATAACCAAACCAAACAATATTCCTGAAACTGAAAATAAAAATGCAATTAAAGGATATATATTTGATGAAGAGATTAAATAAAATGAAAGGAAGAATATTAAAAATCCCATAAAAGCAACCCCATAAGACTCTTCATAATTATCATAAGAAATCACATTTCTCAAAAATAATATTAACAGTATGGAAAGTCCAAAAAAACTGAAGAAAAATATTGGGGGGGTTACCCTGCTAATTATGCTCTCTAAAGAAGCGCTCATCTCTTCTGAAATTGAAATCCATACATTGGGAAAAATTCCTCCTTCTGCTTTTGCGGTCTGGAAAAAAGAAGTAACCGCAACAATGCTATTTACCGGAGCAGTTCCAACAAAAGGAAATGTGAAACAGAAAAATGTGGCAAACAAAATTACATAAACCAATAAATGACCTCTGAAAAAAAGCCAACTGTGTTTTAATTTTTCGGTGAAATTATTCCCCTTTGCAGTTACAATTGTGTAAAGCCAATGACAACCAAATAATCCAAAAAAAAGCCAGGGTACATAAGCAAAACCTCCGCTCCAGTTTAAAGCAAAAGCTGCAAGAGAAATTCCTGAAAGAATTGATAAAATAATAGGACTTTTCTTTTTGATATTATTGACATCAACCCGATTATAAGCGGATAGAAACAAAGAAATAACAACCAAAGATAAAAGAATATTCATACAATCTGTATCAAAAAATCCCGCAAGAGAACGGGATAAAAAAGAAGGGGTCAAACCAATAAAAAATGCTGTAAATAATCCTGCCTTGTTTGAATGGAGTTCCTTTCCAATCAGGAAAGCCGGAAAAACTGAAAGAGCTGCAATTATTGCGGGAAACCAGAATAAAAACCTATAAAATTCAATTCCTGTTAAAGCATTTGCCAGTTTAAAAGAATAAGCTGCAGAGTAAGGTAAAAAACCATAATTAAAACTACTAGGTTCCGGATAATGCCTTAAATAATCTATTCCTGCATCCCCTTCAACTAAATTCAAGGTCATCCTGTACCAGTAATGAGGGTCAGCAGCGAGCAAATAAGGCTCATCAACTGTCGCTAATCGGACATTAAGACTTAAACAGAAAATTCCAATTAATATTAATAGGGAAATTGCGGTTTTGTGTTTAACTAAAGTTTTAATTGTTTTTGAGAAATCAAATGAAATCTCCACATCTTCTCCCTTTGTCATAAATTACTAAATTTAAATTTAACTATTTCTCTAATATTCTGGATTTATCTTCCCGCAACCAATTCAATCACATCTCCGCTTTTCAATTTATGTTCCTTCCCGATTCTCTGTTTTGTTTTTACATCTATTGCTGTGATGAATTTTTTTCCAAAATCATCATGAATCTTGTATGCAAAATCCAAAGCTGTTGAATCTTCTGGCATCAGGAAAACATCAGGCAAAATATTCCCGTCTTTGTCTCCCAATTTTTTTACTCCTCCGGGAAAAATCGCAATATATTTCAGAATATCAAAAACCGCGCCATTGATTACTTTTTGAACTCCGGTAATCTCAAATTTTTTCAGTAGAGTTCTTATATTCTCAAGACCTTCTTTTTGTTTTTCATTTAAATCTCCAATAATTTCAAAATCTTTGTCCCCGGGAATATATTTTATTAAATTATGTTTTGCGGCTTCTTTTAATGCAAGTTCAGCTTCAGCAGAACAAAGTATTGCTCCGTGTTTTACTAAATCAGGAATATATTTTTCTGCTTCATCTTTATCAACTTTATTTGCAGCAACTATTATTGGCAATCCTTTTTCCCTTAAAGTTTTTATAAATTTCTCTTTGTCTTCATCATTCCAGTTTGTTACTTTTTCTGTTAAATCCAAAGATTTCAATATATTTTGGATATCTCCAACAGATACTCTTAATCCTGAAAACTGTTTTGCAAGTTCTTTCACCCCAATAACCTTTTTCCAGTTCCGGTTAAGAATTGATAAAAACCAGTGATTTATTTCATATTCAAGAAACTCTATATCTTCCATTGGATTATGTTCCATACATTCTCTTCCCTCGCTGTCTGTTGTGCCGCTTGCATCAACAACATGGATTAAACAATCCGCCTGCCTTAAATCATCAAGGAATTTGTTTCCCATACCTCTTCCTTCATGAGCTCCCGGGACTATGCCCGCAACATCAATTAATTCAACAGGGATAAATCTATTTCCATCAATACAATATCCCTGCCTTGGGTTGCATTTTACATTAAAAAATTTCTCAACGCATTCTGTTCTTGCATAACCAAACCCTATATTCGGCTGGATTGTTGTAAATGGGAAATTTCCTATTTTCGCGTCTAATAGAGTTGCCGCTCTGAAGAAAGTGGATTTCCCTGAACTGGGTTTCCCCACAAGACCTATTTTCATTATTAATTTACAGATAAATTGATAAACTGCGGATTTGGATTATAAAAGAGCATATACTTTTTCAACCTGCACTTTATCTCCCTCCATTGCAAGTTCACAAAACTGGATAGCATCTTTAAGATTAATATTGCCGGGTTGATGAGAATCCTCTAAACTTCTTTCAAAAGGACGTTTTTTTATTTCATCCATATCCCCAACATAACAAAGAACCTCCCATAATCCTCTATCAGCACCGTAGGAATGAGGTTTTATTTCATTAAGAACAAAATCATCATCCTCAAGATTCCCCTGACCTTCTATATTATAAATCATACTACCGCTTCCTTTATCACTTTCTCCATATATTCGCGTATTAATCTCCACAATTGTTTTTAACTGAGATTCCAAATCAGGGATTTCCCCGAGGAATTGTTTAATTTCTCCAGCTCTGGATTCATTAAATGGTCTATAATCCCTGCCTGAATATTCTGCGCTAAGTGAACTTAAAACATTCTTAATAAAATTTATATCACTCTCTGGAACAATCTTCTGGGGGTATAAACCAACATTCACATTTGAGGTGATTTCATATTTATCCGCATCATCCACTACTTTTTCTAATTCAGGTTTAATATTTGAAGGGTAAGCGTTTTTCACCACCTCAGGCATCTTATCAAAAAGAATATATAATTGTTCACCTGAAATTGGGGGTTCTGCTCCAGCAACATTTCTTACATTTAATTCATTAAATCCATATCCTTCTTCCAATCTGTGAACGGTTGCAAAATATTTTCCTACATCCTCGTCTCCCATAAATAAAATTCAATTAAATTTTAAATAGATTATTATCTTTGGATAATTAACGCAAAGTTCCTGAATTATCTATAATTACACTGAAGTAACTATATTATGCGAGGATACTTCTTCTCTCTTGAAGTTTTGATTGCTGTGGTGATGATTTTATTCCCTTTGCTCACAATCACAGGTCAGCCACTGGAAATTGATGGCAGGAATGAAAAAGTATATTCTGGTTTGGAACTGATTGAATCTAATAATGGGTTAAATATTGGGGATACAGAACTGGAAAATAAACTTGAAAAAATTATTGGGTTTGATGTTTCAGTTTCTTCTGAATGCAAAGACCAAAGAATTGTTAATTATCTTGTTGTTTCGGGGGTTGATGAGTTCAGGATAATTGAGGTTTGTTATTGAAAATTATCTAAAAGTTTATTTTAAATTCCTGATTTATGAAACCTTAATAAACTATTTGTATTTTTCCAGTTTGCTGATTAAATTTTCTGTTGTAGAAACATAGGATAATGCGAGGGGGATATTTTCAAGTTTTGCAATTCTCAAAGCAATCTCATCAACTTTTAATATTCCGTGTAACACAATTAAACCGGGTTCGAGGTTTGTAAGTCTCACCGCAACAAGAGGAGATCTTCCTCTCTGGAGATTTGTAAATATAATGCAATGGCGGTTTATCATAGAAGATAATCTTGACAATTCCAATGGAGAAAAATTCATTATTGCCTTCTTGCTGTCCATCACAGAAAAACCATAGATTAATCGGTTTTTGAATTCATAACTCGCTTTCCCATTGATTCTCTTTAGGAAAGTATTGATTTTTATTGGTTTTTCAAATTCTTTTCTTAAAAGAATAAATGAATCAAAATCCGGGATATTGTACAGAGCCACAAATTCCTTGATAATCTTTCCGCCTTTTGCCAGATCTATTTCCACCAGAGCATTAACAACCTTTTCTATCATCTTTGTTCCAGGGGATTTGCGCCTTCCTGACTCGTAATCTGATATAACTGAAGTATTCATGCCAAGTTCCTTTGATAAGTCTGTCTGGTAAATTTGGAACAATTGCCTCCATTTCTTGATTGTTTCCCCGGGTTTTCCTGAAAGTACGATTTCTCCGGCGATTTTCTTCCTCAACTCATCTACATTAGCCATAATTAATTTTTTTTAAAGTTCTATAATGGTAGAAGCAGCAGAAGTTATCAAGATAGTAAAAAGAGACGGTCCAAAAGGCATAAGTCTCATAAAATGCAAGCTAGTGGACGGAAACCACAAAATACTGGAAAGAGCCGTAATAGGGAAGATTAAAGTTGGAGATTTTGTGTATTTGAAAGAAACCGAAATGGAGGGTGTACAATGAGTAAGTGTTCATATTGCGGGGAAAACATAAAAAAAGGCTTAGGGGTAATGTTTATTAACAATAAAGGGCAGATATTCAATTTTTGCTCATCAAAATGCAGAAAGTACTCTGCGATGAAAAGGAAGAAAGGTAAATGGGCGATTAAAGAGCAGTAAAGTATATTTTGAGGTTTGGTTTTATTTATTTCAAATAATCATATAAACTAATAATGACTGAACTTAAGTTCTTTACGGATTTTGACTCAGATTTAAAAATTATCAAAGAACAATACCCGGAACTAAGAAAAATATGCAAAAATTTCAATGAAATTCTAAAATGTTATATTCCTAAATGCGTAAACTATAATGATAAACAAATATTAAAATATTTTATCGAAAATAAAAAATCAATACAGGAATCTAATAAAAATGGTTATTTATTTCAGATAATCTTTTACCTATAATCTTAAACATAAAACCTTTCCTGAACCCAGGGTAAATTTTAAAACAAAGTTTTAATCTATGCAACCGCCGTTGGAGTTGATTTCTTTCCTCTTGAAAGACCATATATAGCCGCTAATCCCAAACCGCCTGCTACTACTATACCAGCATAGATTGCTGGATTGGTTTTTTCTTCTTCTGTTGCTGTGTTTACTCTTATATCTTCCTGTATGGATTCAACAACAATTTCTTTATCTGCAGGTTGCTCTTTATAAACTTCAGTTTCACGAACTTTAGCCTCATCCACAATTGGATTATTGGATTCTCCAAATAGTTCTTTTGGTGTTTTCCCGATTGCGTTTTTCCAATGGATTGCCTGTGGATTATCACCAAAACTTATTTTCTGTGGATCTTCAAAATATAATAAATTTTGAACATATAAATTATCTTCTGGATTCTCTAAAACATCAAAATGGTTTATTAAATAATCCGGATTTCCTCTATTAAATTCTTCATCAAGTTTAAGGTTGTTTCCATTTCTGTCATAAAATTCTCCTGGCACGCCTACCGTAGATATTGGTTCACCATCTTCTCTTTGACTAGTATACATAGCAAATAAGGTGTCTGGTTTTCCATTCCCATCTGTGTCTACTAAAGCTAAATAAGGACAAACGGCCACAGTCTCTTCTGACAAAACTGCCAACCAAACAGCGAGGTCTGTTGGAGCGACTTTTACTGGTCCTTTTTTATAATTTTCCATTACATTTTGAGTAGTTATATCAGGAATTTTTATAGGTTCACCTAAAGGTTTATCCATTTCTTCAAAATATATCATCTCTCCACTGCCAGATAATGAAGAAGGACTCAAAATATTGCTAGTTTCATCATACCAATCTTCTGGTATCTCAGCAACATTATCCGATACTGCTGCAACAGGCGTTGCCACTAAAGATGCTGCAAGAACAACCGGGATTGCTTTATTTCCAAAGTTTTTAAGTTTACTAAGATAACTGACTTTCTCTTCTATGGGCAATTCAAAGAATTTTTTTAGATTAATATTATAATTTGATTCCCCTATTCCTAAAAAATTGCAATCATCTGCATCCAAATCTATATTATCTTTTATTGGATTTTCATAAAAAGTTTTTAAATATTTTTCTGAAGCACCTTTTGCAAGTAATTTTGTTAATTGGTTTGTATCATAAGCTGAATGAACATAATCTGAAACATTCGCTCCCATGTTTTTAGCGTACTGTCCTGTTCCTTTTACCATTTCAATTGCTCTTGGATCAGATACTGGTTTTTCTCCCAATTCTATTAAATAACTATTTGTTTCTGTTATTTGGTTATCAGCTCCTTCCAATATATTGGATTTCATAACTACTAATCAGTGAAAGACTATATACTGTTTTATAGAAAAGTTAGACAATTGACGAATTATACTTGGTCATTCGTCGTCAATTCTTTGAATAATACCTTCCGAAGAACTCATTGTTTGGCCAAAGATTATCTTCCTTCTCTTTTGAAATCTGGTCCTGCCCAAAATAAGTGATAATATTTCCTGCTTCGCAACCTATAAATCCAGAAGCAGCAGGTCCCACTCCAGGCACAAGAGCCACTAAAGAAGTTGCTCCAATATCAACTATTATTGATAATCCGGCCCAACCCGCTTCTTTAACAGTCTCTGTTCCTGCTGGGGGTGTGTAACAGAATCCTTTTGTATCCGGGTTACTTTTATACTGAACTTTTAAACATGGAATTTTTGTTGAAGGTTCAAGATTGTACATAAATAATCTGTTTATCTCCGCAGTATTTGGGTCTTCGCCTTCTCTAAGTTCTGTTTCTGAACCTTCTTTAATTGCTTTAACTATATCATCGTCTATAGAATCGTAATAAGCTGTTGGATTATCTATTCCCCAGATATTAGTTCCGATTGGGTCTTCTTCTATTGCTTTCTTTAATTTAGTTTTTATCTCTATTTCTGATGCTCCAATAATTGGCTTTACACCCCAATCATAATCCCCACAACCACTAACATTAATAATCTCCCTGGTAGTCCCGCTATAATCTCCACCATAAGCAGTTATATTCCACTGGTTGCAACACCAATCTGTAACCTCAACTTCGGTTATCCCGTCCAGTCCAGACAGTTCTTTTGTCGCTGTTTCCCCTTCAGTCCAGTTGACGCACTCAAGCCACATGTTGCTTCCATCGCAGACTGTTGCATACCCAACAAGAACAGGGAGATCAAATTCGCAGGTGAATTCTTCATTTAAATCTAAAATATATTTAGTGCATTTTACTGCGCCTTCTTCAGTTTCCGATGCATCCGAAGCCTTGGTTGGTTCTATTCCCTGCATCACCCACACCCATTTTCCAACATCAACTTCAACCCTGTATTTGTCATCACCATCTCCAATAGGTTCTGAGATAACATTTGCGGAGAAAGATTCTGGGTTCATTTCTTCTTCATCAACAGGGTCAAAGTAAGTCATCTTTTTTGTTATGTCGCAATCAGCATTTGTTGTTCCTGATAATTTGCAGGTGAGAATATAAGTATCCAAAGTAGTTTCATCAACTATAGGTTCCTGCTTCCCTGCGCATTTGCATTCTCCTTTTTCAATTATCATAGTGCCGTCGCATGGACTTGCTGTGTAAAACTTTGAGGTTGAACCTTTTCCAAAAGTGTTGTCAACCCATCTTGAAACACCAAGACCTTCCTCGCCCTCAGCATATTTATTAAGTTCAATATAATTGATTCCCGCATCCTTGCAATCATCAAGAGGGTAGACTGTGATTGATGGGTTTACCTGTGATTTTAAACATAAAGCATTTCCTGAACACGGGGCGAATTTTAACATAGAAACATCAGCTAAGGATAATGCTTTGCTAAATACATAAGACAAACCCATCCAGGAACCCCATCTTGTCAGAGTTCTCTTTCCTTCCAAAGCAACCCCGACTTTTGCGTGGTGCTTGAGAGCCATACCTAATTGAGGTAATTTATTTGGGGGTATATCTCCTGTGCTTAAAAGTCCTCTTGTCCATTTATAGGGTTTTTCATCAGCAATCAAATAGTTCTTATGGGGAAGATTGCCTGGATTATCCGGCACAATATTTTTCAGGATTCTTTTTTCGAGATTCTGGATTTGAGAAACACTATCCACAGCATTTAAATATTCCTCCCACTCATTAAGAGTATTTGGTCCTCTTTTCACAAGTATCTCCTGAACATGCTCAACTTCTTCATTGGTTATCTTTGAAGCTCCTCCAGTTCCAAGATCATCAAGTTTATTTATTAAATCAGTAATTGCTTTTTGTTCTTTGGGTTCAAAACCATAATAGGGTTCCTGAACAGTCAGTTTAAAACCACCCATTCTTTCCGCGGCTTCGCGGGAGTAATCTTTTAATAAATTATCCGCATCTGTTCCTCTTGCTATATTTTTCATATTCTCAGCAATTTCTTTTGCTCCTCTATTGGTTGTTCCTTCCTTAACTAATACATCATCTGAATATCCCAATAATTTTTTCTTAAGTTTATTTCCTGCCGGAGTATCCAGAATATTATCTGAAACCTTGGGGATATCATCAGCAAGCATATTTAAATTCCCGCTTGCCTTTACATGCTTTGTTAAATCAACAGAACCATGGGTCATAAACCAAACATAGATATTATCCAGTGGGGCGGTTATTTTATTTTTTGAAGTGACCATTTTTTTATAAATATTGTTTAAAAATATTTCCTTTTTTCTGATTTCCGTAAGCCCGTCATGCAGGAGTCCTCTTGTCTTGCTTATAATCTCCGCAGCCCTCCTGTTTTTGGCTGCTTTAAACATATAATCTGTTACAACTGAAGTTCCTCCACTAAGCGCAATTTTGGCGCCTTTTTTTACAAACTTGCTTATTTTCTTTACAGTTGAAGAATAAGGTATTACAGAAGCCAGACACATTGCCTGGTCAATTCCCAATGTTGCCACAGTCGCAATTCTTGTTCCCGCAACTTCGCTCCAGCCTTCCCATCCTTCTTCTTCTCCAAGAGGGAAGTTCTCATAATAAATCACATACCACGGGTCTCCGTAAGATCTTATTGTAGACATATACCTCACAGCATCTTTTACAGGTTCCTCAGCAAACGGGGAAAACAATAAATTTTCTCCGGCTGAATTTAACTGTTGTGGAAAATTAACATCCACTTCCACAGAATAACCATCAGGTCCAACGCACACGCTGTTCATAGCAGTCTGCATATTTTTTGCGGTAATCTGGGCCTGCTGTTCCTGGGCATAAGCCCCGGACATACCCAAAAGCTTAAAAACAATCATGAGAATAAATACGCAGGTAATCAGACCTATAAAAAATTCCGCAGAATGAGACATTCCCTTAAACCTGAAACCCATAAATTATAGGGGTAATTGATATATAGAATTGAAATTTAAGAATATGCCTAATAATAACCTATTATATAGATATGAAAATATTTAATTATGAATCTTAAGGATAAAATTATTTATAAACTCAGAGACTCAGTAGAAGCGATTAGAGAAAACAGAATGTTGCGAAACCTGAAAAATACAAAGTTTGTAAATCTTGTCAGAGAAGACAGGAAAGCCTTTGGAGTACTTCTTGTGATTATGTTTTTAGGGGTAATTACAGCGGGTTCATTCACAGGTCATGTAATTCTTACAGAAGGCGGAGTAAATGAAATTAAAAATAATCTTTCAGTAACGCAGGCAACACTGGATACATGCCAAAA
Source organism: Candidatus Aenigmatarchaeota archaeon (assembly GCA_030614705.1). Taxonomy (GTDB): domain Archaea; phylum Aenigmatarchaeota; class Aenigmatarchaeia; order QMZS01; family QMZS01; genus QMZS01. The sequence goes on from JAUWTN010000007.1 coordinate 26,007, forward strand.
CCATCTTCTTGACTGTAATTATGAAAAAACCGGACTTTCAAATCAAATTACCTCATTGAATGGACAGGTAAGTTCTTTGAATGAACAGATGGTTTCATTGAATTCCAATTTAGGTTCATGCAATTCAGAGAAAGATGCTTATAATTCACAATTTCAGATATGCACAAGTGAAAAAGAAAATGTTGCTTCAGATCTTGACTTCTGCGAAGAAGATAGAGGACTAATTATGGATGACTTGGATGACTGCAAATATGATTACGAAGACATTTTTGAAGATTACGAAAAAATTGAAGAAAACTTTGCCAAAGACAAATGTTGTCCTGATTATGATTATTATACTGTTACTGATGATAAAAATATACTCTGTTGTTACGAAGATGATGGGGACTTTATCTGCGGAGCTGGAGAAGAAACTGATGACGATGATGTTGAGGAAGTGGGTTGTTGAGTTCTTTTAAATATTTATTAAACTTTTTTATTCTAATTGAAATTATTTTTTAATTTACTTAAAAATTTAACTGAACAATCTTATTTACTCATCCGCAATAACTGTTAGAAATCCCCCTGAAAAATCAGTCTGTAATTTTTTCAATGTAATTTTTTTATCCAGAAACCCTGATAACATTCCTGAAATCATACCTCTAAACATTATAAATTTTATATTTTTAGCCCATTTAGTCCAGGGGAAATAATTTGAAACAACAGTATATTTTCCTGATTTTTTCATGACTAAAATATCACCCCACCCAAGAGCAGACATATAATTAGTGATAAAACTTTCTGCGGATCCTGAAGAAGATGATGCATTATTCAATTCCTGTTTGCTTTCTTCTGCTAAATTCTTCCCATAATCAAAAGAAACATCAAACAAAACTTTTCCGCCTCCTTTTAATTTTTTTAATTCTTTTTCTAAAATATACATTAAACTTGCTTCGCACAGGAAATGCCTTTCAGCTTTGTAATGAATCACTCCTTTTGAATATTCAAAAAAGCCGGAATCTATAAGGTCTTTTAAAGAATATCTTGCAAACTGCGTTGGTCTTATTTTATTGATTTCCATATACTCAGCATCTATTTCCAAATTCTCCAAATCAGTTTCCTTCAAAAATTTTATCTTTTTTTCTTTTAGAACTTTAGCCGGAGCGCAAATTAATTCGCATTTTTTATCTCCTCTGCCTTGGCATTTTGTCTGGACTCCTTCAACAGTTGGGTCGCAGGTCATATAAGCCCAAATACCTGCAGTTCCTCCTGAGGTCAAAATATATCCTAAACCGTTTTTTCTGCAGATTATGTATTCTTTTGCATTTAGATTAAACATCCTTTTATCATAATTCACTTTATGATTGAGATTTTTTCCATATGAAATACTTTCAATATATCTAACCAAAAAATAAGAATATCGAAGAAATATTTTTTTACTTACTTTGTCAATAGTTGTGAATTTTGAAGCAAAAGCATATCGATACCCAAATCTTTTTCCAATAGAATACAGAATATTTTTTCCTTTTATTTCCTTTACCATTCTTTTTTCCAGTTCAACAAAAACAGTTTCCGGCAACAGCAATTCCCTAAGAAATATCTCCCTTTGTCCTCCCACATGTTCACAAATATAACCTGATTTATCTGTAATTTCAGATTTTGGAATATAAATATTCTTCAGATACCATGTTACTATTTTATCCTTAACAACCATTATTATATAACAGAAACCAAAAACACGAGGACACCCAAGAAAATAAATTCCCCATCAACAAAGATTCCATAATATAGAGTCTTGTTATTTTCTTTAGAATAAAATATATACAAAAATACATATCCTAAGAAAAAGAATAATACATAAGATAAAGGTGATAATATGTCTTTAATTATAGCCAATAACAAAAATAAAGCAGATAAAGTATTTACAAAATAAAGCAAATATTTTGTACGTTTAAGTCCAATAACATTTGGCAAAGTTCGTATTTTATGCAATTTATCGCCTTTCATATCCTTTACATCAAAAATTATTGTATTAATGAAAAATTCCACAGAAAAAAATAGGTAAAATATCAAAACACAAATATCCATCCTGTTAAAATAACAACCAACAACCACAGGGATTGTACCCCAAGAGATACCTACTAGAAGATTTTTAGTTATTAAGAATCTCTTAAGCCTAAAAATACTGTACAAGACACCAATCACTATGGGAAATAACACAAAAATGAAAGTACTAAAACTATGAGAAAACGCTATAAAAAGAGTTAATAAATATAATAAGATGCTAATATAAAAAATTGGTCTGCCATAATATTTCACAAAATTTGTTCTCTCAGGTACATTGATTTCATCTTCCAATAAATCAGTCTGACGATTTAAATTATAGACAAATAAAGTTTCTGAAAATATAAGAAACATAGGCACAAAATCAAAAGGTAACTCCAACAACACCATTGTAGCATAAGCAATAAATGAAGCACCAATAGCTAAATAAATATTGCTATAAACCAAAAAAATGAGTATTCTCTCTAAAATTCTTATAATCAACCAACTACTCTTATTCCATCTTTACAGAATTCCATACTATGGATGCCTTCATCAATTTTTGTCTCGCGCATTTTTCTAATTTCAATTGTTCTTTGCGCCATTTTGCCCATAGGTATGGATTTTAAATGGATGACCCCATCCACTATAAACTCCTCGATACCGAGGATAGATAAACGTTCCTCATCAATGCTTTCAGAAATTAAAATAGTTGTAATGTCTCTTTCCTTCAATGATTTTACCAACTCCTGCAACCTTCCCCTCATAGAAGACTTGTCTTCAACAACCAATGAAAGCAATGAAATAGAATCAATAACTATTCTGCTTGCTTTCATTTTATCAACATCAAAAAATTCAAAGTTTGTATCCTCAAGTATATTTTTCTCAACAAATTTAAATTTGCCTTTTTTCTCATAAGCTTCAAAATCCCATCCAAAACCAAGAGCGTCTCTTCTTAAATCCGCTGCAGTTTCTTCAAGAGTAACATATACGCAGGACTCGCCGTTTTGCAAGCCTTCCCAAATACAACGCAAACAAAAAACGGTTTTTCCGGTTCCGGTTCCACCGCTAACCAATACAGAAGAACCTTTCACAATACCCCCATCAATCAAATTATCCAACCCCGGGATTCCTGTTTTAATTCTCTCGGGTTTATAAAAACCTTTTTTAGAGTTTTTATCTGAATCACTTTCGCTCTTATTAACCATGATATATAATAAACAATCAGATATCTATATATACAAATATATATCTTAGTTCGACAATTGCCGAAACCAAAATTCTTCCGAGATTTCCCGATTTAATCGATTAATTATTGATTTAAACACTTAAAATACGTATTCCCTGAGTTCCTATTTTAATTGGATGCAATTTTTCTGAATGATTTGTTCTTCTCATTTTTCGGATAAACAATAGCCTGCCTGCCTGCGCTCCAACAGAAGTATATTTAAGAATAATTACTCCGTCCGCTACAAATTCTTCAATGCCTAGTACAGACAGACGTTCTTCATCCATACTTTCAGAAACCAAAAGGGTTGTTAAATTTCTTTCTTTTAATGATTTAATAAGTTCTTTCAATCTACCTCTCATAGATGATTTATCTTCAATTACAAATGAAAGCAATGAGATTGAATCAATAACTATCCTGCTTGCTTTCATTTTATCAATATCAAAAAATTCAAAGTTTGTATCCTCAAGTATATTTTTCTCAACAAATTTAAATTTGCCTTTCTTTTCATATTCCTCAAAATCCCATCCAAAAACCAATGCGTCCTGCCTTAAATCCTCAGCAGTTTCCTCCATAGTAACATACACGCAGGACTCGCCGCTTTGCAATCCTTCCCACAAATATTGCATAGAAAAAATACTCTTACCTACTCCGGTTCCCCCGCTAATCAACATAGTGGATCCTTTTATAAATCCTCCTTTAACTAATTTATCCAGTCCAACAATCCCTGTTTTTATTCTTTCAATCTCATTTAATGTTGCAGAAGTTTTTGAATTAACTTTTTTTGCCTTCACCATAATTAAAAATCAAGTATATATAAATACATTTCCGAGTGTTTCAATTTGTTTTATAAAAACCTATTTATGAAGAATAGATTTATTGGATTATTCCTATTCTTAATTCTCATTGTCCCAATACACGCAGAAATATTCCATGATATTTCTCTTACAGATGAAGAAATAATTATAAACTCAACACTGATTTTGAACTCAAAAGATAAAATAGATTACTGGAACCTAAAAATAAATATTCCTGAAGATTCGGAAATAATTAAATTAGAAGATGAAATCGGAGCTGTTGAATACAATGTTTCAGATAATGAAATAAATTTTATAACAAATCGAAAAAAAGCTAACACTCGAATTGTCAACATTATTTTCAAAAAAAGACTTGAAGAAAAATATGGTTTTAAAATCGCAAAAATAAGTTTATTCGGATTTAAAAATGATTCCACAATTCTTACTGCCCCAAATGTTTCCTATTTATTTATTCCTGACGCAGAAGTTGAATACGGAGAAACAATTAAGGCAAAAACTCAGGGAGGGGCAATCCTAAATATAATTTTCAATGGCAAAAAGGAAAGTGAACATTATTTTACAGATTCAGATTTAGACCTTGAATATCTTGAAAAATATTGCTGGGTTATTGAAGGGTTGACAGGGATGAAAGTTCCTGTAAAATTTGGAATTGTTTCCCTGCCGCATTCTGAATACAATGAAGTTCTTGAAGACTGGAGCGCAGGAGCATTTAAAGATGGATTGGTTTTTATAAGAGAAAATTTAAGCGAACATGAAAAAACCGCAACAATCCTTCACGAGACAACCCATGGATTTAATTCTTTTGCTTTGGACTGGGATAAAACAAAAACAGCGTGGTTTGATGAAGGAGTTGCATGTTATGTGACTTCTGTGATGTACAGACTTCTCAATAAAACAAAACCAGAATTATTTGG
>JAUWTN010000012.1 GCA_030614705.1 Candidatus Aenigmatarchaeota archaeon
ACAATACTTGCTGTGGGTTTTACAGCGTATACTTTGCTTTCACTTCCGACTTCTATAAATTTAATTTCGTTTCCTTCCACACCAGAATGTTTTAAAGCATTTAGACCGCAGTTCAAAGCATAACTTCCCTGGTCGTCAAATTTTCCGGGAAAACTTTTAATTCCTTTTAATTCACGACCCCAAACATTATTAAGTTCGGATAGTTCTAATCTGTATCTTGGAACATAAACACCATAGCCTGAGATGCCAATTTTCTCATCAGGGAGTTCCCTTTTTGTTTCTGATTTTTTGGTTTGCGGTTTGCTAAATTCTTTTTTTAATTCCCAGATTCCTCCGTAAATATGCAAACCTTGTTCTGTTTTTCCCAGTTTCCCGGGTCTTGAAATAACTTTGTCGCCAATTTCAACTTTGTCATCAATCAAACCGAAAATAAGTTCTCCGTCAATTTTAATCAATGCGGTGTAATAGGGAACTTTTCTATTATAATTAAATAAAGTTGATGCCACAGAGATTTTTGTTTTTGAATAAACATCGCCTTCTTTGCCAATATTTTCAAAATTATTTAATCTCAAAGCTTTTGGGGCTACTATCATATTAACGCCTGAGAACCGAGAATGTGGCTGTGCCCCCGGTTCCTCCAATATTTAATGTAGCTCCGGTTTCGGGATTTGCATTCCTTTTCCCGCATTTTCCGAGCAGCTGATTTGTAACTTCTATAATTTGGGCAACTCCTGTTGCTCCAACAGGATGACCTTTTGCTTTAAGACCACCGCTTGTATTTACAAATAATTTTCTTCCATTAAAATCATAAGGAACAGGAGATTCTTTTTTGTTAATGTCATCATAAGGTTTCAAACTCCTCACCAATTTGTAACCTTCTCCTTTATTTGCAAAGCCCGCGGCTTCAAGACATAAAATTTCATTAATGGTAAAACAATCATGGATTTCAATTAGATCAATATCTTTTGCAGTCAGGTTTAATCTTTTGTAAACTATTTCAGAAGCTCTCTTTGCGGAATCCAGAACAAGAAGGTCTTCCCTTTTTGCCAGTGAGATAGAACTTGTTGCAACTTCAATATCTTCCAGTTTAACATAATCAACTCCAAGTTCTTTTGCGTATTTTTCTGTTGTTGCTATAATGGATGCGGAACCGTCTGAGATTGGAGAGCAATCCAGTAATTTTAATGGACTTGCAATATTGCCTGTAAAATTTTTCATAGTAATCTCTTTTTGAAACATTGCTTTTTCATTGAACATGGCGTTTCTGTGATTTTTAATTCCAACTGCGTGAAGGTCTTCTTCTTCAGCCCCAGTTTCATGCAAATATCTTGTTGCGAGTAAAGCGTATAAACTTGGGAATGTTGCCCCGTTTACAACTTCTGTGTCAAAATGAGATGCCCCGGATAAAATATTTGTTGTTTCTCCTGCCATCCGATCAGTCATTTTTTCAAACCCAAGAACATGAATTATTTTATTTATTCCTTTGGATTCGCTTAAACCAATTTCATTTGCCGCAAGTTTCATAGCAATTGAACTTGAAGCGCATGCGGCTTCTGTTCTTATAACTTTATTAATTCCCAGGATTTCAGTTATTCTTGAGGCTGTGTGGTCCTGTCCTTCAAATCGGGATAAATTCATGTTCCCAACATAACAGGAGTTTATATTTTTAGTCTCAATATTAGCATTTTTCATTGATTCTGAGAAACTTTCCTGAACTAGGTCTTCCCAGCTTTTATCCCATAATTCTCCAAATTTTGTAATTCCTGTGCCAATTATTGCAATTGTCATTAATTAAGTTATTAGATAATTTAAAAACTCTTATTTGAAATTATTTTTTCTCTTTTTTAACTTCTTCCTTTTTATCAGTTCCCTCTTTGCGTAGCGACGGGGCACCGTTCGAAGAACGAGTGTTCTTGGCTACCGGTTTCTTTTTCAATAATTTGGTTAATCCAAGACCATCCTGTTTCATTGTAAGGTTTATTCTGGTTCTTTCATCGGAAATTGAGGTGTTTGCGACCATAGCTCTTACAAGTTCACCATCTTTTACAACAATGGTTGAATCTTTGCTTGCAAGAATATCCTGTTCAGGGTTATAGATTAATTTTTCCTGAGTAATCTGGGAGATGTGAACCAAAGCATCCACAGGACCTATTCTGATAAAAGGTCCGAATTCAGCAACTTCAGTAACATATCCGTCAACCATTTCATTTGGAACTGGCTGGAAAAATAATGCGGAATATTCCACATCAAAATAAATATAAGGTTTTTCCGGAAGGATTACGCCGGTTTCTCCGAGTTTTTTTATCTCAGTAACTCCAAGGAATACACCATTTTCTTCTTTTAAATGAGCTTCTTCAAGTCTTTCTTTAATGCTCTCTGTAGTGTCTCCTTTTAAGTTTTGGGCTTCCACGCCAACTTTCTCCTGAATATCCAATATATAAAACATATTATTTGACCTTGAATTCACTTGTTTCTGACTTTTTCTTCAAATTCATAATATAGAATGTAAAATAATAAATAGAAACTCTTAAAATAAAACAAAGTAAATAAACATTATGAACCAGAAAGAATTGGCAATTCTAAGAAAAATAAAACCCTGTAAATCTGAAAAAGAGACTGTTGAAGAATTTGTCACTAAATTGCTTGAGGTTGCAAAGATTGTTGCAAAACCATTTTACGCTTATCCCCAGATTGTGGGCTCAATATCCAAAGATACCTGGTTGAGCAATGATCATGATGTTGATTTATTTATTGTTTTCAGGAAGAAGGTTTCAAGAGAGAAATTAGAGGAGCATGGTTTATTGATTGGGAGCGCAATTTGCGAAGATATGAAAGGAATTTATGATATAAAATATGCGGAGCATCCTTATGTTAGGGTAAAGGTTAAAAACTTTGAGATTGATATAGTTCCCTGTTATGAAACCGGGAGAGGCGATAAGATAATTTCTGCTGTTGACAGGTCGCCGCATCATACACAGTACATAAAAGAAAAACTGGTTGGATATGGAGTAGATCATGCGAGATTGTTTAAATATTTTTGCAAGCAAATTGATGTATACGGCGCTGATGCAAAACATAATGGGTTGAGCGGATATCTTTGCGAACTTTTGGTTTTAAATTATGGAACTTTTGCAAATACTATGAAAGGACTTTCAAAATTAAATTTTGCTGAACTAATAGATCTGGAAAATCAGGTAACTGAAAAAGAAGCAAAAAAGAGATTTACTGACGCTTTGGTTGTGATAGACCCGGTGGACAAAAACAGGAATGTTGGTTCTCCAATTTCCCCTCAAAATTTCCTCAGATTAAAACTCGAAGCAAAAAAATATCTGAAAACCGGGAAATTTCCAAAGTTTAAAAAACCAGTAAGAAATATGCTCATAAAAAAACTAAAAGATAAGAGAGGAACAAATTTTATTGGAATTAAATTTACACCCCCTGAAATGATTCCTGAAAATTTATATCCTCAGATAAGAAAATTAAGCAAACGAATTGCAAATTATCTGAAGGAATATGATTTTTCAGTGGTCAGGTATTTGGAATGGACCGACGAAACCAATATTGCATATCTTATTTTTGAAGTTGAAAATAAACTGCTGTCAAAATTAAAAAAACAGGAAGGTCCTTCAATATTTTCAAAAGAGATTGATAATTTTTTAAGAAAATATTTGGATGATGAATATAAACCTTATATTGAAGACAACAAATTTTTTGTTGGTTCAAAAAGGAAATTCCTGAATATTGAAACCGTTCTAAAACATTTCCTTAAAGAAAACCGGAAAGAAATCCCTGAGAGAATTTCAGAGAAAAAAATAAAATTGATGAAAGAAGAAGAGATTGTTGAAATCGTAAATAAAAATAAAGAATTTAATTATCACTTGGTTAGGAAGTATTTTGAGGTTTAAAAGATTCAATTAATCTAGATAATATGAAAGGAGAAATATGTCCCCAGATTGGGCGTGTGAATGGACGTATGGAAAAATTAGGTCTTAAGCTCCATTCTCCAGAATATCTTTGTCAGAGAGGTTCCTGTGGCGGGTGTTATCTGAATAAGGTTGCTAAAGGGGAAATACCGGATTATGACTTAATATAATTTTATCTAAATCTATTATTTTATATATAATATAATGTTTAAGGTAACTATAGATAAGGAAAAATGCATCGGGTGCGGAGCCTGTGTTGCTGTGTGCGATAATCTGGAAATCAAAGATGATGGAAAAGCCCATCCCAAGAAAACCGAAGTAGAAAAACCGGATTGCAACAAAGAAGCTGTTGATATTTGCCCGGTTCAGGCAATTGAAGTTAAAGAAATGTAGAATTATAGTAATTTAAATTCTCCAGAACCCCCTTTACTTTTTATTTTTGAGATAACTTTTTCAGCTTCTTTAACAAGAGTTTTTTCACCTTTTTTTGGATTTGTTGTTTTTAATTTAAGCAGAAATCTTGTATTTCCTTTGTAACTGCCTTCAATATCATTTAGTTCAGCTAAACCATTTTTTATTAAGTCAACCCCATCGCTTTTGTCAGAATGCAGTTCGATTTCGCCTTTAATTTCATAAACTTTTTCTCCGGTTTTAAATCTTTCGGCTAATTCAGAAAAATCTTCGCTAAAATTTACTTCCTCTCCTTTTCTAATAAGCGCAAGGGTTTCAAAAACACTACCATAATTTTGTTTTAAAAGAGAAATTTCATTTTCAATTTTTTTCGGTGAAATTTTGTATTCATTCGAAATTCTTTCAAAAAGTCTAATTGCTTTTGTTTCTTTTCCGTAATCTTTTAATCTCCTTTCTTTTTCACTGCGGGAGATGCCTTTAAGTGAAATTTCAACCAAATGGTCTATGTGGATAACTTTCCCAATGATCATCTGTCCTTTTTTAAGGTTCTTTTTCAAATCCCTAATCCACAACCCCGGGATATTTGATACATTCAGGAAACCCTTTGCATCATATTCCACAAGTTTCAATTCCACTGAACTTGAATGAATCTCCTCAACTGAGGCTACAACAAGCTCCCCCCGTTTTATTTTATCCATAATTAATTTAAAAATTGATAAATTAGGCGGATTATCAGGAATCTATGAGTTTATTTAAATATTTTATTTTAACTTCCCAATTTCTTCATCAAGGTCAATATCCTCAATTTTATTCACCATCAATTCAAGATTGCCAAAATATTCATTTTTCTTAATTCTCCCTGTAAATAATTTTTCCTTACCAATTAAATTTTCATTTTTAATTCTTTCCGCAGTTTCTTTGAATGAAACAAATCTCAATGTTGCCAACCCATCATCAAGGTAACCATGAATTATTAAATTTCTTTTAGGTTCAACTTTTCCATGGTCTTTGCACACGCAACTTCCATTAATTTCTTCAAGCTTTGAATTGCAGTCAGGGCAGGTAATATATTCTCTTTCTGACAGAGAAACAATTGCGGCTTTTGCTTCAAGAAAATCATTGTCCGCAACTTCTTTCAGATTTTTTCTTTCACCCAGATTTTTTGAAACAGGAACCTCAGAATATCTTTCAGATTTTTCCGCAACTTCAATTTCTTTTTCTTCAGGTTCAATTGTGCTTCTTGCGCTTAAGTGTATTTCAGGCATTCCAAAAGTATTTGCTTTTGTAAATCCCTGTTTCACTCTTACAACATCGCCTTCATTTAAATTTTCAGTTAAGTCGACCATATTATTCCAAAATACAATTCTAATTCGTCCGGTTTCATCACCAATTGTGATATTTCTTACCTGTCCTTTTTTCTCATTTCTCTCAAATTCTCTGACCTCGGATAATTCCACAATCTTCCCGATAACTTCAACATTTCTAAGGTTCGGGATTATGTTTTTTATTTTAAGGCTCCTTTCTCTTTTCTCGAGCAGGTCAAGCCCCTCTTCTTTCGCAACAATGTAAGCAGCGCCTTCTTCAGAAACCAGTTCAGATAATTCAAAAACCTTATCCTCTACTTTTTTGTCAATTTCTTCCCGGGTTAATCCAGCTTCTTTCGCAATTTTATCCTTTAATTCGTTAATATCCATAACTAAATTATTAAACTATTTAATTCACTTTGTTTTGCATAACCTCAGGAAATTTGTCAGTATTTTGATTCCCTGATTTTTCCCCATTCTCATTTCAGAATGGAACTGGACCCCGTAAACTGGCTTTTCAGGGTGTTTTATAATTTCTACACAAATTTTGGATTTTGCCAGTAAAACCATATTTTTAACTTCTTTTACATAAAACCTGTGAGCTTCGAAAACATTTAACTTTTTTATTCCTTCCAGCAAAGAGTCTTTTTCAATAATTTCCAGATTTCTTAAACCCCTCTTTTTTTCTTTGAGCATTTCAAGTTTCTCTCCACAAGAGTGGCAGATTAATTCAAATCCAAGGCAGATTCCAAAAACAGGAATTTCAGAATTTTTTATGAGTTCAATTTCCTGTTTGTAAATATCTTCATTATTTTTAACTTTATATTTGCTCCCCCCGGAGAGAATTATACAGTCAAAGTCCGAATAATTTTCAGGCAACTCCTGAAAATTTACAGTTGTTATTTTATGAGGCTTCAAGATTTCTTGTAATTCTTCTAAAGGTTTTGTGATGTTGTTAACCAACAGGATTTTCATAATAATAGAAATTCTATTCTTTTGTTTCAACAATAACTTAATTTTTATTTTACTTTATGGATTACATTATTTTTGTTGGTCTTATTGCCGGAGCGTTGACCACCGTTTCGCTTCTACCCCAAATATTCAAAACAATGAAATTAAAGGAAACAAAAGATATTTCATTAACCTGGTGCGTGATTCTTTTCTCAGGAGTTTTTCTGTGGGTGGTTTATGGATTTCTTATTAGTGATTTGGCTGTTTTACTTGCAAATGGAATTAGTTTGGTATTGATATTTATTCTATTGTTGCTTAAACTAAAATTTGGTTAATATGCATACTTACAAAAAAGGATTTAGGGCTGAACATGAATTGATGAAACTTCTTTCAAGTCTGGATTTTGCTGTTCTAAGAGCACCGAAGTCGGGGAAGGATTCCATAGATGTAATTGCTTGTAAACTTGGGCACATTTTTGTTTTTGAATGCAAAAGCTGGGCTTCAACTGTGAGAATTTCTGAGAGGCAGATGGAAAGTCTGACTGACTTCGCGGAGAAGGCAGGAGCAATTCCTTTGGTAGCAATAAAACAAACTCAGGAAGGGTGGAAGTTTCTGAAAGCAAATGAAGTAACAGAAAACAATGGTGTGGCTTCTGAGAAATTAATTGAAGAAAAAGGATTTGGGATAGAATTTTTTAGTAGTTTTTAATTTCTTTTTGTGGAAACTGAATTAATAATTAAAATGGGCTGAGGCGGATTTGAACCGCCGACCTCTGCCTTGTAAAGGCAGCGTCATAACCCTTATCTCCCTGATATATGTTGCTAATTCAGAGTCTAGACCACCAGCCCATAAAATGTAAATAAATTAAAATAAATCTTTATTCACCTTTTCTATTTTGTTTTCCTTCAATTTCATTTTAAATTCCTCAACCCACAATAATAACCCTTAGTTGATTTAGAGCTATTTTCCCCCTTCTCTTTAAATTTTTATTAGTTCTTCTCTAGATATAATTATATGTTTGGACGTGTGTTTCTTGTTGTTCCTGTGTGATCAGCCGGAGCTTTCTTTTCTTTAACTCTTTGATTCACTGATAATTCTGTCCATTCGTTTTGATGAGGGTGTGTGTTCTTATAGTTCCTGAGTTTCTTTTCCAAAGCTTCACATCTTTTTCTCAATTCATCATTCAAATCCCTGTAAATAATAGGAGGTATCTTCAGAGAGTAATTTATGGAGTTTAAGTATATAGGTGGAAATTAGTCAGGTATCGTCCCTGTATATAGCCCATTACAGTAATAAAGTTTAGAGTTAATCTCAATAGTCCCTCCAGTTATATTATTTCCAAGGTGGTTGCTATTTATTGGAAAGAGACACTTTTTCCCGGCATTTCCTTTAATATGAATATTTCCTCCTTCCAAATGATCCCCAACATTATCATTAACATTCCCTTTAACAAAAATCTGTCCTTCTTGCATAAATGCTCCAACATAATTGTCAGCATCTCCTTCAACAATAATACACCCACCACACAGCCCATGTCCAGGTTCATCACCACAATTTTTTTTGATAATAAGTTCCCCCTTTTTCATATAGGCTCCAGACAAATAGCCCGTATTTCCTTCAATAATAAGTTCCTTTCCATCCATATAAGCTCCAGCCCAATTTTCAGCATTCCCTTTAACAAGAATTTTTCCTTTATTTTTACGTCCAACCCAGTCTGCAACATCTCCTTTAATGGTTAAATTTTTATTATTATTTTCACCAAGATAACTGTAAGCTTTTTTCATTTCAAGTTCAATATCTTCATCAGGAATTTTATTTATACAGTAAGAAATGTAATGCCCTGAAGCTAAAAGATTGGGTTCACTTTCAATTTTGTAAATCAGCGCCTGAATTTCTTCAGGTGTTTCGGGTAAATTCGGATAATCATTTGTACATTCATAAGCTTTTTCTTTAGACAAATCATTTATCTCAAAATCTTCACTCCATTGTTTGAAACTTTGATATAAATCTTTATCAACATACTCTTTGAAAATTAAATCTTGTAAAATTTTTTCAGGGTTTAATTCATTCTTATGAATTCTTATTAAATATTCGTTTGCATCTTTCATTTTATTCACCGATTCCATAAACCACAGCTTTACCATCTTTACATTCCAACCTGACTTTTTGCCCTTCTTTTAATAAAACTCTGTCTGAGTCATAAAATATTTCTTCATTACCATCTTCAATCATCACCGAATATTTTTTGCCATCAATTATATCAGTTGGACGGTGTAGATTTGTTGGGTATTTTTCCCACAATTCTTTTCTGTTTTCATAAGGCACTCTTTCTAATTCTTTTCTGTGAAGTCCTAACGCATAATCTATAACAGCAATTGGTTTGTCTTTGATTTGGGGTTTTATATTTGGGTTGGGTTTATGACTTCCAGAAACTGGAAAATCATTCATTATAATCCCTTCACAAGAATCACAAAGTGGGCTATAACCTCCAGAGCCAATCATCAAGTCAACAACCAAAATTACTGGATTCTCTTTTGCATATTTTTTAATGTCTAAAATATCCTTAAATCTCCTGTCAGAGGGTCTATAATTATCAAATTGCCAATAGTGAATAATTTCACCTTCAGCAACACCATCTTTCCAAACCATATCCGATTCCGCAATCTTTTCCATTTTCTTCACCTATCAAGTAGTATTTATCTGTTGTCACCACCTGATAATATAATATACCTTTAGTATATTTATAGATTTTGCAACTCTTGTCGTAACAAAAGTGACTTATTTAAACACAAAATACAGAATTCTTTATGGAAGAGAATATACTCAATGCCCTGAAAACATTTGGTCTTACAGATTATGAGGCAAAGGTTTATTATGCAGTCTGTGTTTCAGAAACCTCTTCAGCCACAGATTTATCCAAATTATCCAAAGTGCCGAGAGCAAGAATATATGACATACTTTCAACACTGGCGAGAAAGGATTGGGTAATTATTCTGGAAGAAAGACCAGTAAGGTATAAACCCGCAAATTTTAATATAATTAAAAAGAAACTTGAGGAAAAAGAAAACAAGTTGAAAAAAGCAAAAAGTGAAATTCTGGAAGAAATTGAGGCGCATTCAAAGAAGGATGAAGAAATAATCTCAGAGGCTGCGCAGGAATTAATATCAGGAAAAGAAAATGTCTTGAAATTAATAAAAACATTTATTTCAAAAGCAAAATCAGAGATAATTTTAAATTATATATCCACTTCTTTATTGGAAAAATTAATTCCTGAGTTGGAATCTGCGAAGAGGAAAAAAGTAACCGTAAAAGTAATTTTAAGTTCAAAGCAAAAAGTAACTTCACTCAGAAGTATTAAAAAAGCGTTTGAAGTTAGGAGAGGAATTGAAGAAAAACCAGCCCACGGAAATTTACTGGTGGACAAAAAGTATTATACTAATTTATTTGAAACCAAAGATGCTATAAACGCGGTGGCTATTTATTATAAGAAATGTATTTTCTGTCTTAGTGCCTGGTTGAATAGGGAGTGGGAAGAGAGCAGGAAAATTTAAGATTGTATTTACGGATAATATTAGAAAAACATTTATTGAATTATGGATAATTTGTTAATTAGAAAGGCAACCTTAGAAGATGCAAAAACACTTGAAAAGATAAGCAAGGTTACAAAAGAAGTTACTATGGTTGAGGGCAGGACCTTGGGTTTGAAATATTTTGAAATTATTATTGAATATGGTTTTGTTCTTGTTGCGGAGATTGACAAGAAAATTGTTGGGTTTCTTCTTTCTGAAATATATGATTTAACCAAATTATCTGTATTGACTTATCTTGTTGTGGAGCCGGAATATAGAAATTATAAAATTGGAACAAAATTGATGGATTCTTATCTAAAGGAACTAAAGAAAAGAAAAATAAAACTAGTCAGTTTGTTTGCCCCCAAATCAAATAAGAAGTCATTAAATTTTTACGAAAAGGCTGGGTTTAAAAAAGATAAGGAATATGTGTTATTTTTTAAGGATTTATAATTTAGATAGATATAAGATCATATCTAAATATCATATCTTCACTATAAGGGAATATGTACCAGGAGACTCCGGGATTGGTTTCTCTATAACCCCATTTTACATTTTCACTTTTATATTCTTCCCATTGTCCTGTTGATGGGTTATACAATTCAGGCACACTTTTTTCACCTTTAACTCTAAATAATGTTTTGTTAAATGGAACTTCATCCGTTCCTAATTTTTTAAGTATTTCTTTATTCTTCAGATAAATTTCTGTTTCCATTTGTTCTTTGGTTAGACTAAGTTCTTCCCGTACAGTTTCATATAGATTATTATTTAAAGTAGAATATCCGGATGGAATTAAGTCTTCTTGTTTCAAATAATCTGGAATCTCTTCAGTTGGCCAGAGTTTTGGGAAAAAATAAGTGTGTTCAGAGTCATCAATTCTAAAAGTGTCTTTTTCTAAAACCTCAGAATGTTCACCCAACACATTTTCCAGTATAACGGAGGGATTTGGGTTGTATTGCACTTTTTTGTCTGCAATTTTAGGATCTCTTGTGGTTTTATCATAAATTGAATAGTGGATATCTCTCTGCAACACTCTGTTAGTTAATAATTCTTCTGGTTGAATTTTGGAAATTTCCCCTAATAAATATCTTCTCATTTTTTCACCTTATCAGATGCAATATGGTAATTATTATTATCTGATAATATAATATACTTTTAGTATATTTAAAGCTTTTGCAACTCTTGTCGTAACAAAAATGGCAATAAAGATTTTGTTAATAAGAGGATTAATCGCAAATATACCTAAATGTACAAAATAGTACACCATCAGGCATAGGAATAATTTTCAATACACAATTAAATATAAATTAAAGTATGAATTCCTAAAACGAATAATTCATACGAAAAAATCTTTATTCCAAAATCCCATCAACAACTTTCTTCCAATCAACTTTTTCAGAATCAATAACATTCCAAAGAGAATATCTTTCAGGTCTGACTTTACTAATTTCTCTAAGAATCTCAGGATTGAATTTTTCATCTTTCAAAGGTTCAATCGCAAATTCATAGACATCAACTTTTTTCATTTTTTCTTTAACTTCTTCAAACAACTTTTTTGACTCAAATCTTAATCCAGAAAATTCATTGGAATAAACTTCATAAACTTTTGCTGAAATCAAAGTTCCTGTTCCCGCAAGTTGCCCGTGCAGATATTTACCCCCGTTTATTTTTGCTTCCAAAAGTCTTTCAACTTCATGTTCGCTCCCTGAACAATATTTTGAAGTTTCTTCCATTGCAATGCCGGACATAATCAATGCCTCTGCAAATTCTTTGTCAGTTCCGCAGCCCAAAACTTTTTCCGCGGATTCAAAACTTAATTGTTTGTAAAATTCTGAAAAACTTTCACCCTTTTTTTCTGAAAGACTTATATCCTGCAATGCTGTCAGATTGGATATTAAATCACAGGTTCCGGCTTTTTTTAAATCACCGGAATTTTTCCATAAATACAAGGGAATGATTATTTTTGAGGGATATTTTGTTGGGATTGTTTCTCTTTTCGTTCCATTGTAAAGAGAGCAGTTTTTTGAAATCAACCCGTCATGCGAAGGGGCTGTTGGAATCGAAATCAGATTTAAATCCAGATCATAAGCCAGTTTTTTTGCAATATCAATTGCTTTCCCGCCTCCGAATCCAATGATATAATTAACATGATTATTTTTTTTAATTTCTTCCACTTTGTCAAGGGAGGCATCAGAAACAGGGTAAAACTCATTAATTCCTAAATTTAAAAGCAAATTTCTTGTAAATTCTCCTTCATTTGTAATAATTGTGCCTTTTTTTAATTCAGGAAACTCATAAGTTTTATCTAAATAGGTTAATTTGATATTTCTTTCATTCAGCAATTTTATGACCTCCATTATTAAAATTTATTCTGAATTTTATAATGGTAGAAGCAGGTCAGATTTGCAAGAAAATCGCCGGAAGAGAAAGAGGGAGATATTGTATTATAGTAAAACCTTTGGAAGGTTCCTTTGCGGAGATTTCTGGAGCAATTAAATATGGGATGTGCAGCAGGAGAAGGTGCAATATCAAACATTTGATAATTACAAAATACAAGATTCCATTAAAAGGAGAGAAACAGGAAGATGTGGAGAAAAGCATCTCTGAGAGCGGTATACTTAAGAGATTAGGATTTTTGAAGGATAAAAAGAGATTTAAACTTCTTTTCAACAAAGCAAAAAATCAAAAACCTGTGAAAACAGAAGCAACTCCAAAGGCAACAAAAAAACCAGAAGTTAAATCAAAATTGGAAACCATAACAACAAAACCAGAGGTTAAGTCAAAAACAGAAGAAACACCAAAAACAACAGCAAAACCCGAAACCAAATCAAAAAAATAAGATTACAGGGCAATTCTAATAAAGAATGATAATTAATTATGTCTGAATTTGGATATGCAATTGTATTAATATCCGCTATTTTGACCGGTCTCATGTTCTTGTCTTATATGGTTAAATGCAGGCAAATAAACCCTTCAATCAAAAATTCAATTATTGTTTTTACTGTGTTATATCTAGTTATAGCTTCAATGTTATTGATTATGCTGTTAATAAAATTACAATTAGTTCTTGGATCAATCGGACTTTAATTCAACTTTTTTAATGGTTTTAGGTGTTTCTTTAGGTTTTATTATTTCTTGTTCAATAACTTTGTAATTCCCGGATAATTTTTGGCTTGCCCGTTTAAATGCGTTTTTTGCCAAATGCTCATATTTTTTGTCAACTCGAAGTTCAAATAAAACACCACCCCTATCCATAACAACAGCCATGCCCGCAGGTTTTCCAAAAGCATGCCTCATTCCTGCGAAGAATCTGTCCGCTCCAGCAACAGCAGCCTGTTTGTGTTCTCTAAGTACCTGGAAAGGATATTTTCTTAAAATAAGGTAAAAGTTTAATTTTATGTTTTTTTGCAGGTAATTTGAAATCGTAATTCTTGCGGCTTCTATGGAATTGTCTCTTATCTGTAATTTTGAATAGCATGTAAGACAGAAACTGGTTTCATAATCCGCTCTGGTGCCTGTAGTATACCTCCTAATCTTTGTTTGAGGAACTCCTTTAACATATCCGACTCTTGGTTTTTTTCTTGATTGCCTTGTCCAAGGTCTCTTTTTTTCCCGAGTGCATCGGGCTGGTCTTAGCTTTGCCATAATAGTCAATAAAATTAATAAATTATACGCTGAGGACAGGATTTGAATTCGCAAAACCCCTTTTCCTTAGAATAAGAGATTTACCTGCGCTCCCTTTCGAGAACCAGCTTTCCAGGCTGGCGCGTTACTTCGGAATCCTTTTTGAGATTTATGTTGTTTTCTTTCTCAAAGAAGGCTTAGCCGCTCCGCCACCTCAGCATAATTTTGTTATATTTTTTAATTTAGGGGGCTGGAATTTTATTGGAAACTCTTATTTAATAGGAATGAATATAAATCACTGAGAAGGTACAAATAAGAATATAAAACTATATTTCAAGATATCTTATGGGCCCGTAGCTCAGTCCTTGTTTTGAAAAAAAGGAGGGAGTAATCTGGTAGAGCATCAGGCTTTTATTTAAAGTTTAGAGGGTATATTAGTAATGCCCCATGATAAATGGTGTAAGAAGAAACCTGGGTGTCGCGCGTTCGAATGAACCCTTTTCGATGTGATTGTTGAAAAAGGTCTCAACTCCAAGAAAACAACTTTGAAAATCGCGTCGGGCTCATGTCACAACTAATAGTTGAAGAAAATGGATAAAAAAGATTTGAATATCGGGGAACATTGTTTGGTTCCAGAACATAGAAAACTTTCAGAGGATGAAAAAGCAGAAATCCTTAAAAAGTATAATGTTACTGAGAAAGAATTACCAAGAATGTTAAAAAAAGACCCGGCAATAAAAAAATTAGATGTTGAGGTTGGGGATGTGATTGAAATTAAAAGAACAATTTCCACAACAAAAGAGAATTATTTTTATTATAGGGCTGTAATATGAAGAATAAGAAGTTATTTGAGGGTTTTAGTAAATTGATTGAAACTGATTTGCCAAAGATGGCTGTAAGATACCATATTGATACTTACAACCGATTTGTATCAACCGGAGTTCAGAAAATTGTTGATGAGATTGAAAATATTCCTTTGGATGATAATATAAAACTCCTTTTATTGAAAGTTGAATTTGGCGGAGCAGTATTAAAAGAGGCAGATGGTTATGATAGGGAGATTACCCCTATGGAAGCAAGAATAAGGGATTTAAATTACACCTGCGCTTTATATGTGAATGTTGTTCCTGTGATAAATGATGTTCATCAGGAACCAACAAAAATTAAACTTTGCGATTTCCCAATAATGATTGATTCTATTTTAGACCCAAGTTCAAAGATGAGCAAAGAAGAACTAATTGGAATTGGAGAAGATCCTTATGATCAGGGAGGTTATTATATTGTAAATGGAACTGAGAAAATTATAATTGGCGTAGAAGAAGTTGCAAATAACAGAATGGTTGTTACAAAAGAAAGGAAGAGAGGTGTTGAGATGGCGAGAATAAATTCTGAGAAAAACCAATACATCCAAAGACATATGATTGAACGGAAAGATAGGATATTGTATATGAACTTTTCAAACTTAAGAAATGTTCCTTTAATTGTAGTTATAAGAGCTTTGGGCTTGGAAACTGATAAACAGATAATTGAAGCAGTATCAGATACACCTGAGATGGACGAAGAGATACTTACAAACATTTATGAATTTGAGGAAGTTGGAACAAAAGAAAATGCTTTGGAATATCTTCAGAGATTTGTGAAAGGAATGGGCAAAGAAACTCCTGAACAAAGAGTCCAGAATCTGTTGAACAATTTCCTGCTCCATCATCTTGGTGTTGGAGAAGACAAACAAGCAATAAAAGCAGAATATTTATCTCATGTTGCCAGCAGGTTGATTAAAGTAGGATTGGGAATACAAAGAGGCGATGATATTGACCATCTGTCAAACAAGAGAATTAGATTTTCAGGATATTTCCTTGATGTATTGCTTCGTTCTTTATTGCTTGGAAAGAATGGTTTGTCAAGCAGAATCAGGTACAATTATCAGAGATTAACCAAAAGGAAGAAAACTCCTGTGGTTCAGGCTTTATTTGAGTCCAGTTATATCAGCAAAAGAATTATTTCTTCTTTGGCAACCGGATTGTGGGTTGGGGGAAGAGTTGGTGTTGCACAGAGATTGGACAGGATTAATTATGTCAGGAGGTTATCTAACATGAGAGCTGTGATATCAATGCTTTCAAGTTCTCAGGAACACCCAGAGGCACGTGAATTGCACGGAACTCATTGGGGTAAATTTTGTTCACAGGAAACCCCTGAGGGAGTCCATATTGGTTTGAGGAAACACCTTGCGAGTTTGTCTACAGTTTCAAAAGGAATTAGTGATTCTGACAAAGAAAATATATTTGAATTTGTAAAAGGTAAATTATAATATGGTACGAGTATTTCTTGGCGGAAGCCTTGTTGGTGAAACAAAAAAACCAAAGAGTCTGGTGAATAATTTCAGAGAACAGAGAAGAAAGGGAATATTATCTCCGGAAGCTAATATAACTTATCTTGAAGATATCGATGAAATAAGAATTGATGTGGAAGATTCAAGATTGAGGAGACCAGTCATAATTGTCAAAAATGGAGAACCTTTATTAACCGAGAATTATTTAAAAAAGATTGTAAAAGGCGAACTTAATTTAGAAGGTTTGGTTAAAGAAGGTGTTATAGAATACCTTGATGCAGAAGAAGAAGAAAATGCTTATATTGCAATTACTCCGGAAGAGGTAACTGACGAACACACTCACCTTGAATTAAATCCAACAGTTATTTTAGGTATTTCAGCATCCATGGTTCCATTTGCAGCGCACAACAGGTCCGACAGGATAAACTATGGTGCAAAGATGATGTCTCAATCTTTAGGTGTTTATGCTGTAAATTATTTATTAAGACCAGACACAAAAGCTTATTCTCTTAATTACACACAACATCCTATTGTGGATACTGTGATGTACAAATCAAATTTCTTAAATGAACATCCTCAGGGTCAGAATGTTGTTATTGCAATAATGCCTTATAAAGGATATAACATGGAAGACGCAATAATATTCAACAAGAAATCTATCGAACGAGGAGTATTCAGATCATTATTTTTCAGAACTTATGGCACAAGGGAGAAAAAGTATTGGGGAATTGAAAGTGATGAAATCGGAATACCTGATGAGTCTGTGAAAAATTTCAAAACAAAGGAAGATTATAAACTTTTAGACGAAGACGGGATAGCACCTCCTGAAACAGAAGTGAATGGTGGAAATATAATAATTGGAAAAGTATCGCCTTTAAGATTCTACGGTCCTGTGGAAGAATTTTTCTCTGAAACAGAAAATAGGAGAGACACTTCATTATCAATTAAATTAGGAGAATTTGGGGTTATTGATCGAGTTATTCTTACACAAACCGAAAGCGGTGATAAATTTGTTAAGAGCACTTTAAGAGAAATGAGAATTCCTGAGGTGGGTGATAAATTTGCCACACGTTATGGACAAAAAGGAGTTATTGGAGCAATTGTTCCTGAAGAAGATATGCCATTTACAAAAGACGGGATTGTTCCTGATGTGATTATAAATCCTTTGGCAATACCAAGCAGGATGACTATTGGTCAGATTATGGAATTGATGTACGGAAAATCCGCCGCTTTATCCGGTAAGGTAATTGATGGAACAACTTTCAATGAGACTCCGGAAAAAGAGGTTATGGAAACTCTTGAGCAGGCTGGTTTCGATTCTGTTGGAAGAGAAGAATTATATAATGGAGAAACAGGCGAGAAATTAACAGCTCAGATTTTAATTGGACCTTGTTATTATCAGGCTTTATACCACATGGTTAGGGATAAATATTTCATGAGAGCAAGAGGACCTACAACTATTTTGACAAGACAGCCAACAGAAGGAAAAGCCAGAGAAGGTGGATTAAGATTTGGTGAAATGGAAAAGGATTGCTTGCTTGCTTATGGAGCAGCTTTAACTTTGAAAGAAAGATTCTCTTCTGATAGCGTTGAGATACCTTTGTGCAAAGACTGCGGTGTTGTTGCTGTGGATAACCAGATGAAAGGAATCAGCCACTGTCCTATCTGTAATAAAACCAATATTGTGAGGCTAAAAACAAGTTATGCATTCAAGTTAGCTTTAGATGAGATAATCTCAATGGGACTTTATCCAAAACTAAATGTTGAAGAAGAGGTTTAGTTTATTTATTTTCTTTGAAATATTTTTAGATTAATTTCATTGATCGATTTTTATTTTAGGTTTCAATTAAGTATTTTTGTTTCACAATTTTATTTTAAATTTTCCCTGAAGATTCTAATTTTTCCACAACTTTATTTGCTTTGATTCTTTGTTTGTTATGTTCTTTAAGGAATTTGTTCATTTTTTCAATAAGGATTTCTTTCAATTCCCCGCTAAGCATTTTTCCTGATTTATAATTGCAGGCTATTTCTTCCAGTTTTTTGTCATCAGGTTCAAGCCCGTATTTAAGCATTTGAAAAGAAACATCAATATCCGGATTGCCTCCTTTTTTTCTGTGTTCTTCAAGAGTTGGTTGTCCGCCTGAGAAAGCGTATTTTCTGATTTTTCTTGCAGTTTCTTCAGGGTTGTCTGTGAGGGCTATGTAAGATGTTGAATCAGATGAAGACATTTTTCCGTTTTTTAATCCGGGAATGAATCTGTGGTAAGTAGAACTTAGTTGAATAAATTTGAAGGCTTTGATTCTTTGGGAAATGTCCCTTGCGAGTCTTAAATGCGGGTCCTGGTCAACACCAACTGGAACCACCACAGGCAAAGGCTTTCCTTCAAATTCAGGCAATTGTGCGTGAAGCATATCTGCTGCCTGCAACAAACCCGAAGACATTTTTCCTGGAGTAATTTCTCCATAGATGGCTTTGAATTCGTTGAATGTTGCGTGTCTCGCTAACATATTGGCTAAGCTGTAATAAGCATTTGATTTTCCCCCATCCCTAGAACGATGAGACTGAAAATAGAATTCGCAATTTTTTAATTTCAAACCTAAAGCAAGATAATTGGTTAAATATTCTTTGATTGCAATTTTTCTTAATTCTTTCATGTCAGGATTTCTTGAGTTATAGGCTTCTATATCCGCAACAGCAAGGTAAATTTTAGCTCCAAGAGACTGATAAAATATTATCTGATCCGCAACCATTTTATGTCCAAAATGAAATTTTCCGCTTGGCATCAAACCAGTCATCATAGCAAAAGGTTTTTTGTTTTCAATTGCATCTGCGATTCTTTTAAAATCACGGTGAGCAAAAACAATTTTTCTTCTGAATAAAGGAGAATTATCAAATTGTTTAGGAAGGTTCTGCAAATGTTGCAGACCAAATTCTTTAATTAATTTATCATAATCAACTTTCCCTGTCACTTCCCAAGGAGTTACTTTAAATGTCATAATTAATTGTTATTATTTTCCTATATTCCGATTTTAAGAAATTTAAAATGGGTTTGCCGAGATTTTCACCACCTTTAATTTAAGGCGTTGCTTTGAACTCGAGTCGGAGGCTGTTTTTGATCCCCTTACCTGTTAGGCAAGATTAACACCCAAAGCCCCAATGCTACCATTATAGAGCTTCTTTCTTTCTGATTTGTTGTTCTGAAAAGAAAGGCTTAACTACACCACAAACCCATAATTTATTAAAATTAAAATATTAGTGAATAAA
>JAUWTN010000034.1 GCA_030614705.1 Candidatus Aenigmatarchaeota archaeon
AAAATTTCCGCATATTCTGTTTGCGGATTTACAACTTTAAAATATTTATTGTAAATAACCCAGCCAATAATGCAAATTAACAAAACCAACAAGAACCACCACAAATTATTTGATTTTTCTCCGTCCTGTTTTTCTGACAAACTTACTTTCTTAATTTCTTCATCAATATATTCCGCAGTAATATTCATGGATTTTCCCTCGCTGTTATTGTAAGGAATAGTTATTTTTGTGTGGTTTTGAGTTATCTGCTCAAATAAAGGTTGTGTCTGGTTAAGTCCCTTCAATTGTTCTTTATTAAATTCCTGGAACTGTTTGTTCTCCCCAAGTTTCTGCAACATCTCCTGTTTATCTTCTTCAGTCAAAGACCTGAGATTCTCCATAGTCCCGTTCTTCATTTCGCCTTTCAAAGAAGCTTTTTCCCCACCCGGCTTGCTGTAATTAAATTCAAATTTTCCTGAATCATTTGCTGAGGGGTCAAGAGAAGTCTTTTCAGGGGCATATCCTTTATCCATCAATTCCTGATGTTTTTCTTGAAGTTCAGAATTATTCTCAAGATTCTTTTTAAATTCTTCTTCCATCTGTTTTTGTTCCTGAACCTGTTTATCCATCTGCTGCTTCAGGGCTTTTGTATCCTGATTCATCTGGTTATTCTGAATTTTACTGCTGGTTGGATGTTGTTGAGGTTCCTGCGGTTCTTGTTGCGGTTGTTCCTGAGACTGTTGTTCTGATTTCTCTGAAGAACTTTGCATAGGGTCTTCCTCATTTTTCTGCTGGTTTTGATTTTCCACAAAATAAATTAAAAATTCATCAAGTTCAATTTTTGTTTGTCCCCCTTCATTATAATCAAATTCCAGTTTTACTCTTAAAGTTGTTGGTTGGTCAGAAGTTCCAAAAGCAAAGTTCATTTCTGTTTTTCCATTTTCCACAACAAATAATTTTGATTGGGAATGAACATTTGAACTGTAAAAACCCCCCTGATTAATTTCCTGCGTAATTGTGTAAATTAATTGTCCTTCAATTTGTTTCCCGTGTGTATTATTTACACCCATTACAATTATTGCATCCTGACCCACAAGAAAATAATATTCTGATTGGTTTAATGAAAATATAATATCTTCAGCGAAAACAATATTTGTTCCAACAAATAAAAAACAGATTATTAAAGCAAAAATTAATTTACTGTGAAATTTACAATTTAATTTGCCAACAAATCCATAATTATTTTTCATTTTCTAAACAATAATCCTATACCTGCCGTAGATAATATAAATATTTATCAGCAAAACAATCAAAGCAAACACAAAAAACCAGTCCTTGATGCTTGTATTCTCCCATTCCCTTTTTATATTCTCGCTGATATTTTCATAAACTTCATTCAAAGTATTCTGTTCAACTGATTTATAATATTTCCCCCCGGTTTCCAAAGCAATATTCTTCAGGGTTCCTTCATCAAGTTCAGCATATTGAGGTCTTCCGAAATAATCATATCCTAATATTGTTGGCTCTTCAGAACCCATTCCAATAGTATAAACCTGAATATCATTTACTTTCGCGAATTCAACAGCTTCTGCCGGACTTACAACCCCCGCATTGTTCACCCCATCACTCAAAAGAATTACAACTTTTTTCTTGTTTGGTATTGAAATCGCCATATCAATCCCAAGACCCAAACCATCTCCTATTGCGGTTTTACCCTGTCTCTGTTCAATTAATTTTAATTTTTCAAGGGCAAGGTCTTTGAAAGGGGTTAGATAAGCCGCCGTGGTCGCTCCCGACTCAAAAATAATTATCCCAATATTATCTTTTGGTTCGAGACTGGTTATCAAAATTTCCGATGCTTTTTTAGCGGCTTCCAGTCTTGTTGGTTTGTAATCTGCCGCTGCCATACTTCCTGAATCATCAATAACAAGAATTACATTCACTCCTTCTTTCTCGGTTTTCAATGGAATTGTTGGGTCTGCCAAACCAATAATTATTGAAGCAACCGCAATCAGAAGAAGAATAAAAGGTAGGTGAGCCCGAATATTTATTTTCTTCAGGGATGTTTTTTTTATAATTCCTAAAGAGCTGAACTTAAGAGAACTTCTTTTTTTCTTTTCATTGTAAATTTTGTAGAAATAAATGATCAAAGGAACCACTAATAAAAAAATCAATATCCAGGGTTCTCCAAATTCAAATCCCATTTTATCTCACCATCCTCTTTTTCCTGAGCGCGAAGAATTTTCTAAGAGGTGCATAAAAAGAATCGTCTGTATTTAACTGAATAATATCTATCTTTAATTTTTTCATTTTCCTTAATAAATCATCATTTGCTTTGCTGGTTTGTGATTTGTAAGTATTCCTGAAGTTTTCGTCTGCGGTGTTTACAAGAACCTGCTCTCCAGTTTCTTCGTCTTCAAGGAAAACATACCCCAAATCAGGAATCTCTTTTTCTATTGCATCAGATAATTTCACAAGCACTACATCGTGTCTTTTCTTTAGATATTTTAGGGGCTTTTCAAATGAACCTGAAACATAATCAGAGATTATAAAAATCACGCTTCTCTTTTTTATTATTTTGCTCAGGTGAGCCAGAGAATTATTCAGATTAGTCTCCCTGTGTTTAGGTTCATAATAAATTAATTCTCTCAGCATTGCAAGAAGGTGTTTCCTGCCTTTTCTTGGTCTGAAGAACTTCTCAATGTGGTCTGTAACTAAACACATCCCAACATTATCATTATTCTTCAACGCTGAAAACATCAATGCTGCGGAGATTTCAAATCCAATTTCTTTCTTTGCTTTTTTGCGACCGAAATTGTTGCTTGCTGAAATATCTGATACAATGTAAATATCAAGGTCTCTTTCTTCTATAAACTCTTTTACAAAAGGCGAGTTATGTCTTGCTGTAACTTTCCAGTCAATTGTTCGGATATCATCGCCAGGAATATATTCCCTTACTTCAGAAAATTCAATTCCCCTCCCCTTAAAAACAGAATGATAATTTCCGCACATAAGACCCTCAACTAATTTGTTTGTTTTTATCTCGAGTTTTTTTACTTTTCCGATTATCTCTTTTACCTTAGGCATTTTATCTAAGGGGTCTTGATTTTTGAAATAATATCATCGATTATTTTATCCGCTATTATATCTTCTGCCTCCGCTTCATAGGTCAATATTATCCTATGTCTTAACACATCGTGGGCTATTGCTTTTATATCTTCTGGGATTACATAACCGCGACCGTTTAGTAAAGCATGAGCTTTCCCAGCCAAAATAAGCCATATTGAAGCTCTTGGAGAAGCCCCGTAATCAATCAGTTCTTCTATATTCAACCCGTAATCTTTTGGATGTCTTGTTGCATCAACAATGCACGCAACATATTCTTCAATTTTTTCATCAACATAAATTTTCTTGTTGAATTCCTGAATCTTAATTAATTCTTTTGAGTTCAAAATTGTTTTTGTTTTTATATAAATTCCCCGTGTGTTTCTCTGGATGATACTTTTTTCTTCTTCTTTTTTCGGGTATTCAATTATTAATTTAAAAGTAAATCTGTCAACCTGGGCTTCGGGAAGTTTGTAAGTTCCTTCGGTTTCAATTGGATTCTGTGTTGCCAAAACAAGAAATGGTTTGTCAAGTTTGAAAGTGTTTCCCTGAATGCTCACCTGTTTCTCCTGCATTGCCTCAAGCAGTGCGGACTGGACTTTTGGAGGAGCTCTGTTGATTTCATCCGCAAGAATAAAATTGCTGAATATTGGTCCTTTTTGAGTATAGAAATTTCCTTTTTTATTGTCATAAATTTGGGTTCCTGTTATGTCCGCGGGGAGCAAATCAGGAGTAAATTGAATCCTGCAAAAGTTTGCATTAAAGGTCTCGGATAAAGTATTTACCATCAAAGTTTTTGCAAGTCCAGGAACTCCTTCAAGCAGAACATGACCGTCTGCGATTAATGAGATTAATAATTTGTCAAGAATCTCTTCCTGCCCCACAATAACTTTTTTCACTTCATCCAACACTGAATTTAATTTCTCTGAGTAAATCTGAGCCTGCGAGTTTAGTTTTTTGATTTCTGAGTTCATAATTATAATAGACAAAAATATAAAGTTATTTTTTATAAGAAAATTATAAATAATTAATGTTATGTCTAGTTCAAATCCCTTGATTTCTATAATTATTCCTACATTAAACGAAGAAGAATACTTGCTTAATCTGCTCAACTCGATAAAAAACCAGACCTATAAAAATTATGAGATTATTGTATGCGATTCATATTCAGAAGATAAAACCCCCAAAATAGCAAAATCTTTCGGCTCTGAATTTATTTTAGTGGATAAAAAAGGTCCTGGGCCTGGCAGAAACCAGGGCAGGAAAAAAGCAAAAGGAGAATATTTATTGTTTCTTGATGCAGATGTGATAATTCCAGATGAATACTTTCTGGCAAAATTCATAAAACGCATAGAAGAAGAAAATCTCGGTCTTGCGAATGTTTTCCAGTTTCTTCATCCTTTTAATGTAAAGGATATCCCTGCGAACATTGTTGTAAACTTTTATTTCAAGCTTTCTTCTTATTTCAATCCAATAGGCGGCGGGTTTTTTATTTTTGTAAAAAAAGATGTGTTTGATGAAGTATCTGGATTTGATGAGTCAATAAATATAGGGGAAGATTCGGATTTCATAAGAAGAGCAAGCAAAATATCAAATTATAGTATGATCAATCAATATATATTTTATTCGAATAGGAGATTTGAACTGGAAGGACGACTGAATTTGTATTCAAAATATATTTATCTTCATTTTGATGAACTGCTTGAACCCGTTCTTGGAAAAATTGAATTGGATTATAAATTCGGGCATTATAATTTAAGCAATGAATCCAAAAAATACAATTTCCTTATAGATAAAATAAACTTTATATTTTCTGAAAACAAAAATCATATTCTTGAACTTTACCAAAAAAATATTTCAAAAACAATCAAAAAATTATTAAAAATAAAAAACTTAAGACGAAAATAAAGTTCCCAATCACAAATAAATCTAATTTATCATAGTAACTTACTCCAAATAATCGCTGTCAACTCTTCTGCCTTTAAATGTCTTTTTTCCGTGATAGTTTGCGTAAACATCCCCGACAATTTCTTTACTCAGACCAATATATTGGGTTGGGTCAGTAATATTTCTTAAAGTATCTTCGGGCAACAAATCAGTGATTTCTTTATTTTCCAGCACCACATCAACAAAAGGTCTTTTGGCTTCGTACGCTTCAGTGGCGAGTTTTGCAACCAAATCATGAGCATATTCCCTTGTCATTGGATTTTCTGTTCTTGTCCTGTCTGTCAAATAAGTCATAACTTGTTGGGAAGTTGTGACCCTATGAGAACGTTTTACTCTCTCAAGGCACCGGTCTTCAACTGCTTCAAGAACATATAATACTTTTGCGAGGTTTCTTATAACATAATCCCCCCATTTAAAAGATTCTTCCAAAGTTATTCTGTCTGTGGCAGAAGCTCTTAAATCTCGTCCATAATCAAAACCACAGGAACCCAAAGTTGTCTGCATAACACCTTCCATATAATTTGCAAAACCTTCAGTTTGTTCTTCTCTTCTTGGATTTCCACCTTTGGCATCTTTATGTGGCATTGCTGATGAACCTTTATCTCCTATTGGAAATTTAAAAATACCAACATCATCGCTTCTCCCCATCCGAATATAATGAGCAAGGTTTCCCATGGTTTCTGAAGTTCTTGCCAAAACATAAATGCAATCCGCAATAAATTCTCTCCCTGGTATCTGAGCCGGAGCCATCATATGACCAACATTGCAAAATTCTTCGCAATAGAGTTTCTCAAGTTTTCTTCCATCCATTTTTAGGGCAGTGGCAGAGTGATGATTTCCTGTTGCATCCCCCCATTTTCCTTTTATTGAATTGTTGTAAACGTAATCTAGAAGTTCCAAATTGGATTGTAACATTTCTCCATAATACGCTAAAGGTCTTCCAAGTACAGTTGGCAAAGCATCATAAAGATGGGTTGTATCCATATGAGGAATATCTATCCAATCAATACTTCTTTCAAGAGTAATATCCCTTAAATTCTCCAGTGAGTCTGCAATCACCCCAAGTGATTCTTTGAGTTGCATTGCTTTTGCTGTTTCAGTAGTATCCGCACTGGTTCTTGCTTTGTTAATATGAGCCGCGGCTTTTTTACTTACCTGCTCGCTTAAAGCCATATTTATTGCAATAATATCATGTCCTGTAGCCTCTTCAATTTCTCTTATCCTATTCGGGTCTATTTCTTTGAGATTGGCTTTTAATCTGATTTCTCTTGCTTCTTTTTGAGACACGCTTTCAGGG
>JAUWTN010000026.1 GCA_030614705.1 Candidatus Aenigmatarchaeota archaeon
AGTATTGATTGTTCCCAGTGCTCTGTAAACCAGCAATGTTCCTGCGAACTAAAGTTGGATGAAGGAACCTGCACAAGCGGTTTATGGATAGTCTTAAAGAGTGAAGGAAATCCATTACAGATTCCTGTAATTGCGGGAATTCCACCGGCAAAAGTAAGTTTCACACCAACCGGAGAAGGAAAAATAAAAGTAATGGGTTATTGTTTTAGCACCCCAATCCCGGTTATTCTAAAAAAAGAAATTGAAATTAGCAATTCATTCCTCCAGTGCCCGGCAACATGCAAAATCGGTGATTCATGTTCCTGCACAGTGAACAACTGCACAGATGGTTTGTATGTAATGATTAATAAAGTAAACAATCCAGTTGATTATTCAGTTTATTCTCCGGTGAGCAACATAAAAACAAATCTTTACACAAATAATTTTAAGGCAAAAGAAAATGGAACCGTCGGAATTGTTGCGGTTTGTTTTAGTTCATTGCCACCAAAATTCGCAAATTCTGAAATAGTTATTGGGGGTAATAATCAACCAAAAACCTGCGCCCAACAAAATGGAAATTGTTGCACTTCAACCCAAACCTGCAGCGGAACTAAAGTAATTTCTTCTGATTGCGCAAATTGTTGTATTGGAACTTGTGTTGATATTCCAAAAACCTGCGCTCAATTAAATGGTGTTTGTTGCGACTCAGGTCAAACCTGTAATGGAACAATAATCTCCGGGGCTTCGGACTGTTTGGGATATGTTTGTTGTAGTGGGACTTGTCAAAGTGATTCGCAATGCGCAAATACAGATCCGATAGGAAATACGGATATGATTCAGGATACACCTGCGTTGCGATTAATATTAAATACAAAAGGTATTTGTACGGATAACTATGGAATTCATGAAGATACTTGTGTAAACCTAAATGGAATAGCTGATTCCACTGGACCTTATTTAAAAGAATTTTATTGTAAAAAAGATGCGAATTATTGTACTTGGACCAGCTACAACTGCAAAAGTTATGGGTTTGATAAATGCGAAAACGGGGGTTGTATAAATAGTTCTACTTGCAATGATTTGGGTGGGGTCTGTTGCGACCCAAGTATTTGTGTTACTGGTAAAATATCCGGAGCTTCAGATTGTTCTAATTGTTGTATAAGTTTATCTGGTTGTCGGGCTCAGCAATGCACTCCAGGAACCTGTGACATAACAAACCGAAGATACTGCACTTCAATAGGGATGTGGTCAACACAAGACTCAAATGATTACTGCAATAATTGTAATTCTTGTCCAGACAATGCCTGCAACTGCGAGGAAAATTGTTCAACCTGCCAAAATGATTGCGGAACCTGTCCACCAAAATGCGGAGACAATAACTGTGATTCAGGAGAATGTTCAAGCGGATGCACAGCAGATTGTTCAATAACAGATTGTTGTGGAATAGAACAATGTAACACAGCAATAGGAGAAAATTGTTCAACTTGTTCAAGAGATTGCGGAGAATGTTCCTCAGAAAATTTAAAAGATTCTTCAAAATTTTTATCAAAACAAATGTTCTTAATCAGCGATGAAAACTGGAGAGATGTTTTGACTTTAGTTCCTTTAACAACTTGGACAAGTGAAAAAGATACCTGGTGTCAAAATGGGTATGGAACCGCAGATAATACCTGCGTATATCCAACTTTAATTTATCATAAAGAAACCAGCGCGTTTGATATTGATTCTGCAATTTATTTCATGCAACAATATATTCCTTCAAAGCTAACTATAATAGGAAACACGCCAACTGAGTTGGATAATCTTTTAACAGCAGCTAAACCTTTAGGGGCAGGATTAACTTCCACCAAAATCTCGAGAATATATCCAAATAATTATTTAACTTACTGGAAAACATACGGAAGCGTAGTTTATGTTGAGGATAATTATGAATTGGCATTAATGGCTTCTGTATATGCGTCTTTAATAAATGCTCCGTTGATAATAAAAGGTTATAATGACAATATTAATTTTGATGCTGTTAAAGTTATTTGCGTTGGAAATCCTTCAGTATCAAGATGCGATGAAACTTATAATTTAGATGCTTTACAAAATAAATATCTTGCAGAGACAAATACAAATAAATTTATGCTGGTTAATCCAAATGATTTAAGTATAAAAGTAACCGAAAGTTTCACACCAGAAAAATCCGGCAATTCCATCTCAGAATTATACACAAAAACTTCTTTGGCAGCGCCTATTCTGGCAAGCGCAAAGCATGAAATAATAATGCCTGTAAGCAGTACGGATTATAAAATAATTGATACCTCCATCACACAGAAGATAAAAACTTATTGTGGAGTTTCCAATAAAAAAGTTTGTGATATGGGAGACTCTTGTTCTTCCGGGTTTGAAATGAGGTCAAAAGAACTTTATAGTGTATCCAATAGCATAACTTACAATCTTGAAAAAGATATTCCTAAAGAAATAAAACCATTTAGAATTTCATTTGGCGGCGTGTTGTATGATTGCAATGAAAAATATATAAATATTGATTTATATAATAATGGAAATTTATTAAAGTCTCAATTAATGGAATGTAAAGATATAAGAAAGAAATTTGTTAAATCCTATGATACCCTTTATATATCTAAATTATACAATGGTTTCACTTCTGGCAATTTGGAGCTGAGGTTTAGTGGAGCTAAATTCTCTCCAGATATCTACCCACATCTTTTTGAAATTAAGAATGATTCTAATTCAGTTAAAGCTTTTTGCAACTCAATGACCGACAGTTGCGCGCCTGCATTGAAAAAAATAATTGTGAAAAAACCTATTGCAAACAACATCAGTTTTTTTAATTTTGATAATATAGATACTGCAAAGAAATATTATATTTCAATTGATTATGCCGGGTATTTAATGAGGAATTGTTCGGTTTATGCAAATAATAATTATTTAGGAAATACTGATAGAATTTCTTCACAGGGAAAAAGGAAAGAGTTTATAATCCCGGATAATATAGTAAATAAAAAAATGGAAATTAAACTGGATTGTTCACCTTATTCAGGCACAAGTTATTATTATGCAACTGTAAATTTAATACCTCTGTTGGACGAGATTTATTTAACAATTATGGCAGCGCCAAATGCAATTCCTTATAGGGATTATAAAGGTAAAAGAAGCGGGTATTCAAATTATCAGGCTTTAGATCAAATTATTTATGCGGATTTATTTGATGATTTAACTCCTGATTTATACACAGGTAGACTCATGGGTATTTCTTTATCTGACGTATCCAGTTATATTGGTCGGGACTTGTTTTATGATAAATTAGGAAAAACAAATAAGGTTAAATTTATGGCGAGTTCTTTTGAAAGTATGATTGCAAAAACGAATTATAGAGTTCAAATTTTTAGAAATGCTGGTTATAATTCCATAAATATAACTTCCACAACAAATTGTTATCAGTTTAATCCAAAAGAATGGATTGGACAGGATATGATAAGTTATCAGGATCACGGTAGCAGCGGTTGGGCTGGGATTT
Organism: Candidatus Aenigmatarchaeota archaeon; assembly: GCA_030614705.1. GTDB lineage: Archaea > Aenigmatarchaeota > Aenigmatarchaeia > QMZS01 > QMZS01 > QMZS01. The sequence goes on from JAUWTN010000026.1 coordinate 3,506, forward strand.
CATCTGCAAAAATGCCTGATTTGAGCAATGCTTTTGTATTTAGTGATGCTTGTTCAACGTGTTCAACCTACAATAAAAATTCTTTTTGTAACACTGCAATAAGAAAAGGAGCTTTAGCTCATTTAGGCGCAGTGTGTGTTGCATGGACAGGCAATAATATTTATAGACTTACTATGAATGGGGTTTATTATGAAAGCAAAACTTTAGGAAAAGCTTTTAAGGAAGCTTATTATAATTATGGAGATAGTGCTTATAGGTGGATGACAACTGTGTTTGGAGATCCTACTTTAGATATAAAACCTTCTTATCTTTTGAAAGAACCTTTAGTAAAATGAAAATAGAATTTTTGTGTGTGGGTTTAAGGGCAATAATTTTATTAATATTTTTACCAGCAATTTTAGCTTTTACAACTATAGATATTAAAGTGGAACCTTCTTTTGGTATTGGTGAGCAAGTTAGTTTTAGTTATACTTTAGTTTCTGATACAGAAGAAGAAATAGTTTATTGCGCAAGTATTGATTGTGAAAAATCCCCTCAGGCTATGTTGGAAATGAAAACAATATTTTTACAATTAGGTATTCCAATTACTGAAAATTATCAGAGTTATGTGGTGGATAGTACTACGCAGCCACAGGATTGTCAGGCGGTGGTATCAATAATGGAACCTTATGAAATAATAGAAACAAAACAATTTAAAATAATTGCAAATCCAGATTTTGAATTTGATATTTTCACCTGCAAGGATTCTGAATGTCTAAGTAAATCAAAAATATTTATACAAGAAAAAACAATTTTTTTGAATTATAATTCTGAAGTTGAAAACCCAACAATAACCGCAACTTTAATTTCTCCTGATAAAACAACAAAACCTTTAACTCTGCCAACTTCAATTAAAGCAAATCAGATTGGAACTTACACACTTGGAGTCACTGCTTCAAAAGAAGGATATCAGTCAATTCAGGTTTCCACAGATTTTGGGGTTATTAAAAACTCAGCGGAAATAGATATAGAACAGATAGCATGCAATAACAATCTGATTTGTGAGAATGGAGAAAACTCTCAAAACTGCCCGCAGGATTGCCCTTTCCAGAAAGATAACGAAGATAAACCAACAGGAGAATTGCCTTGGTTGTGGATTGCAATTATTGTTGTGATTGTTGCTGGTGCAGGTTTATTGATTTTTTTGAAGAAATAAATATTGCTTTTTGAATTTAATCCAACTAAACAAGGTTAATTAATTAAAAAATTAATCTCTCAGCGAATCCAAATATTCTTTTTCAAGGAAATGCAGTTTGCCAGGAATTATAATAACGCAGAGAAAACAATCCAAATTGAGCAGGTTTTTTATTTTATCATATCTTAAAATCTGTTCACTGCTTCCTGCTTTGCAAAAAACAACAACTTCAGTTTCTTCTGAAAGAAGATTTTTTTTGAATTTATTTTCCAAATCAAGCAATATTTTCAACCCTTCTCCGCAGGTCATAAGTTTTTCTTTTGTGATGTCCAGAAGGAATAGTGTATGCGCATCCTGTTTTAAATTATCTTCAAGCAGATTGTAAGGAGCTTCAGAATAATAATAAGCTATTGTTGAGACTTTTCCAAATTTGTAAATCTGCAATCCTGTTTCTCCAATTGCGGAGAAGATGGAACTTGAATGTATTACTTTTGTTTCCACACCGTATTTTTTTGCATCAAGCAAAATTGAATTGTGGGTTGTCGCAATCAGAGAATCTCCGGGAACCAATATTGCAACATCTTTTTCTTTCGCAGTGTCAAGAATATTATTTATATCATTTTCTAAATCTTCCCTTGCCACAGTTTCTGCATTAATCCCTAAACTTTCCAAATCCCCTTTCCACAAACTGGTGTATTTTTCAATGAGAACTTTATCGCACTTCTTTGCGGCTTCCAGACCTTTAAGAGAAATATCTTTTTCATCCCAGAGACCAATACCAATTAAATATAACATATCAACGCAAAACCTCCCCCTCCCCAATAACTATTTTAGGGTGGGCTCCCAATGAGAAAGGGTCTTCTTTCCATATAACTAAAGACGCGAGTTTATTTTCTTTTATTTCTCCGATTTCTTTTGCTCCAATAATTTCCGCATTTTGTTTTGTAATTATTGAGATGCACTCTGCTTTGCTGAGACCAAAGTGCCTGAAGAATCTTAATTGCAAAAATAAATTTCTTTGGAGGACTACAGGGTGGTCGCTTATTAAACCGAATTTTAGATTGGCTTTTACAAGATATTCCATATTTTTCCAACTCTCATTTTTTAATTCAACTTTGGGAGGGAATGAATCCACAGGACCATATACAACAGGAAATCCCGAATCTTTGATTATTTTAAAACCTCTTTCAGTGTTTATGTCGCATGCGTGATTTATCACAATATTTTTTAGTTTGAACTCTTTTGCGATCCTGATAATTGCAATTATATCATCTTCTTTGTGAACATGAATCATCAGTCTTTCTTTGTTTTCAATTATTTTAATTAAATGTTCAGTTAAGTAACTAATCTCTTCAGGTTTCTTTTTTTTCTTTTCAATAAGTTTTTTTGTTTTTACTGCTTCTGATAATTTAGTTCTTAAAAGATAGGCTGCGCCCATTCTAGTGTAAGGTCTTGAACCCTTCCAGTCGGTTGTGCTTCTTGGGTTATAACCAAAAGCCATCTTAACTCCGGTATATTTCATAAATGCTTCTGCGGTGTTTTTTGCGTAATTTTTTATTAAGACGCATCTCCCCCCTATTATATTTCCGCTGCAGGGCATTATGTTTGAATATAAAACTCCATGTTCAACAGATTCTGAAAATGCTTTGTCATCAAGGTAAATGGAATCCAAGGGATCTCCAAATAGGAAAGAGTCCATCCCCTCATTAGCTTCGTCTTCCTGATAAGGTTCTCCGCTTCTGCATAATCCAATATGGCTGTGCGAATCCACAAATGCAGGAGTGACAATTCCTTCCCCAATAATTTCGCATTTGGGTTTGGTTTTTGTAATCTTTTTTATTTTCTTGTCAAATATAATATAAACATTTTCTTTTGTGTTTTTTGAACCATCATATAAAAGTTTAGCTTTAACTGCTTTCATAACTAATGATTGAAATTTAATTATTACAGTAATTTTAGGTCTTTAACCAGTTCATCGATTTTTTTATCTTCATCTGGTCCAATCCCAAGGCAGGTTATTGTTGCGCTTGGAAGTTGCGTTAACCCGGCATCTATTACAAGATAATTTGGTATGTTTTTTTCAAATACTCTTTTTTGGAATTCTATAAGTTCCATTTCATCTTTAACCTTGAGAACAACTTTTTTAGCCCCTTCTTTTTCCCATATTTCCCTTAATTTTTTGTCTGCTCTTTTATAGGAACCTATGCTGGCATGGGCGACCTGAGCGGCTATTTTACCTTTACCCATTTTTAGGTTATTCCTGACAATAATTACTTGTTTCATAAATAATAATAATTTATTTCTTAGGTGTTGCTATAATTCCCCCTAAACCAGCAGAGGCAATCTGATGGATAACCCCGGAAGTCATGTTTGCAACGTCCTGTATTTCTCCGGCTGAGATATTTATTGTATTTGGTTTTAGAATTTCAATTGAACTCGGACCATAAGAAATAGTTATAACCATGAGTGTTTTTAAATCCTGAACCATCACTTCAGTTTCAACAATCTGAGAATATGCAAATTCAATGCCTTTCATTGGTTTTTCAACCTTTTCTATTTTGCTGAAATCTTTTTTGTAAACCAAAGAGGTTTTTATTTTCTCAAGTTTATCAATATGCTCTTTTAGGCTTTTCTCTACAATTTCTTTGTTCATCCCAAGAACTTCAAAGATAAACCCAACTTTCATCCATTTTTTAGCTTCAAGCTCTTTCATTTTGCATTTTAGTTCTGCGTCCATAATTAATTAAAAAATTTAAATGATGGCTAAAAATACTCTTTAATTAGATTATATTCATTTCTTGAGAATTCTGCTGTGAAGATGCTTCTTTCGTAAGGAGTTCTATTCTTTATTTCCAATCCACCGCTAATAGTTCTTCTGGCTTTTGTATAATGGTTTAAATCGGTGTATTCTCCCAATAACTTGTTTATTATTACATTTCTTAATTTGAATTCAGGAACTTTTTCAAGGTCTTCAAGATTGACAATATAAGGGCGTACCCAAGAATAATATTCGGTTTCAGCCCACCCATATTGAATAAATGGTTTTTTACCATGAGCTTCTCGTTCTTCTTTATCTGGAATAAACAGAATACTATTTCCCAGAGGATTAATCCTCTCTTTTTCAGAGGTTTCCATAATCATAATTTTAAAAATGCAGGAGGGGAGACTTCCGAAAATCCTTTATTTTTGGTTTTTGGAGTGCAGACCTTAAGCCGATTACACCAATAAAGGGTTGCTTCGAACTCCCGAACCGACTAACAGACAGAGTCCTTAGCCCTGCGCCTTTGACCACTTGGCTACCCCTGCATAATATTAAATAAAATAAATTCTTACATAATTGATTATTTGTATCTTTTGGGAGGTGCAGAATAATCAACAAAAATCAAATATTCTTCTTTGAGTTAATAATTTACTTTTTTCATTATAATCTTTAACAGGAAGTCTTAGTTTTTCATCAAGGAATTTAAATAATTCATTCAGGCTTGTGAATTTATCATATTTTAATTTAAATGCATTTCTTATTCCTTCCCTGACTTCCCACACCCCAACAGGAATTTCATACCCTTCATGAATTTCCCTGATTACAATTGCTCTTGCCTGTTTTTTCATATTTAACAGGCCCTCTGCAACCGCGAACCTTGCAGCGTAGTAACCCCCGCTCTGCGAAATTGCATATTTTTTTCTCCCGCTGCAGCCTTCATGTTCAACAGTCACGCTCGGTTCTTTTCCCTGCAGATTCCATAAAGTTCCGGGGAACCAGGATTCAAATTGTTCAAACTCCCAGTTGCCGGGCATCAGAATGATATAATAATAATTATCCAGATAATTGTTTGTGAATAAAAAATATTCATTAACCGAATCAAAATCCTTTATTTGTTTTATGAAATGTTTTCCAAGCAAATCATCCATTGCAGTTATGCTCCATCTGGTTGGAACTATTTTCTTTTTTGTTCCCAGAACTCCTGAACTCAGAATTTTTGAAATCTGTGAAACTTCAAATTTTGAGTTATAGAATTCTATTGCGGCGTCATTAGCTTTCATTTCCCCGTTAATCAGGCTGTAAACTTTTTTTGTGATTTTTGGATTATCCACAACTTTTATTTTATTCACTTCCCCGCTTGCCCCCATTGGCTGGGTGATTGTTGAGAAAGATTGCGAGAAGGAAGGTTTCTTTGAGAAGTTTATTTCCAGGTCAACAGGTTTTATTGAAAGGGTTATATCCTGCAATTCCTGAAGGTACCTGTCTTTTGTAAAAATATTTCTTTTTAGTTTCCCCCTTACCAGAGAATACCTTTCTTTGACAATGCTGTTAAGGTCCATACCGTACATTTTTTCAGGGGTATCTTGTCTTTCGAGGTTTTGTTCATTCAGAGAAATCATAGGACCCACTAATAAATTAGGATACCCCTCATGACCAACAAAAATTGATTTGGGAGAAGGTCCAAATAAAGTTTCCTTGATTTTTGGGGCGGAGATTTTCTGGCAGTAAATCCTTGTTAATAAAGGGCATTTAGCTCTACCGCATAGTTTTCTAACACCTTTGCAAATTAAACATAGATTCATAAATTAATTAAAATAAGAATAATCTTTTTGATTAGCCATACATACCCTCATAAGGTTTAGGTTCATCCACTTTTCTTCCCTGAATTTCAATATTTTTTTCATCCAGATAAACAGTGCAAGGGTCGTATAAATAACCAAAACCAACGCCCAAATTTCCTGGAATGCCAAAAGTTATTGTTTCCTTATTTTTTTCTAAAGTTATGGCGGAATCAAGAGGTCTGAGCAATGCAGCAGGGTTGTTAGAACCATTTTCCAAATTTTCCAAAAGTTCTGTATTAATATAAACAGATTTGGGTTTATAATCTGTTCTATTAATAATCTCTTTGGTTATGCCAAGACACCCATATTTTTCATATTCAAATCTATTTAACCAGTTATTATAATTACTTCTTTCTCCCAAAGACATTTCTCCCTTTTGAGAAGCTTCAAGGATTTTTTTATTTATTATTCCTTCATCAGGGGCGATAAATATATAGGGAGTTTTTCCAAGATAAACCAATATTCTTTCCGTAGTTTCTTTTAATACAGGGATTGGAATTATTGCATCTTGTGTTTCATTATCATGAATCAATTGTAAATTGGCTGGTACTTGAACCATCTGGTGATATGAAATATCACCCAAACATTCAAAATTCACTTTATTATATTTTTCCCCATTAATTTTCTGTTTCTTTAGGGATTCAATTTCAGGCAATTCATCAATAGACTGAAAATCAATTGTTTCCAACCAGCTATTAAATTCTTGTTTATTACCCACTCCAATTTTTTCTTTTTCTATTATATCTTCTAAAGATAAATTAATTTCTGAGGATATATTAGCTTTATCAATGAGTCCGTAAATTAACCCAATTTCAG
>JAUWTN010000036.1 GCA_030614705.1 Candidatus Aenigmatarchaeota archaeon
CTAAGATACGAAGCAACAACAGAACCAACATTCAATCTTACAACTGAATCATCAACAGCACCTATTTTTATATTATTTATCTTATCCTCAGCATATCTAAATTTATTTTTTGCTTTCCGAAATCTCTCTGAAGGCTTATTGCTAACCATAAAGGTTCTAACATACTTATCGCGGTCTCTTAAAATAAGTTCTTGGGTGTTGCCGGAATAACCTTCAGCATAACTCAACCCGGATTCCGGAATTCCTGTAATGACTAAATCTTCCCCGAGCGGATGCTCTTTCCTCAAGGCACCACCCAATTCATTCCTGTATTTAAGATGAGTTTTTTCATCGGTTGTTGAAAGAGGTTCCCCTTCATAAATAACTTCAAAACAACAAAGCGGTTTTTTTCTATCCTTCATTATAGTTCCAAATCTGCGGGAATCAATATCATAAATTCCTATGGTTCCGGGTTTTATCTCCCTAATATTCTCTGCGCCTAATTCAAAAAGCGGAGAATTTTCAGAAGAAAACACAAGATTATCTCCAATTTTCCCTTCATGAAATGGTCTTAACCCATCCCTCCCATAAAACAAATAATTATTATCTTCATTTTTATCTGAAAGAAGACCTACTACAGTAAAACCCCCATAATCAAAAACCTCATTATAAGCAGAATTCAATGCTCCCAATAAATCGCAATTTTCCAGATATTTATCAAGAATCAAACCCGCAAAAGTAGAAGTATCATTTGTGGAATTATCAAAATCTATTCCTTTATCTTTCAACTCAGGTCTCCATCTTAAATGGTCTGAAATTTCGCCATTCATTGCAAAATCAAGGGTGCAATCATCCAATTCAACCCTAACAGGATGAGCATTATCCAAAGTATCTGCGCTATTAGTAACATACCTGACATGACCTATCCCAACTTCGCCTGTTAAATCATGTGAATTTATAAAATCTTCAGTAAAAACTTCATGTGGCAATCCTTTGTCTTTATGTCTATCTAATTCTCCAGCTCTATATAAAGTCACTCCTGATGCCTGTGAACCTCTGTTTTTTGACAGCTCTAAGATATAATAATTATTATCAAAGACATCCATGCTTGAATCGCCTTTAAGATTAATCGCCGCCGATACCCCGCATCCCATAAATTGAGAGAAACATAATTTTTATAACCCCTTAATAGTTCTAAGATTCTTTATAACTAAACACACTCAAAACTGGTATTTTATTTGATTCCCCTTATATATTATGAACAAACTTAACAGTTTAATTTCGCAATACAAAAAAGGGAAATGCGAATTGATAACCTTATTTGAAGAAATAGTAAAATCAAAAAAATATCTTCCATTTGAAAAACTTAATTACCTGAGCAAAAAACTCGATATTCCTCTTGCAAAATTATACACAACCGCAAGTTTTTATTCTTTAATTCCAACCGCAAAAAAAGGAAAATATATTATTCGCGTATGCAATAATTTGTCATGCAATCTTAATGGATCTGAAAATATTATGGAAATGCTGAAAAAAGAATTAAAAATAAACCTTGGGGAAACAACCAAAGATGGAAAATTCAGTATTGAACTTACTTCGTGCATTGGGTGTTGCGATTCCGCGCCCGCAATGCTAATTAATAATAAACCTTATACAAATCTGGATAAAATCAAAGTCCGCAAAATACTGCGGGAATTAAAATAATATGCAAATATTAAGAAAATCAAATTGGGCGGGATTTGAAAAAACCCGAAAAATGAAAAGAATTGATATTATCAACACTGTAAAAAAATCAGGGTTGAAAGGAAGGAGCGGTTCCAATTTCCTCACAGGATTAAAATGGGAACTTATGGGAAAAGGAACAAAATATCTTATCTGCAATGCTGATGAAGGCGAACCCGGGACATTCAAGGATAAATTTATCATGGAAAACAATCCTTCTCTTTTAATCGAAGGCATTGCAATTGCATCCTATGCAATGGATATTCATTCAGCGATTATTTATCTTAGAGGAGAATATTCTTATCTTAAACCAAAACTTGAAAAATTAATAAAACAATCTGAGAAATATTTGAAGAAAATAAAATTGAAAATAAAGATTGTTCTTGGCGCAGGTTTTTATCTTTGCGGAGAAGAAACCGCCATTCTTGAATCCATTGAAGGAAACAGACCTTTGGTCAGGAAAAAACCTCCTTACCCATCCCAATCAGGACTATACGGAAAACCAACATGCATAAATAATGTTGAAACTCTTGCGAATATTCCCTTGATTGTTCTTGGAAACTGGAACAATGAATTGCAATTATTTTCCCTGTCAGGAGACTTAAAAGAACCCGGGATTTACGAGATTGAACTTGGTGTGCCATTAAAACATATTGTGTCTCTTGGAAAACCCAAAAATGAACCAAAAGCAGTTTACTTCGGAGGTTCATGCGGATGCATCCCTTACCCAAAATTCAAAAATCTGAGTGTTGATGATGAATCAATTTCAGAAAAAGGAGCTTTCCTCGGAGCAAGAGGTCTGATAATTGTTGGGGAAAACAGAGATATTGTGGATATCTCAAGAACCTTAAGCGAATTCTTTGTGCATGAAAGTTGCGGATACTGCACCCCATGCAGGGAAGGAAATTTCAGGGTTGTTGAACTCCTTGAAAAAATTGAAAATAATAAAGCAAAAAAAGAAGATGTTAAACTTCTTGAACAACTCGTAAATCATATCAGCGACACATCTTACTGCGCTCTTGGTGTTGCATCAACAACACATTTAAAATGCGCATTAAAATATTTTAAAAAGGAATTTAAAGTATGAAAATAAAATTAAACGGAAAGTGGGTCTCAGCAGAAGAAGGAGAAACAATTTTAAAAGTTTCTGAGAGAAATAAAATCCACATCCCAACTTTATGTTATCACCCTGATTTAAAACCTCAGGGAAGATGCAGGGTTTGTCTTGTGGAAGTTCAGGGTAACCTGGTCACTTCATGCGATACAAAAGTCAAAGACAAAATGGAAATTATTACAAACACAAAAAGAATTGCTGACGCAAGAAAATTAAATATAGAACTTTTATGCAACAATTATTCAGGGGAAAAAGAACTTGAATTCTCGGTTGTCGCAAAAGAACTTGGGATAAAAAAATCACGATTTGAAAAACCTGTGAAAGAAACCAAAGCCCCTATGGAAAAAGATGATACGAACTGTTTTTTGTGCGGGAGATGCGTGCAGGTATGCGGAGTTGTGCAGAAAATTAACAATATTGAATTTTCAGACCGGGGTATATCTTCCCGCGTGGCAATTCCTTATGACCTCTCGGTAAAAGACACCCCATGCACTTTCTGCGGACAATGCGCTTTATACTGCCCAGGAAATGCCATTAGGGAAAAAGCGTACAACAAAAAGGTTGTTAAAACCATGATGGAAGAAATTGATAAAATACTGCACAAAAACAGATTTATTATTGCGCAGACTGCTCCGGCTGTAAGAGCTTCTCTCGGGGAAATGTTTGGAATGAAACCAGGCACTTTAGTTACAGGAAAAATGGTGACTGCTTTGAGAAAAATTGGTTTTGATAAAGTCTTTGACACTGATTTCGGTGCGGATTTAACAATCATGGAAGAGGCAAGCGAATTTATTGAAAGAATGAAAAGCAAAAAAAACCTTCCGTTGATTACCTCCTGCTGTCCGGCATGGATTAAATTTGCTGAGCAAACTTATCCGTTTTTGCTTAAAAATATTTCAAGCTGCAAATCACCTCATCAGATGGTTGGAGCTATTGCAAAAACCTATTATGCGCAAAAAATAAATGTGAAGCCGGAAGATATTATGGTTGTCTCAATAATGCCCTGCATTGCAAAGAAATTTGAAGCGCAGAGACCTGAACTAAAAACCGCTGGATGCAATGATGTTGATGTTGTATTAACAACAAGGGAAATCGGAAGAATGATTAAAACAAAAAATATTAATTTCGCAAAACTAAAAGATGAAGAATTTGATGACCCTCTTGGAATCTCTTCTGGGGCTGGAGCAATATTTGGAGTAACCGGGGGAGTAATGGAAGCCGCATTAAGAGTTGCCTACGAAGTTCTCACAGGAAAAAGATTGCAAAAATTAGATTTCAATCAGGTAAGAGGACTTGAAGGTATAAAAGAATCCAACATAAAAATTGGGAATCTAACAATAAAAATTGCAGTTGTGCACGGGCTTGGAAATATAAGAGAATTTATTGAAAGCGGAAGATGGGAAAAATATCATTTCATAGAAATGATGGCATGTCCGGGAGGTTGCATTGGAGGTGGAGGACAGCCAAGACCAACAACAAATGAAATCAGGAAAAAAAGGATGGAAGCAATTTACCAGCAGGATAAAAGTATGGAATTGAGAATGTCAAACAAGAATCCCGCAATTCAGGAACTCTATTCAGAATTTTTAGGTGAACCTCTCGGGAAAATGTCAAAGAAATTATTGCATACGAAATATAAGAAAAGGAAGGTTAAATTTACTTAGAGATTTAAAATCAAAGCATTACATATATTAACTTTATGTAGTATATATATCAACTTCGTGTACTATATATATCGACTTTATGTATTATTATGACAACAATTAAAAATCTGGGTAAAGAAAAAACTGCAGTTTTGCTATCGGTTCTAACTGTATTGATATTGGGAATGTCTGTAGTTCTTGCCAATGGTCCTGCTATTGTTCTCAAAGACATAAGTTGCGGCGTACTAATAGACACAGAAGGAAACTCTATTTACACAACAGATACTCACGCTGTTTATGCCAACAACAAAGATGAGAACGGCAATAGCAAACTTACATGCCTTGGCGAAGTACCTGCAGGTTATACACCTCCAGTTAAGACAACGCATTTAAATCACGAGAACACTGGAGCCTCTTGCTATACTGCCTTTGGTTCTACAACAAACTGGAAAGCAGTGATAACACCAAGCGGTAAAGTAATGCTAAGTTGCCACTATAAAGCCCCAAAAATTGAATAGTGATTCCTCTGCTATCTTTTTTTCTTTTCTTCTTTTTCTTCTAAACTAAAGAAATTATTGCACACCAAATCTACTTAATTATATAATAAACAAAAAAAATGATTGTGAATTTAAATAATAAATTAGTAAACATTTATGACCACAATTGAAAATCTGACTAAAGCATTTATTGGCGAAAGTCAGGCAAGGAACAGATACACAATGTATGCAAAGATTGCAAAGAAAGAAGGATTTGAACAGATTTCAGAAATTTTTTTGGTTTCAGCGGATAATGAAAGAGAACACGCAAAATGGTTGTTCAGAATGATTGGGGAACTAAATAAAAACAATGAAGGTGAAATTAAAGTTGATGCCGGGGCTCCAACAACTCTTGGAAACACAGTAGAAAATCTGAAAGCCGCAATTGCGGGGGAGAATTTTGAACACACTCAAATGTACCCTGAATTCGCAAAAACTGCTGAAGAAGAAGGACTTCCTGAGATTGCCGCAAGACTTAGAGCAATTGCAAAAGCAGAAGAACATCACGAGGAAAGATATATCAAATTACTGAAAGAAGTTGAAGGCAATTCAGTATTCAAAAAAGAAAATAAAGTTTATTGGGTTTGCAGGAAATGCGGATATGTTCACGAAGGAGAAGACGCTATTGAAAAATGTCCTTCATGCGACCATCCAAAGAATTACTTTGA
>JAUWTN010000010.1 GCA_030614705.1 Candidatus Aenigmatarchaeota archaeon
AACCCGATAAAAAATATTTATTCGGTTGGTAGTTACATCACTGTGATTTTTACATTACTCCTGATTTATATGTTTTTTAAAGACAAAAAAGTAATAAAGAAACTAATTAAATTTATTCGTAGCGATTACGAAAAAATTAAGAATTTTAAGATTTATTTATTGGACAAATTCAATAAAATTTTCAATAGAATGGGTATCAGACCATAAAAACAATAAATCAAGGAAGAAAATAATAGAAAATTAATTATTCTGCCAATACAAAATAGTTTTGCATACACCCGGTATTTTGTAATACTTTGAAAATATGTGGTGGGTTTACAGAGAAAATAATTCATTTAACTAAAACCCAGATATTTTGTGCCCTGTTAAACTTAAAAAATAAATCCCTCACCAATAATATTTTTTCAATTCCCTTTCAAGTTTCCTGTAATCAGGAAGTATTTTTTCAACCCCAAGTTTAAAATCTCTTGAATGATTGAAATGTTTTAGATGAACCAATTCGTGAGCCACAACATAATCAATAAGCGGGACTGGGAGACAGATTAATTTGGAATTAAAGAAAATCTTTCCATCTCTTTTGCAGTGCCCAAAACTTCTGAGGTTTTTTATTGAAATAGATTTTGGATATAATCCAAAAATATTGGAGAATTCTTCTGCTTTGACTGAAACATATTCAAGGGTTTCATCACCGAGAAATTCAAGCAATATATTTTCACTTTTTCTTTTCCCGAATTTGTATATCTCAATTGAATTATCAAATATTTTTATCCCTGAATTTTTATCTTTAATTATTCTCACCGAATATTTTTCTCCTTTGTAATAAACTGAATCCCCTCCAAAAAGCTTCACTGATTTTTCAAGTTCTCCAACTTTTCTTTTCAGCCAGTTTTGCTTTTCTTTTAAGAGAGTTTCTACAGATACACTGTTATTCTCAGGCAGTGTAACCTCAAGGCAGTAATTTGGGTTTAATTTAAGATATGCGTGGCGGGTTTTTTTATATTTTATTTTGCATTTTACTTCTTTATTTCCTATTTTCAGGAGCATAATATTGTTAATTTCAAGGTATTGTTAATCAGTAGTAATTTCATATATTTCATTTATCATCTTTTCCAAATCTTCAGAATTTTTGTCTAAGTTATTTTTATGTTCTTCGCACCAGGTATATTTACCTCTCATATATTCTGCGGGTTCTCCGCATAAGATGCAATTATAGGAGTTCCCGTCTTGAATTCTGAAATCTTCGTAGAATATACATTCTTTTTCATTATCCATAAATATGAAATTATGTTTTTAAATAATCCTCTATTTTAGGGAAATTTTTGCAGAATATGCTATTGAGTTCCAAAAATAGTTTAATTTATTAAATATTATGCAGGAGATAATGATTGGTCTGGAAGTCCATGTGCAATTAAACACAGAAACAAAACTGTTCTGCCCCTGTTCCACTAAGCAGGCAGAGCCAAATGAGAATGTATGCGGCGTATGCCTCGGATTTCCCGGAACAAAGCCAGTATTAAATGAGAAAGCAATAGAATTAGCTTTAAAAATCGCATATGCTCTGGAACTGGAAATTAATAAGGAATTTATGTTTTCAAGGAAGACTTACTTTTACCCGGATTTAGCAAAGAATTTCCAGATAACCCAATATGAAATCCCTGTTGCCGAGCGCGGCAAGATAAAGGTCGGAGATAGGGAAATAAGAATTAGAAGAGTTCATCTTGAAGAAGACCCCGCAAGAATAGTGAGAAAAGATGATTGCGCTTTATTGGATTATAACCGGAGCGGAACACCTTTGGTGGAGATTGTCACAGAACCTGATTTGAAAAGCCCAAGAGAAGCAAGATTATTTGTGCAAAAGCTCCAGCAAATTTTGCAGTTTATTTATGTATCTGACCTTGAGAAAGAAGGTAATATGAGGATTGACGCAAATATTTCCACAATCAGGTACGAAGATAAATATGATTACAAAGGCGGATTAAAAACAGAAAAGAAGTACGGAGAAAGAGTTGAGATAAAAAATGTTTCCGGGGCAAAGGAAGTTGAAAAGGCTTTGGGGTATGAAGCTCTAAGACAAAAAAATACTCCCGAAGTAAAAATGGAAACCAGACTGTGGAATGAGAAATCAAAAACAACGAGCAGCGCGAGGGAAAAAGAAGGCGAGGCAGATTATGGTTATATCTTTGAACCTGATTTGCCAAAGTTTGAACTTTCAGATAATCTTTTAAATAAAATAAAATCAAAACTTCCTGAATTGCCGGGAAAAAAGAAACACAGGTTTTTAAAATATGGTTTATCCGAGGAACTTATAGATACTTTGTTAACAGAACCTGAGTTGACCCATTATTTTGAATATATGTGCGAGACTCATAATGAGAAAGCTTCTGCGGTGTTGCTTGCAAAATATCTGAAGAAAACTTTGAATTATCACAACCTTAAACTAAAAGATGTTCCTGTGGATGTAAGGCAGTTGAGGAGAATATTGGATTTGTTGCAGCAGTATTTAATCAGCGATGAAATTGCAGAGCTTATTGTCCGGGAAATGGTTAAGGATTATATAGATGGAAAAAAAGTAAGAACTCCTGAAAAGATTCTGATTGATTTGGATTATGAAAAGCCTTTGGAAGATGAACAACTGGCAAAAATTGTGAGAATTGTTGTAAGAGAACATGATAGAGCGGTGAAGGATTATCGTAATGGAGAACTGAAATCAATAGACTTTTTAATCGGGCAGGTGATGAGAAAAACAAGAAGGGGGGCTGATGTAAAGAAAATAAAAGAATTATTAAAAAGAGAACTTGATTAATATGGAAAAAATCTGAATAATTTTGAGAATTATCTGGATGGAAAAGAATTTATTGGAACAATAATAGAATAAATAAATTCTTGAATAATTGCTTGTTAAATTGATAATTTAATCAGCCCCAGTTAAATTATAAGGTGGTTTATTACCCAATAACTCATCCAGCATATTATAGACTGGAGGTTTACGGTGTCTTGTTAAGTCTCCCGTCAATTCATCAGGCAGTCCATTACCACTTATTTCATCTTTATCAGCCAATCCTGGATATACACAACCATGATCCATTCTTCCCATAATAATATGTTTAAATATATATAAACAATACTGGTTTGTACTGTTTAAGTAATAAATATGCTGTTTTCCTTCGAAAAAAGAATATTATTTGAGGACAATTAACTCCAATAACAGATTCAGTCTATATAATCAGAAAATCCCTTTGACATACCTTTTTTCTTTTCTTCCTTCCCTTTCAATAATTTAATTTTCCCAAATTTATGTTCGTATTTGTCAATATTTTCTTTTAACAAATTAAGGAATATTTTTGCCTGTTTTGGTTCAAGGATTATTGAATTGTGTTTGATGTTATAACTTATCATTTGTTCATTCTGAATCATATCCACTTTAGGAATTACCTGAGCAAAGTCCAGAACAAATTCTGTGGGATTATTGAAGACAGCAAGATTATTTGCGTAAAAACTGTCTTTATTCTGATCTATATTTACCTGCACCTTTTTTTTAGTTTCTGCCATAATTAACTAAGAAGACTTTAATAACTTTCCTGTTGTTGTGCTGGAGGTTGCGCCTGATTTCTTGAGGAATAATAGTATTTACTTAATGAAGCAAGTTTCATTTTTCTTTCTAGTTTTTTTAGTTTGTCTAAAAGTTCCTGATTGGTTTCTTCAAGTTTCTTGTTTCCATCTTTTATTTTTGACCATTCTTCAGGTTCTTCACTGGTTTCAGAAACTTCTATGCTGTCCATAAATTCCTTGAATTTTGTTGTAAGCGCTCCAAGATGATTGGATAAACCGCTTATGTTTGTAATAAGTTCTGCATTAGTATTAATAAGATGGTCAACTGTTCTCTGGTTTTCTTTCATCATTTCAGCGAGGTCTTTCAGAACAGAATTATATCCCGGGGAGCCATGCTCAATTCTTTCAAGTCTTTGTTCAATTTTTCTTAAAGGCGTAATCGGAACAACTTCATACTCTTCCACCATATATATACTTAATATATATCTATAATAACCTTTTATTAATTTTACAATATTATGGTTGGTCAGGAAGAATTGCAGAAAAAAGCTCAGGAAATATATATGCACATAGAAATGTTAAATAAGGAGTTTGAACAGATTTCAATGCAGTATGATGTAATAAACTCCAAGATAGAAGAATCCGCAAAACTAAGAAAAAATGTGAAAGGTTTAATTGCGGGCGAAGGTTTCTCAAAAATGGGTTCCGGGGTTTTAGTTCCATCAACAATCACAGATGACAATTCTTTTTTGGTTAATGTTGGAAGGAAACTTTTTGTGAAAATGAATAAAGCAGAAGTTGATAAACACGTTGGAGAAAGGATAAAAGGCATGGAAGCTGTTTTGCCTAAAGTGATGAGCAAAAGGAAAGAATTGCAGGACAATATCCAGAGACATATGCTTGAATTGCAGACCCTGCAACAATAAATTCTATTGAATAATAGTTGATAAGTACTTTAAATAAACAAACTATGTTATGGCGAAGACCCTAGAAAAACATCTTGAAAATGTTGACAGCGAACTCGCATCTTTAATTCTTAAGTTAAGCAGTGTTGCAAAAGTAATTAGTGATGAACTTCCTTATCGAAGAGGTAAAGCAGACACTGAAAATGTGTTTGGTGAAGTTCAACTTGTTGCTGATAAATGGGCTGACCAGTATATTACCAATGAATTAAGAGAATCCGGAATGGTAAAAACTTTAGTGTCAGAAGAGCAGCCTGAAATAGTAAAATTAAATGAAACCGGAACTTTCAATATAACTTTGGATCCTTTGGATGGTTCTTCAAATATTGAGAGCAATAATTCTGTGGGAATTATAATTGGAATCTACAAAAAAGATTTGCCGGCGCAGGGAAAAGATATGGTTGCTGCGATGTTTATTTTATACGGGTCTGTGATATCTTTGGTTTATGCCGTTCCAAATAATGTTAGTGAATTTATAAACACAAAAAGAGGATTTGTTTTAAGGGCTGAAAATATAAAAATCCCTGAACCCGGAATTTTGTATGGTGTTGGCGGACTTAAAAGAGAATGGTTGCCAGAATTTAAAAAATATATAGAAGAACTTGAAAAAGATGGACAGAAATTAAGATATGGTGGTTCTTTTGTTGGGGATATGAATCAGATACTCCATTATGGGGGAATCTTTGCTTATCCTGAATTAGTCACAAAACCAAACGGGAAATTAAGATTATTGGTCGAGAGCAATACAATGGCTTATGTAATTAAACAGGCCGGAGGAGCTTCTTCAACTGGAAAAGGTTCAATTCTTGAAGTTAAGCCTGAAAGCATAACCCAAAGAGTTCCAACTTATATTGGTAATAAGGAACTTATTGAGAAACTGGAAACTGCGCTTAAATAAATTTTATTTAAAACATAATATGAAAATACCCTATATTGTGAAAGATCATCTTGCAGAAGGCACTTTATATACCACTTTACTCACAGTTGGAGCGCTTAGTGGAACCGAGAGTTTTGTTGATGCCTGCCAGCTTGTGGGTGTTTTGGGAGTCGGAACTAGATTAATTCCTTATGCTGAGGCATTGAATGAAAATTCTCCTTATTATCGACCGTAATTTGTTTTTAATATTAATTGATTAAAATTTATCTATTTTCTTACATCTTCTCAGGAACCTCAATCCCCAATAAATCCAAACAAGTCTCCAAAAGGTCTCTTGTTTTTTCAACTAATTTTAATCTAAAACCTTCTTCATAACTCCCAATAACTTTGCAGTTCTCGTAGAATTTTGAAAATGTGGTTGCAAGTTCAAAGGTGTAGTTGCACAGAAGATTTGGTTTTAATTGTCTGGCAGCCCTGTTCAAAACTTCTTCAAACTCAAGGAACTTTCTCATTAGTTCTTTTTCATGTTCATTTACCTGAGTTATGGGTTCATCTTTTTTAATCCTGCACACTTTTGTCTCTGCATTTCTCAGGATTGAATTACATCTTACAACCATGTATTGGATATAAGGTCCTGTGTTCCCCTCAAACTTAATTGCTTTTTCAGGACTGAAATCAACCATTTTATTTCTTTCAACTTTCAGAATATCATATTTTAAAGCCCCTAATCCAATTTTTTCGGTTATTTTCAATATTTTTTCTCCATCCAAATCAGGATTTCTTTTTCTGACTTCCTTGCACGCTTTTTCATTTATTTCTTCAATCAAATCATCAATCAGGATAAACTCTCCTGAACGGGAACTCATCTTTGAACCTTTCAGGGTTATTAGACCATAGTTTACATGTTCGCAGTTTTTTGTCCATTTGCAACCAAGCAGTTCAAGTATTTTGAATAATTGCCTGAAGTGGTTATTCTGGTCAGCCCCAACAACCCAGATGGATTTGTCAAGTTTGTATTTTTTAAATTTATGGATTGTAAGTGAAATATCAGAAGTAAGGTAAACCCCGGTGCCATCAGAACGGATTATAATTGTGTTGGGTATAGTTGGGTCTTCTTTTTCAAGGTTGATTACAACAGCCCCTTCATGAGGGAAAGCATATCCTTGTTTCAGAAGTTTCTGCGAGAGTTTTTTCCCTTCTTCTTTGAAATCGCTTTCATAAAAATAAATATCAAATTTAATTTTTGAATTTTTGTAGGTTTCTTCAAATCCAGTTGTTGCCATCTTTACAACCTCTTTCCATTCCCTCTTATATTTTCCTGTATTGTTTTCAAGCTCGCACAAAATCTTTTGAGCTATGCTGTTAAATTCATCCTGGTCTTTTTTATCTCCTTCAGCGTGCAATTTTGCATATATCTCTGCGAGTTCATGGTCGATTTTTTTGTTTTTCTTAAGCCCGTATTTGTCAACTGCGAGAACTGTTTTTGCAACCTGTTTCCCAAGGTCATTGTAATAGTTTGCTTCTACAACATTGTTTCCGCAGTACTTCAAAATTCTTGAAAGAGAATCCCCTATGAAAGTTGATCTTGAGTTTCCAATGTGCATTGCTTTGCAGGGATTTGGGTTTGAGAATTCCACCATTATATTTTCTTTTTTCCCGGATGGAATTTTATAATTTTCAAGTATCTTTGGAATCAATTTTTCATAGTTGAAATGGAAATTAATATAACCATTTTTATTTTCAATTTTTTTAAATTCGGGAATTAATTTTATTTTCTTTATTGCTTTCAGGCTCAGTTCCATTGGGTTTACCCCCTTTTTCTTTGCCTCAATAAAACAGATATTACAGGAAATATCCCCGAATTTTCCCGGGAACTGGAAATTTTCTTCTTTAATGTCAGGGAATTCACCTTTCAGTTCCTTCACCAGTTTTTTAATTATTTGCTGTATCATAATTTAATTTAGAAATTATGAATACTATTATTCTTAATCTTTTCTCTGAATATAATTTGCAGTATCAAGTATTCCCATTATACCCCAAATAGTTCCGTAGCTGGCAGCTCCACAGATTATACCGGATGTAAGACCTGCAGTGAGTAATATGTGGTTATAAGAAGTATTTAAATCAATATAACATTTCTTAGCTTTATTTCCAATAGTTATTGGATTATCTCCAATGACTTTTTTATGAACTAGATTATCAAGTTCTTCTACAATTAGCGGCATATCAATCCCTTGGACAAAACCCAGTTTAAAACTTTTAAGATATTTGTTATTTGTATTATTTATTCTATCAATAATTCTGTTATAATATTCATCTATATCTTTCATTATTCTTTATCTTTTCTCTGAATATAATTTGCAGCATCAAGTACCCCCATTATACACCAAAGACCAAAAAATCCGCAAACTGCACCACTAAAATGACCCACACCCATAGGTAAAAATTTATATGGATTCTTAAACAAATTTTCATATTCTGTATAAATTCTATTTATTTTATAACCGAGAGTTATTGGATCATCTTTATATTTATTTGGAGGGTGATTTGTGACTGTATCTATAACTTCTTCTACAGCCAATGGAAGAAAGTCCATCCCTCTAACAAAACCTGTTTTAAAAGCTCTGAGATACTCATTATTTGTCTAGTCTATATTCTCAATAACCCTATTATAATATTCATCTATATTTACCATTAATTAAAAGTGATTAAAACTTTAAATAAATTTCCCATGGAAATCCTGTTAATTAATCTCTGTTTTTATCCTAACAACATAATTTATGAACAAGGCGATATTTTATGATTTTGTGTGGATGGGAATTGGCATTATTGGAGGAGCTATTATATCAATATCATTTGCTCTTTACTTTGATAATTCCCCTTTTCTGAGGGCTTTGATAAGCTTTATTGAAATTCTTTCAGAAGTTCTCAGTGTGGTTTTTTCAAATCCTCTTTCTATAGTTCTGATCTTTATCTGTTTATTGATAATTTTCTTTTTGATGAGTTTTGAGAAATCCATAGAACCAGATTAGTAAGTAAGGATATTCGTTTCTTAATCAATAACAAATTATTATTTTGTTTCTTCGCCAATGCTCAGTTCGAGTTTACCTTTTTCATCCAGTCTTGAGTGCAATTCTATTTCATCAAACCGCGTTATAATTATTGTGAAATCTTCAGAAACAAGTTTTTCAATTCTCCGCGTTTTTCCGTCTGAGTAGCAGTAAAGTTCTATGTGAGGTTTTCCCTGCAAATCGGATATTGTTCCGTGAAGGGTTGCGTCTTCAATATCAATCAAACCTTCTTTGTATTCAATGTATCTTAGTTTTCCATGTCCTTCAAGAACCCCGGATTTAATCCCATAGGTTTCTATCAAGTTCATCAGGTCCTCAAGAGTCTCATTTCTTGAGAGTTTAAGAAATATAATATTACCTTCTTTTGCTGATATCATAATATTATTCGTACTTTCTATATATTCAGGGATATTTAACCTTCATAAAAATTTCTGATTTAATTATGGGTCTTGATGAAACTTTGGCGAAGAGGGGATTTTTATTCAGGAGTTCTGAGATTTACGGAGGTGTTTCAGGTTTCTATGATTATGGTCATCTCGGAACTTTGATGAAAAGGAAATTTGAAAATTTATGGAGAGATTATTTTTTGGGTTTAGGGGAGAATTTTTATGAAATTGAGACAACAGATATAATGCCTGAGAATGTTTTTGTTGCTTCAGGGCACATAGAGAATTTTGTTGATTCTCTCACAGGATGCAAAAAGTGCAAATCTGATTTCAGGGCAGATCATCTTGTTGAGGACAAAACAAATGAAACTGCGGAGCATCTTGACAATAAACAGCTTACAGAAAAAATAAAAGAGCTTGGAATAACCTGCCCTAATTGTGGTGGAGAACTCGGTGAAGTTGATTTTTTAAATTTAATGTTTCCTTTGAAAATAGGTTCAAAAGACAAGGGAGCTCTCAGACCGGAAACTGCGCAGGGTTGTTATGTTGCATTCAAGAGAATGTTTTCCGCAACAAGGGAGAAACTGCCTTTAGGTCTCGCAATAATTGGTAAGGCTTTCAGGAATGAAATTTCGCCAAGACAGGGAACTTATAGAGTGAGGGAGTTTACTCAGTCTGAACTTCAGATTTTCTTTGACTCAGACAAGATTAATGAATGCGAAAATTTCGATGAGGTTAAGGATTATAAATTAAGACTTAAATTTACAGATAAAAAAGATATCGAGGAAATAAGTTGTGGCGAGTTGTTGGATAAACTTCCTAAAATGTATTTATATTATCTTGCAAAAGTCCAGCAGTTTTATCTTGATGTGCTTTGCATCCCCTCGGAGAAATTCAGGTTAAAGGAATTAAATGAAAAAGAAAAAGCATTTTACAATAAATATCATTTTGATGTTGAGGTTTTTTCAGAAAAGTTTAATGGTTTCAAAGAAATGGGCGGGGTTCATTACAGGACAGACCACGATTTGTCAGGTCACGAAAAAATTTCCGGAGAAAATCTTCATGTTACAATCGAAGGAAAGAAATTTATCCCTCATGTTCTTGAATTATCTTTCGGGGTTGACAGGAATGTTTATTCATTGCTCGAAATTTCTTACAAAGATAGTGTTTTGAATTTAAACCCAAAAGTTTCCCCTTTCACTTTGGGAATTTTCCCTCTGGTGAAAAAAGACGGTCTTGGGGAAAAAGGGTTTGAATTGTACAAAAATCTGAAGAAGGACTTTGATTGCTTTTTTGATAATTCGGGTAGTGTTGGGAAGAGATATGCGAGGGCAGATGAAGCGGGAATTCCTTATGGGATTACTCTGGATTATGACACAATGAATGATGAGACAGTTACAATAAGAGACCGGGATTCCACAGAACAGGTCAGGGTTAAAATCGAGGATTTGAATGAAATTATAGGAAAACTCGTAAGTAAGGAGCTTAAATTCAAGGAAATCGGCGAATTGGTCGAAACAAGGAAGAAAGAGGATGGTTACAGGACAAATTGACTATTTTTATAATTAATAAGATAATTATGGCAAAGGAAAAGAGAAGGATGCCCCAGTCAACAGCAGGATTAATTAATTATTCTGAAGAAATTGAGGACGGAATTAACCTGAAACCAGAGATTGTTTTGGGAATAGGATTTGGAATCTGCATTCTTGTGCTTGTTTTGAGATTTATAGTTTAAACATTCAAAACCCTGTTAATTTTAACTCTTTCTTCTTCAACAGTCCCAATTGCTCTTAATTTATCTTCAATAAATATTGCTATTCTTTCCCCCTGAACAAAATCTTTTTTATCTTCTATCTGAATAGGAACCCCATTCTCAACTTTACTTCCTTCTTCTTTTGGGACAACAATTTTTTTTATCTTCAGTCTTTCAATTATTTTTTCGTTCGGAATGATATATTTTTCTTTCCCTGTTTTTAGGTCATCATAACTAACAACTTCTTCTTCCCGGAATCCGGCAACTCCGATTCTTCTTAGATATCCCATGTGAGCCCCGCAACCAAGTTCCATCCCAATATCATGGAATAGTTTTCTGATGTAGGTTCCATGTTCGCAGTCAATAAGCATAGTGATATTATTCCCTTCAATTTTTTGTATTTCAAGCCGATGGATTGTTCTTTTTCGTTCAACTCTTTTCACCCTTGATTTTACAGGAGGCAGTTGCGTGATTTCTCCTTTGAATTTATTCACGGCTTCTTTGAGTTTTTCCAATTCCACTTCATGGTGTAAATGCATTATCCCAACATAAATCTTGTCAAGTTTCTCGAACAGAGGAGCAAGTTTTCTTGTCTCCCCGAGAAGAATCAATAAAACCCCGGTTACTTTAGGGTCTAAGGTTCCAGTATGTCCGGCTTTCTTAAGCCCAAATATTCTCCCAACTCCTTCAACGCAGTCAAAACTGGTCGGTCCTGAGGGTTTGTCCAGAATAATAAGTCCCGAGATCATAAAGACAGTTAGAAATTTTACAATAAATTGGTTAGATTTAATTCTTTTTTATTTAGGAAGTTCTCTGAAAGGTTCTATTATACAATATTTTTCTATAAGATGTTCTTCTCCTTCATTGTTACGATAACTGAATCCATTTATTTTGTATGTTTCCTTTCCTGAAGGATAACTACCTTTATATATTCTGAATTTATCTGCCCAATCATCATACGAAGATAGTTGTAGAGTTGTAATTAATTCAGTCATATTTACTAGCCTATTCTTAGGTAAACTAATTGAATTGGATTTTAATATTCTTACTAAGTTGGTTCCGGTTATTTTTTCAAACTCTGGTGCATAATCCTCCACCTTTCGTTTATCTGGTCCTATTTGCTTACCATCGACCCAGCCACCATCATTTAATCTCCATCCTCCAAGGATTTCACCTTTTTCATAACATTCCACCATTTCACATTCTTTTTCAAAAGTAGGACTTCCAAGAAGATCCAATAAAGTATTGTACGCATCTTTAACCCCATAGGTACTTAGTTTTTTTTCATATACCCTCATATCATCATATTTTTTTACCATTAAATAATAATGTTTTATATTATATATAAATTTCTATTGTAGAATATATATTTTAGAAACTATGAATCTTAAGGAGTTTTCCGAATAATCTCGTAGTAAGTCACATCCCCTTCATCATCAACAACAGCCCAAAGCATCTTTGCTCTAATATTATGAGCCAGTCTCACTGCTCTGGATAATTCAGGGAAAGAACAGGTGTAGTTCTCAGGGATTGCGTGAACAATCCATTTTGTGTGTTCTCTCACTGATTTTGGACCTCTCTTTAATTTTACCCCTCTTGCGTAAACCCTGAAATGAGTGCCAAACTTGAACCCAGTTCTTACCAGAAGACCGCGACCTCTGAGTTCTTCATATACTGTAAATTTCCACGGGAATTCTTTATCCTGCAGGCAGGCATATTCATAAAATTCTTCAATAGTTAATTCCTTTTTAGCTTCATAAATTTTCAGTTTATTTCTTTTTGCAAGCACAAGAGCTTCTTCAAGGGAGAGTTCATTTTTATCATCTTTGATTTTTCCAAAGCATCCGTAATCATAAACTTCTTCTCCATCAGTTTTGTCAAATATATAAACTTTATTTTCAAGAAGAGTTCCTTTGTAGGTTTTCTTTGGTTCTCTTTTAAATTTGTTGGCGTCAGATTCTTCTGAAGAACTTTCCTGAGCCTCTTCATTTTCCGGGAAAATCTCTTCGCAACTCAAAGGTTTAATATCTTCTGTTTTCTTGGATTTCTTTTTTACTTTGTCGGTTTTAAGTTCATTCGTTTTCTTTGACATTTTTTTTACTTTGGAAACTTTTTTTGTTTTGGCGGAGGATTCTTTTTTAGCCTTGACCGCAGTTTTCTTGGTTACTTTCTTTTTAATCTGAGCATCATCCGAAAATTCCTTTTCCTCAATTATCTTGGTTTTCTTTTTGCTGACTGCCTTTTTGGTTTCTGTTTTCTTTCTCATAAGTCCACACCTTTAAGAGTGTTGTTTATTTTACACTCTTTGCAAAAATCCATTTCCTTAAAATCAATATCCTTTGCACAGGTAATTTTGTGCATTAAACATCTTGGGTGCTGGCAATCATCAAGTCCTTTTATCCTTCCTGTGGAATAAATCACTTCTTTTACCAGACGCTCAATCAATAAATTAAAATTTGGTTTCTCCTGATAATATTCTGGGTTCAACCGGTATGTTGAAATTAAAGCAGGTCCATCATATTCAACTGTTGAAAAAGTATAACTAAGTTTGTCTGTGTATAAATCCGCATCTGTAATTGCAATAATAGTTCCTTTCAGATTCCTGAGCGTGTCTGTAATCACATCAGCGTTATATTGTTTCCTGTACACATTTAGCGAGGTTTTTGGAAGTTCAATTTTAGCATAAACTCTTACAAGAAAATTCCTCTCTTTTAGCCTTTGTTTTAGCACCTCAATTGTATCTTCATCAATATTCCCCATAGGAACAATATCCAGTTCTATCCTCATAAATCTATAGAATATTTAAATAATTAAGCAATATTAGGGGTTTATCTCAGTTATACGCAATCCGCCTGAATGATAATTTTATATAAGTTTAATAACTTACTTTAAATATGAGCGCTAAAAAATGTATAATAATTCATGGATGTCCTTCCAAAGCAGAAAAATTAATGGATTCAAAAACAAGAACTTATGATAAACACTGGATGCCCTGGATTAAAAAAGAATTAATAGCAAAAAATATCGAGATTGAAACCCCTATTATGCCTTCTCCCTGGGAACCAAATTATGAAAAATTCAGGAGAGTATTTGAAAGCTATGATATTGATGAAAATACGATTTTAATAGGTCACAGTTGCGGTTGCGCTTTTTTAGTTCGTTGGCTCGGGGAAACAAAAAGAAAGATTTTAAAACTTATTCTTGTTGCGCCATGGAAAATCAATGATGAAGGCGATGAATTTAGAGAAACATTTTATAATTATCAAATTGACGAAACAATTAAAGATAGAATAAACAAAACTGTAATGTTTACTGCTGATAATGAAGAAGAAGATGGAAAAGAGAGTTTGAAAATATTCCATAAAGCTCTTGGCGGCGAAATTATTGAACTTAAAGGGCGAGGGCATTATATAATTGGAAGTATGGGGACTGAGGAATTTCCAGAATTATTAAAAGTGATTTTGGAGTAAATAAGATTATAATGCAGGAGGACGGATTTTAATTCACCAAATAATTGCCTTTTTTGGGGTGCAGACCTTTTTCAACAATTATATTGAAAAGGGTTGCTTCGAACCGTCGAACTCACTAAGAGACTGGATGACTCAAATTGTTTCTTTTTGGAAAATAAGCGTTCTTTTGTAAAGGAAACCTTACTTGAGTCCAGCGCCTTTTTCTGTAACAAAGTCAAACTGACTTTTATCTGACCAGACTTGGCTACTCCTGCATAATATTGTTACTATTTTTTATTTGCCTTTAATCTGGAATTAGATAAAGTTATCTATATTTGTGTTTTAAAAAAATAAGTAAAAATTAAAAAAACTGAATTACAGGTCGTAACTTCTTAATGTTTTTCTTCCGTTGGCTTTTGATCGGTTTACTGCTTTTGTGATTGCTTCTTCGACCATTTTTGAAAGACCTTCTGAAAAATCGCTTCCTACGTTTACATCAGACTGTTTTGCGAATTCTTTCACTTTTGATTGAACTACTAACATTTCACTCATAATAATACCTGTATTGGTATATATAGGCATTTTACGGGGTTTTTTTGGAGATTTTGCGATTATCCTGCAAATTCGGGCGAGAATCAGGATTTTAAAGAATTTCTTGAAGTTGCTCAAATTATCAAATACAATCATTTTGTGTTGAATTAGATTATTAAATAAAATTACTTCAAGTCAAATATGGTCTTAAATGGAATGAGTTCAAGTCAGATTATACACAAATACCTTCATACAATTTAATATTATGGAATATTCCAACAAAATGAAATTGCAAACTTCTGCCAAAATCTGCGTTGAAACCTGCATGAAAATAAAACCAGACGAGAAAGTATTAATTGTAAATGAAAACAAAAATAATATTGTTGAATCTGTTAAAGAAGCCTGTGAGGAAGTGGGAGCTTTGGTGGAAATTAAAGATATAAAACTTGAGAGAGCCAGAGAAGAGCCTCCAGAAGATATAGCAGAAAAATTGCTAAACTCTAACGCAGTATTTCTTATCACTGAGCATTCTTTAACGCACACCACCGCGGTGAGAACTGCGAGAAAAGGCGGGGTGAGAATTGCTTCGCTTCCCGGAATTACAGAAGAAATGTTTTGCAGAGCAATTCCTGTGGATTATGATAAGATGAAAAAGGTTGGAGAAAATGTAAAAACTATTTTGGAGAAAAACAGAAGAATCAGGGTTGTGACAGAGAAAGGAACTGATTTGCAGTTGGATTTGGAAGGAAGAATTATAATCCTGGATTTAGGAATTATTGATGAACATAATTTAATGAACCTTCCTGATGGGGAGGTTGAGGCAGCGCCTTTGGAGGATAAAGCAAACGGGAGAATTGTTGTGGATGGTTGCGGTTCCCCGGATTATGAAACAAAATTCGGAAGGGTGGGAAAAATAAAACAGGATATAATTTTTCAGATAAAAGATGGCAGGGTTGTTAATATTGAAGGCGGAGAACAGGCAGAAATCCTAAAAAATATCCTGGAAGATATGAATGACCCCGGAGCCTATACAATCGCAGAATTTGCGGTGGGAATAAATCCAAAGGCGGAAATAACCGATGAAATCCTTGAATCAGAGAAAGTCTTAGGAACAGTCCATTTTGCTCTTGGAGAAAACCGGAGTATGGGGGGAATAAATGAAAGCAAAATACACTGGGATTTTGTCCTGAAAGACCCGAAAATATATTCAAAAGATGGAGAATTGCTTATTGATTGCTCTAAATTGCAGGTCTAATGGTTTGAATAATAATATAAATTATGGGCGAAGACAGTTTAAAGGGAACAAAAAATTACTCAACAAAAGAGCAAATATTGAGAGAGGATATTATAAAAATTATAAGGGAAGTTCTTGAAAAATATGGGTTCAATCCAATAGAAACTCCAATACTTCAGTCTTATTCTTTACTGTCTTCAAAATATGGAGGTGGAGAAGAAATACTTAAGGAATGTTATCAACTTAAAGACCAGGGGAAAAGAAAGCTTGGTCTGAGATATGAACTTACAATAACTCTTGCGGGTTTCCTGAAAGAAAACCAAAATTTAAAGATACCTTTTAAGAGATATGAAATCGGGAAAGTTTTCAGGGACGGACCAATAAAACAATCAAGGGTAAGGGAATTTACGCAGATTGATTTTGATGTTGCGGGAGCAAAATCAGAACTTGCAGAACTTGAAATTCTTTCAATCTTTGAGGAAGTATTCAAAAAATTAAATTTTGATATTGAGATACAATTGAACAACAGAAAAATTCTAATCGGTATGCTTGAATATGCGGGAATAGAAAACAACCAGAATTCAGTTATTCTTTCAATAGACAAACTTGAAAAAATTAAGAAAGAGGAAGTTGCAAAAGAACTCACAGAAAAAGGTCTGAAAGAAGAACAGATAGAAAAGATTTTCGAGGTTCTTGAAATAAAAGGAAGTAATGAAGAAGTACTTTCAAAGTTAGGGGAATTATTAACCACAGAAATTGGGAAGGAAGGAGTTGAAGAATTGGGAAAACTCTTTGAACTAATCGAAGTTTATAATCTTGAAAAAGTAATATTAGTTCCTTCTCTTGCAAGAGGTCTGAACTATTACACTGGAACAATTTATGAAGTATTTTCAAAGGAAAAAACAAGTTCTTCTTTGGGGGCGGGAGGAAGATTTGATGAATTGCTTTCAAAATCCCTTGGAAGAGACCTGCCTTCTGTTGGAGGTTCATTTGGTCTCGATGCAATTTCTTCTGTTATTAAATCAGATAAAAAATCAAATACCCAGGTTTATTTAATTCCAGTTGGAATTCCAAATGAAAAATTTCTCCCAATAGTGAAGAAACTTAGGGAAAAATTAAATGTTGATTTTGATTTATCCGGCAGGGGAATAAGCAAGAATCTTGAGTTTGCAAATGCCAATAACATCCCTTTTTGCGCAATTTTAGGAGAACAGGAATTAAAAGAAGGAAAAGTCAAATTGAAGAATATGAACACAAGGGAAGAAAACCTTTTGAGTATTGACGAAATTGTTAAGATAATTCAAGGGTAGTGTATATTTAAAGTTTTTTGTATTTAGGGAAGTAATTGATTTTTTTGATGGTGTTTCACACAAAATTCTTAGTGATGAATATTTTCACCCGGAAATTCCTGAATATCTTAAGGCTTTGAGGAAAAATATAGTTTCGGGTTATATTGGAGAATCCCATGGCGAGGTGAAAATCAATCCAGCATTTTTTAGAGATAACAAAGAATTATCTTTAGAAATATTCCCTCAATTAGTTGAGAATATAAGAAATATGCGTGAACTAAATTTTAAAATAGAAACTGGAGATTATGTTCTGAGAATTCCAGGATATAGTCGCGCAGGAGGAGCAAGTATTTATAAAGGGGAAAAACCTGCATATTTTGCTTCTGGAAATTATGGTTGTTTGGGCAATAATGCCAAAACATCTTATAATGCAGGACAAAAATTTGTTAAATTGGTTGGACGCAGAAAATTATTAAATTTTTGAATACTAAATTCATCAATTAACGAATTAACAAGAAATCCTATTTATTAAAATAAACAGATTAGGGAATGGTATCCCCAATAAATTTGGAAAGTGTTAGTATAACCAGCCACATGGATAAATTAAAACCGGAAATAGACAAAATTATTGAGAAATATCTTCCCAGTAAAGTAACTCAGGAATGGCTTGAATTCACATTTGGGAAGCCAAGATATAAATATAATGTTGAAGCCTCGCAAAAGGCGATTATTGACCCAATAAGGGATTTTCTTGACAGAGGAGGAAAAAGATGGAGACCGGTATTATTTTTATTGATTGCTGAAGCAGTTGGCGGAGATATTGAAAAATTAAAGGAATTTGTGGTTATCCCGGAAATTATTCATAATGGAACAATAATGATTGATGATGTTGAGGATATGGGGGAATTGAGAAGAGGAAAGCCCTGTACCCATAAGATTTACGGCGAAGATATTGCAATTAATGCGGGAAACTTTATGTATTATAATCCATTGCTTTCTTTCGCAAAGAACAGAGATATGTTTAAACCTGAGGTTCTTGTAAGAGCCTATGAGATTTATATTCAGGAAATGCTTAATTTAAGTTTTGGTCAGGCATCTGATATTTACTGGCATAAAGGAAATGTTAAGATTGAGGAAGAAGAATACATGCAGATGTGCGCTTACAAAACAGGATGTCTTTCAAGATTATCCGCAAAATTAGCTGTAATTTTGTCAGGTGGTGATGATGAGTTGGCAAGCAGAATAGGTAAAGTTGCTGAAACAATAGGCGTTGCTTTTCAGATACAGGATGATATTTTAGATATTGATTTAAAGGGAGAAGACCGGGAAAAATTCGGAAAAGTTTTCGGGAATGATATTAAAGAAGGAAAGAGAACCTTAATGGTAATCCATACATTAGAAAATGCGAACGAAGAAGATAAAAAAAGACTTACGGAAATTTTAGACAAACACACAGATGATATGGATGAAAGAGAAGAGGCGATTTTAATTATCCGGAAATATGGCGCTATGGAATACTCAAAAAAGAAGGCAAAGGAAATTGTTGAAAATACCTGGAAAGAAGTAGAACCTTTGCTGGAAGAAAACAATGCAAAAGATTTGCTAAAAGAATTTGTCTATTATTTGATTGAGAGGGATGTTTGATTCATATTTATAAATTGTTTAACTATTAATGAGTAACTCTACGGAATATGGGTCTATGGTAAATGAACTTAGAAAATATATAGAACCTTTGGATATTGCAGCCAAAGGATTGCCAACACTCCAGGAATCAACAGAAAGGTTCACTCCTGACCGTTTATACAAAAAATATTCAGATTTTTTAATTCCCTTAAAAGATATGTTTGGGGTATTGGGGGCGAAAGTAGTTAAAGAAGAAGTTATAGGTGATGCAAGATATTTAGAATTTGACCTTTCAAGAAGTGATTATGTAAATAAGGGTAGGAGAATTTCCAAAAATCCTGATGCACTTACCGCAGAGATATGGTTTGGTTATGATATAGCTCCTGAGACTGATGAAGAAGATTTTAACTATTTTTTTGATGAGGTTTATGATGTTAATGAGAATTCTAAAATGAGCTTGGGTTTAGGTGGTTTTTATTATCAGGATTTAACTAAAGAGGAAGATAATAGGGTTGCTTTGAGTATTGGAGACAATTGTTATGGAGGAAGATTTATATTTCCTGTGACAGACTGGAGAAAGATTGTGAATGAATTGTTTGAAGGTCAGTAAAATAATTATTAAATCTCAACTACCCCTTAACAACGCCCATAGGAACAACCCTTACAACTTTCTTTGAAATTCCCGCCAAATCAACGGATTTTATTACTTCATCAATATCTTTGTAAGCGTTTGGGGATTCCTCTGCAAGAACTTTTGGGGATGTTGCTTTTGCAATAATCCCTTCTTTCATCAAGTCTTCTTTCACAGTATTTCCTCGGAAATTTCTTATTGCGTTCCCCCGGCTCATCACTCTCCCGGCTCCGTGACAACTTGAGTAAAAAGTATCCTTTGCGTTTTCTCCGCCAACTAAAATATAACTTGCGGTTCCCATTGAGCCCGCAATCAATACAGGCTGACCAACTTTTAGATAAGTGCTTGGAAGCAATCGGTGTCCCGCAGGAAGACTTCTTGTTGCTCCTTTCCTGTGAACATATAATTTTCTTTTCTCCCCGTTAACTTCATGTTCTTCAAGTTTGCAGATATTGTGGCACACATCATACATTAATTTCATGTCCAGTTCATCTCTCGTTCTCCCGAAAACTCTTTCAAAAGTTTCTCTCACCCAGTCGGTCATCACCGTCCTGTTGCAGAAAGCATAGTTGACTGCTCCTTTCATTGCCTCAAAATAATCCTGCCCTTCCTGAGAATTTGTCGGGGCGCATACCAGTTGAGGATCAGGAAGTTTAATGTTGTATTTTTTGGATGCGGCTTCATGGATTTTTAAATAATCTGTTGCAATCTGATGTCCAAGACCTCTTGAACCGCAGTGAAGCATGATCACCACCTGATCTTTTTCAGTTACCCCAAAAACTTCAGCGGTTTTTGAATCAAAAATATCATCAACTTTCTGGATTTCAAGGAAGTGATTTCCTGAACCTAAAGTTCCTAATTGAGGAAGTCCTCTTTTCTTTGCCAGTTCGGAAATTTTATCTGTGTTTGCTCCTTTGATGCAACCATATTCTTCCATGTGCTCCAAATCTTCTTTTTCAGCATAATTGTTTTCAAGAGCCCATTTTGCCCCGTTGTTTAAAACCTCTTCAAGTTCATCATTGGAGATTCTTAATTTTCCTTTTGACCCAACTCCGGTTGGAACATTCTTAAACAAAAGGTCAATTAATTCTCTTAATTTTGGTCT
The DNA here is from genome assembly GCA_030614705.1 of Candidatus Aenigmatarchaeota archaeon. Classification (GTDB taxonomy): domain Archaea; phylum Aenigmatarchaeota; class Aenigmatarchaeia; order QMZS01; family QMZS01; genus QMZS01. The sequence goes on from JAUWTN010000010.1 coordinate 20,461, forward strand.
TACTTCATTATAAGTCAAATTAGTATTAATTACCCTGATTCCGCAGTTTATGTCAAACCCTGTGCATCCGCAGGAAATAATCCCTTCTTCTGAATCAAATGCCCCAACAGCGCCCATTGGCAATCCATAGCCCCAGTGAATATCAGGCATCCCGCACACAGGCGCGATAACTCCGGGGAGACAGGCAACATTTGTGAGCTGTTTAATTGCTTCATCTTCAATCTGATTCCTGACCTTGTCGGTTGCGATTATTTTCGCATTTACTCTCATTCCTTCTCTTTCTTCTTTTGAGATTGAGTATTCAAATTCAGAGACTTTATTAACTTTCATAAAAGTATAATATTTTAAAATATTAGTCAATTCTTTATATTAATATATCTCAGTATACTTAGTTATGGCATATGATTGTGGATTTATAGCAAGTCCGAGCGTATGCAGAATATTATACGAATTCGCATT
>JAUWTN010000018.1 GCA_030614705.1 Candidatus Aenigmatarchaeota archaeon
AGATTGTTAATCAGTGTGAGGATTAAGATGAATGAAGAAAATTATTAACCTGAGATGGTTGATGTGAGAGATAAAAAAGATAAATGAACTAACTTAAGAATACTATTAACAAAGAATAATTACAATAATTCCAAAGAAATATTTGTTGTTATCAGGCAATGGGAAATAATTGAAGACAATAATTAGATTTAAAAGACCTGTTGAAAAAGAAGAGAAATAAATTAAATTGATAAATCCCTCAGATTAACAACTGGTTTATCAAAAGGATTGTCAAGAATTCTTGGGCACGCAGTATTCACATAAACATCAAAATCAAGCCCCATCAGTTTCTCATTTGTAATCATATCAAATATTAAAATCTTTGTTTTTTTGCCCTGTTCTCTTAGTTTATCCTCAAGTTGTTCGTAATCTTTGTAAAACTGCCCGGGTTTGGTGGATACAAGAATTCCCACTTTTTTCGCATCCTTAAATTTTGAAATTCTTGCGGCTTTTCTCATTTCTTCTCTCATAAGTTCCCCGCTTAAATCCTCAAATCTGTTTTTCTCGAGATTTAAAAAATAAGTTTTTCCTTTCAGGGCAAGTGGGTGGAATTTCCCGGATCCAATGAAAATATTTAATTCACCCAAAGGTTCAAAATTTGAACACCCAAGAATAATTTTTTTATCAACAACCTCTTTCCCATTAGCTTCCAGATAATCCCCAAATGACTCAAGAAGTCTTCTGAACGGTTCTGAAGAATAAATCCCTATTTTTTTCTCATCAATTTTTTCAATATCCTTTTTTAATTTTTCAGTAAGTTCTGATTTAATCTCAACAGGAACATAAACCACAGGAATTCTGGTTTTAACCCCAAAATCATAATGACCAAAATGAATAATTATATCGCACCCCGAAACTTCTGCTTCCTTAAGAGGCAGGTCGCAGGCTCCGTAGCAGGGTTCAGCCGCTATAAAAACATCCACACAACATTCTTTTTCTAATTTGGATGCAATGAGGGAAACCTCTGTTTTTAAGCCTTCCGGAACCTGAATCAGAACTCTCTTATAATCTTTATTCTTAATCTCTCTAATCGCCTCTGAAATATCTGCGAACATAAAACTACTTGAAAATAATTTAAAAACTTAAGATACTTAAAAATTAACTTAATTTCAATTTCTTCTCAAAAACCCCTCCTCTCGGCTCAGTCTCTGAAAATATCTGCGCCTGGAATTTGTACAAATTCACAGGTTTCATAATCCATGCATCTTCATCAAGACCAGCTTTAAGGCATATTTCGCACAAATAAGTTTTTAAATCCCATTCATGCTCAACAGGAACCTGTGGAAGGAAAATACCTGAATTATATTTGTATTTAATAAACAGTCCATCTTCTCTAATTTTGATTTCATTTAGGTAATCCCTTGGTTGATAAACCAGAATTTTCTGCATATCGCTCAACACAGTTATTTCAATTACAATTTTATCCAGTTCTTCTAGGGTCAAAGGAATAAATCTTGGGTCCTGGGTTGCGGAACAACTGGCTTCTATAACTCCGTTAATCAAACTTTTGTCAGATTCAATAATTCCAATGCAACCTCTTAAGTCCCCGCCGGAATGTTTAAGAATTGTGCAGAAAACCCCTCTTTTTTCAAGCAGTTCAGGAAAGTCGGGTTTTGGGGGAGTCAATGGAAGAAGACTTTCAAGATAGTGAGCAATTGAATTTCTTGCAAGCTTCACAAGATACTCGCCTTCTTTTATGTTAAGGTACATAATATAATACTTTTGAAAGCAATAATCCTAATATTTATTGTCTTTGTTATTATGGCTAAAAAGTACAAATGGGGAGAAGGTCTTCAGGAATTGTTGCTGAAAATTTGTGAACCTGAAGGAACCGCGAAGGAATATAACTGGGATGAAGGTCTTCAGGAATTACCCAAATTGGCCCCAAAAAGTAGGAGGAGTATTTTTGGCATTTTAACAGAGGATTTTTTGGGGGAACTTTTAAAGGGAGATACCCGCGAAGTTTTAAAAGCTAATTATGATAATTATTATTCTAGAAGCAAAAAAATTCCTTTTTTGCCATCACCCGCAAAAATTTTAGGGGCATCATATGTGCCTTCAAATATTTTTTTGTTTGATAATAAAGAACTCCCTGAAAATTACAAAGAAGAATTAAAAGAACTGGAAAAAGATATACCCCATTCATATTTTTTCATAAAAAAAGGAGACCAATATCCATTTGATGGATTTGAACCTCGCGGTGTTGGCACAGACTTTGCCATTTTTGAATATTTGGGTTTTGATAAAAATAATATCTGGTGCAGAAATATGGAGACAGACAAAGTTTTAGTTGTAAAAAATGACAACCATTCCAGAGACTTATTAGTGCATAATACTGTGGCTGAACCATATAGAATCTAAATTTCCCCCCATTTTTAATTTATTCAGATTTATCCTTATCTTTTAATTTATTCAAATTTATTATGAATTTCGGAAAAGAAGAATTAATTGTGCCTGATACCTCAGTATTGATTTCAAAGAAACTTACTGAATTAATTGATAACGGACAACTAAAAAAGGTGAAGGTTCTTGTTCCAGAGTTTGTTATTGATGAACTTCAGGCTCAGGCAAACAAAGGCAAAGAAATCGGTTTTTTAGGTCTGGAGGAAATTAAAGAATTAAGAAAACGAAATGTAAAACTTGAATTTGTTGGGAGGAAGCCGACAATAGAAGAAATAAAACTCGCAAAGAAAGGAAGAATTGATGCTTTAATAAGAGAACTTGCTCAGAAATACAAAGCAACATTATACACAAGGGATTTTGTGCAGGCCCTTGTTGCGGAAGTTTTTGGAGTAAAAGTAAAATTCATTAAAACCCCACATAAAAAAGCAGACCTTAAATTTTTAAAATTACTTACAAAAGATACAATGTCATTGCATTTTAAAGTGAATTGCGTCCCTATGGCAAAAAGAGGACACCCGGGAAAATGGGACTTAAAAAAAGTGGGAAAAGAAAAACTTTCAAAATCAAAATTCGAGCAACTTGCATCCAGCATCCTCAAAGAAATTCGGGGAAAGAATTTTGCTTTTGTTGAATTTGAAGAATATGGAGCCATGGTTTTGCAGATAAGGGATATGAGAATTTCAATTACAAGACCCCCATTTTCAGATGCGGAGGAGATAACCATTGTGCGTCCAATAGCAAAATTGAGTATTGATGATTATGAACTTTCAGAGAAACTTAAAAAGAGAATAACTGATGAAGCTGGAGGCATTCTTATTTCAGGTCCGCCTGGAAGCGGTAAATCAACATTAGCGGCAAGTCTGGCTGAATTTTATCAGAAACAGGATAAGATTGTAAAGACAATGGAACAGCCAAGGGATTTGCAGGTGAATGAAAAAATCACCCAGTACGCCCCGTTGGCAAAATCTTTCGCAAAAACCGCGGAAATATTATTATTGGTCAGACCTGATTACACGATTTTTGATGAAATAAGAACTTCTTTTGATTTTAAGATTTTCAGTGATTTAAGACTCGCAGGAGTTGGAATGGTTGGGGTAATTCACGCCTCTAAACCAATTGATTCAATCCAAAGATTTGTTAATAAAGTTGAACTTGGGATGCTTCATAATATCGTAGACACAATAATTTTTGTGAAAGACGGTAAAATCGAAGAGGTTTATTCCACGGATTTAATAGTAAGAGTTCCTACAGGAATGAGGGATTCTGACCTTGCAAGACCTTTAATGGAAATCAGGTCATTTGAAACCGGAAAACTTGAATATGAAATTTATTCTTTTGGAGAAGAAACAATTGTTATTCCAATTGAAGAGTTTGATGAAAAAGAAGTAGAAAAAAAAATCAAACACATAGAAAAGGAAATCAGCAAGTATGATAAAAATGCTGTGATAGAACATACTTCAGGAAATGATTTCAGGGTTTATGTTAATAAAAAAATAATTGCTAAGTTAATCGGTCGCGGCGGAAAAGGGATAGACAAGCTGGAAACTAAACTTAAGGCTCATCTTGATATTCTTGAACGATAATCTTTAAGATTTTAATATGAATAAGTCTGAATTTGTTGGGTTGCTGAACGACCTCGAATGGGAAGATTTTGAAGTTAGGGAAACAAAAAAAGAATGTTTAAAAAACAGCATGGAATCTGTAAGCGCTTTTTCAAATACTTCAGGGGGGTGGATTGTTTTTGGAGTTAAAAAAACACCGGGAAATTATGAGCTTATTGGAATTCCGGAACCTCTGGAATTTAAATCTGAATTTTCATCATTGTTGAAAGAAGCCAACTTTAATCAAAAAGTAAATATAAAATGCATAAAATACAGGTTGAACCGAAAAATTCTTTTGGCATTTTACATCCCGCCTTCGGAAAATAAACCGGTTTATTTTGGTTCTGTGGAAAATACTTTTGTAAGAACTTTCAGGGGCAACAGAATTGCAACACAGGAAGAAATTGATATTATGTTCACAAATACTTCTCTTGGGAAAGATGAAGTTGAACCCAAAGAATTTACAATTGATGATGTGGATTTGGAAAAAGTTAAAAATCAGGAATTATTTTTTAGGAACGTTGCTTCAAAACGCAAACAGGAAAGTATATTTCAGGAGGAATGCGCGGAAGCAAAACCAATTGCTGATTATTCAAATAATCCAATCCAGGAAACTAATTCAATCAAAGAAAATTCTGTTTATTCCGGAGAAATTAAACCTGTTGAATCCTCAGCCAATTCTGAGATTTTATCTAAAATTGATAAACCTGAAGCAGATTATTCAAATGGGGTTCAGGATAATTATTCAGAAGAACATTTAGAGGAAAATAAGGATTATTTAGAAAATATGGAAAAACCTGTGAAGGACCTGCGATTAGAGGATTTTAACCATAAAGATACTTTAAAAGGTCATATAGAGGGGTATACTAAGGAACAGATTACGGAGTACAAAAAAGATCCAAGGAAGGAGTATAAACAAGATTACCCGAAAAAATCTGAAGATATTTAAAAGAATTTACTCACTAAATTATGGTAAATAGTTTAGAAGAAACAAAAGAAAGATTATTGGATAGATTTAGTGCTGATTATAGAGATGAGGATATTTCAATTAAAGGCATATTATTTAAGGAGCAGGGTAGATTATATGTGGTTGCAGGGTCAACAGGTGCAGAAGTCACGAATTATCTTTATTTGGATGAAACTTATAAAGAGATATTAAACACTGCCTGTGAGGAAGGAACAAACTTACTTTTTAATGGAAAAGAAATAATTCTTGGAAGACCTGAAATAATCTTTGGCGAATTTGGCATTGAATTAAATTCTATAAGTATAAATTATCCTTTGTGGAAATATGGAACACGATAGAGCTGTGAGGTGGAGAAAAGAGTTACATAATTTATGGAATAATTTTGGAATCAAAAGAAAAGATGTTGAAATATTTGGAGACCCTTGGTATATTGCAAGAGCCGAGCAGTTCCTTAAAAATAATGAAATAGAAGTTAATTGGGTTAGTGGAGACTGCGAGAACGGGAGCAATTTAGATATTGTGCTAAGAGTTCCATCAGAAAGCGGAAAGTTTAAGAGTTATGATACCCTGGTTAAATTGGAAAGAATAAACAATCCAGACCAAACAGGGAATTTGTTAAAATTAATAAATAATTCGTCTGGTTGTAAACACACTCTTTATAATGAGGATGTTTGCAGAGTTCCGGGGAAAAATAAACAGGAGATAGCCGCGATAAAATTCATTGAAAGAAATTTTGGGAAAATTATTGAAGAATATGCTCCAAATCTAAAAGATTACGATATTTGTAAGATTTATATTGATGCAGACACGCCTTATTTTATAAGAGATGAATATGATAAACAGGATATGGACTTATACATCAAATTAACAGAAGAGAAGTTATTTGGCATAATTGGTAATAGGGGTATATTTTATAAGCATCTAAAGAAGAAATATATTTGACTATTAAATTGAGACCCTGTAAGATATAATATCAATATTTTTAGAATTAACTTTTATGTATTATTATGATTAAACTGATAGTCTTTGATTGGGATGATGTATTTACTTTGGGATCAAAAGAGGGATATTTTATGTGTTATCATGAAACTTTAGTTGAGTTGAGTGTATATTTAAATCCAATGGAAGAGAAAAAAAGGATTATGGCGAAGTGGAGTAAATCTCATCGTGAGGAACTGCGAGAACTTCTTAAAGAACATCCTGAATTACTTGACAAAGCCTGTAAAATTTATGAATCTAAACTATTTGGAAATACATTTATAGATAATTTAAGCATAATTCCGGGAACAAGAGAATTAGTAAAAAGATTATCAAAAAATTATATCTTATGCGTTGCAACAGGTCTTAATCCAGATATTCTTAAGAATAAAGTAATACCTAAATTTGATTTTCCTGATGTTTTCAAACAAATAATATCTTCTTATGATATTGATGATGTTGAGAAACAAAAACCTCATCCTCATATGGTTGAACAAATTTTGAAAACTCAAAATATCAAACCACACGAAGCAGTGCTTGTTGGTGATGCTAAAGGTGATGTTATTATGGCTCAAGCAGCCGGTTTGATTCCAATCGTCGTATTATCAGGTCATTTAAATAAAAGAGAAGCTAAAGAATTAAAAGTAGAATATATAATTGAAAATATTACTTTATTAGAACAAGTTCTGTCTGAATTTAACACCTCCCAAATTTCTTAATCATTTTATTTAAAGGTTTTTAAGCAGTCTTTTGTTTAAATCATTTTTAAAATTGTTTAATTATGTTAGACATTAAATTATTCAGGGAAAATCCGGAAATAATAAAGAAGAGTGAAAAAGATAGATTCAAGGATGTTTCTGCTGTGGATAAAGTAATTGACTTTGATAAAAGGTGGAGGGAGAAATTAGATGAAATCCAGAAACTGAAACACGAAAAAAACAAGATTTCGGAGGAAATAGGTGTCCTAAAGAGAGAGAAAAAAGACGCTGAAGAGCTAATAATTAAGGCGAGCAAAACAGATGAGGGAATTTCAAAACTGGAACAGGAAGTTCAGTCCCTAAAAGAAGAAAGAGAAACTTACAGATATAAGGTTGGGAATATTCTTGACAAAAGCGTTCCTGTTGCCAAAACCGAAGAGGATAATATAACCGTGAGGACTTTTGGGGAACAGAAGGAATTTAGTTTCACTCCGAAAGGGCACGCTGAACTTGTTGAACGATTTGCAGAACTTGAGAGAGCTGCAAGAATTTCAGGGGCAAGAACTTATTTTCTTAAAGGAGATTTGGTTTTATTGAATCTTGCTTTAATTGATTTCGGAATTAAGAGTCTTATCAAAAAAGGATTTATCCCTATGCAGACGCCTTTCTTCATAAACAAAAAACACATGAAAGCCGCTGCTGAACTTGCGGATTTTGAAGAAACACTTTATAACCTTGAAGGCGAAGATTCTTATTTAATTGCAACAAGCGAACAGTCAATTGCTTCGCTTCATTCAGGAGAAGTTTTGGAAGAAGAAAGTCTTCCATTAAAATATGCGGGATATTCAACTTGTTTTAGGAAAGAAGCCGGCAGTCACGGGAAAGACACAAAAGGAATTTTTAGGGTTCACCAGTTTGAAAAAATTGAACAATTTATTTTTTCCAACCCAGAAAACAGTTGGGAACTTTTTGAGGAATTAATCAAAAACACTGAGGAAATTTATCAGGCTTTTGAATTGCCTTACAGAGTTGTGAATATTGCGAGCGGAGAATTAAATGATAATGCAGCAAAAAAATATGATTTGGAAGCATGGTTTCCAGCTCAGAAAAAATACAGAGAACTTGGTTCATGCTCAAATTGCACTGGTTTTCAGGCAGCAAAATTGAATGTAAAATTCGGGAAGCATGGAGGAAACAAAGAGTTGGTCCATACATTAAATTCAACAGCCATTGCAACAGAAAGAACCATTGCATGCATCCTTGAAAATTACCAGCAGGAAGATGGATCAATAATTGTTCCAAAAGTTTTGAGGGCTTTTGTTGGGAAGGATGTTATAAAATAATTAGCTCTAGAGTTATAATATCTTATTATCCAGACTGTTTGAGAATTTACTTTTCGAATGAATTAAAAATAAGGAACAATTATATAAATAATTTGCAACCAGGTTAATATAATTGTCAGGACAGCGCCGGCAACTACCTGAGAAGGGAGATGTTTTTTCAATTTTATTCTCATCCATCCAACAGGCACGGCAATAAGAAGTAATGGAGCGTAAATAATGCCAAATTCATAAACAAGAAGTGTTAAAGGTCCTGTGATCCCTGAAGCGTGTATGCTGATTTTCCAGAATAATGTGATTAAAAACATTATCAGACCATTTAAGAAATAACAAAACATCAAACCTTTTACAAGAACCGGAGCGTTGATATAGAATAAAGCAACTGTTCCAATCGCATAACTGCTTATAACAACGAGGAAGGGTTTTATTCTAAGACTTCTGTCAGAAATATCATAATCAATATCCTGAAATTTTTTCCTTCTTTTAACAAACAGAACAACATAAGTAACAGGAATTATGGTTATGAATAAAAGGGATATAATTGAAATTAGGGCAATCTGTGTATTTGGGATTGTTCCTATTTTAGAAAATACAAATATTAAAAATATGATACTGCCAAATATAGGCGCGCTCGTAAAGTTGGAAATCAATTGCAATTTCTCTTTATCCATAATTATATTGAATTAGATTTAAACTAATTGAATTATTTTTTTGCTTCGGGTGTGGAAACGCTTGTTGCGGTGTTTGTGTCCTTTTTGGTTTCTTTAACAACTGGTTTTAATTCCTCTTTTTTCTTAACTTCAGTTACTTCTTTTTTATCAACATTTTTTTTAATTGGTTCTGTTTTGACGGGTGTTTTTTTTATTTTTGATTCTTTATTGGTTACAGTCTCTTTTTCAGCTTTCTTTTTCACGATTTTTTTCTTTTTGACCAATTTTTTAAAATTTGTAATTTTTATCTTTTTTTCAGCGCAAAATTTCTCAAGTTCAAGCCTTTTTTTCATACCTATTTTTGATGAAATTATAATTTCTTTGACTTTTAATCCCTTTAATTCAATTAAATTGCTGATTATAGGAACTTCTTCCACTTCTGGTTTTTTCCAGCCTATTTTAGGTTTAATTCCTTTCTTACTTTCTCTCATTTTGTTGTGAATTCCTCCCGGTCTTCTCCATCGTTCTTTAAGTCGTTTAAACCTCCCGGCTTCACTTCTCCTGAATGTAAGTCTCATAAATAAACACAAAATTTAATAAAGTTATAGACCAAATAAGTGTTTTATATAGATTATCTCGTAATCACAACAGGTTTATCCAAAACAAGAATAGTATGCTCAGATTGGGCTATTTTCGAGTCTCCCCTCAATATTTTATATGAACTGATGCATTCTCTTCTGCTGAGTTCGTTTAATGCAAGTCTTAGTTTTATTCCGCTTGCATCCACCCACCTGTCTGAGAAAGGAAGTCCTTGTCTGTCGCTCATTTTCTTTATTATCTCCTTCGCTTCCCTTAATCTGCACGGTTTTTCCTGGACTAATGAGTAAATCAAAGCTCTGGTTTCATCTTCTTCTTTAATGTAATTTCTTCCTCTTGTGACAAAAGGCTCGATTGCTATAACCTCTCCTTCTTCAAGGATGTAAGAATAATCGTCTTTGTAATTGGAAATTCTTGGTTCTGAGTGGATTATATACTGCTCAAGCCCGTGTCCTGTTAGATTGGTAATTGGCTTAAATCCATAACTTTCAATCACTTCTCCAATCTTCGCTGAAATCTTCTTTACATCAACACCGGGTTTTACTAATTTTATCGCTTCTTCGAGAGCTTTCTCAGACGCTTCCACCAATTTTTTATCTTCTTCAGAAAGTGCGACTGTGACTGCTGTATCCGCAACATACCCGTCAATTGAAACCCCAACATCAAGTTTCACAACATCTCCTTCCTGTATTTCGGTTTCATCATCCTTTGAAGGGGAATAGTGGGCTGCAATATCATTAATTGAAATATTAACAGGCCATGCGGGAATTCCCCCCAATTCTATTGTTCTTGATTCAATTTTTTCCGCGATATCTATAATTTTAACCCCGGGTTTAACCATAGCTTTTCCTTCATCTCTTACAGTTTTTGCTATTCCCCCGGCTTTCTTGTATTTCTCAAGAATTTCTTTATCCATAAAAACCATTTCTTTTTAAAAAAAGGTAATTCCCTAAATAAATCAATTTATTGCATTTCTCGTTATGGAAAATGAAATCAACTGGGATAAGGTGCCTGAAGATAAAGTAGAGGAAGTAAGGTTGCTGGATGAAAGACTAAAAATTTATGAGTCTGGATTTTATCATAATTATGGAAACAAGGTTGCAAGTATTACTGTGATGTCCGGTTTAATATTAGATAATCCTGATACTTTAGAAGAAGTTCTCCCTATAATGAAAGGACAATTTCAATATTTAGATGCTGTTTATAAAGAACTTGATTTTGAAAAAATTCCTTTAACTGAATATACAAAGCATTATTTTAATTGCAGGGAATTATATCCTGAGTTCAAGAATGCTTTTGAAACTTTAGAAGAACAGGCAGGTAATGGACAAGGTATAGAAGATTCTTTGAAGGAATTGAAGAATTTGAGTTCGGGTATTATAACTAAAATGGATGTGGGTTTATATGGAAGAATGTATAGAGCTTTAGAAGTACCACTTAAAGAAATACCTGGTTGCGAAAATAGGAGGATTCACAGAAAAATACCTAAAAATTATAAAGATTTTTAAATTCTTAATAAATCACTAATATAATGGAGAGCGTCTTTGTTGAGTTAAGTTATATGATTATTCTCGCAATGGTTGTTTGTGGATTTATAAGATTAATTAGGCAGCCTTTAATTATCGGTTATCTTTTAACAGGGCTTATAGCAAGTTTTTTGAATGTTAATCCTACAAATGAAACCATAATTTCACTTTCACATATAGGAATAGCTTTGCTTTTATTTGTAGTTGGACTGGGATTAAATCCTAAGATAATAAAGGACTTGGGGAAACCTTCATTAGTTACAGGTATTGGACAATTTGCTTTGGCCACTTTATTGGGTTATGGGGTTTGCACTTTTTTTGGTTTCTCTGTAACAGCTGCTCTATATATTTCTGTTGCATTGGCATTCAGCAGCACGATTGTTGTAATGAAAATTTTATCTGATAAGAATGATACAGGAACTCTGTATGGTTATTTGTCTATTGGTTATCTGATTATTCAGGATTTGATTGTCATATTAATATTGATGGTAATAACTTCGTTTTCAAGAGTTGGCAATGTTATGGAAATTGCATTTGAAACTATTTTGAAAGGCAGTGGTCTGATAGTTGGTATATTTTTAATAGGGTATTATATACTTCCAAAAGTTACTGCGGCAGTTGCAAAGTCGCAGGAATATCTATTGCTTTTCTCGCTTGGATGGTGCTTCTTGTTATCAATGTTGTTTCATTACATGAATTTTTCTGTAGAAATTGGAGCTTTGCTGGCAGGTATTACTTTGGCTTTGTCGCCTTATAGATATGAAATAAGTTCCAAGATGAGACCCATCCGTGATTTTTTTATAATCTTATTTTTTATAGCCATTGGCTCCCAAATAATTTTGGAGGATGTTATTCCTTATTTATTGCCTATCTTCGTATTTTCAGCATTTGTGATATTTATAAATCCTCTGATAGTAACCTCTCTTCTTGGTTTTCTTGGATATACCAAAAGAACCAGTTTTATGACTGGAATTACTTCGGGTCAGATAAGCGAGTTTTCATTGATTATGATTTCTCTGGGTGTTGCGGCAGGACATTTAGCCCCGGAAATACTGTCTGTTGTAACCGTTATTGGTTTTATAACAATTTCCATATCAACTTACATCATGCTTTATTCAAATAATATTTATAATTATTTATCAAAATATTTAAGCATATTTGAGAGGGCAGGCAAAAGAATTGATTCGCAGAACAGATTCAAAGAAGATGATTATGATGTAATTCTTTTTGGTTACAATAGGATCGGATATGATATCCTTGATTCAATCCAGAAAATAAAAAAGAAATATCTTGTGGTGGATTATGATCCTGTAATTATAAGAAAATTGTCAAAGGATGGAATGAACTGCAGGTATGGGGACGCAAATGATTATGAATTACTTGATGACCTTAAACTTTCAAAGGCAAAAATGTTTGTGTCCACAATCCCGGATTCTGATACAACTCTCATGTTGATAAGTAAAATCAGGGAATCAAATAAAGACGCAATAATAATTGTTGTTTCCCACCAAATTGATGAAGCAATGAAGTTATATCATAAAGGCGCAACCTATGTATTAATGCCGCACCTTCTTGGAGGAACCCGCGCATCAATGATGATCGAAGAATATGGTCTTGATATAAATAAGTTCTTAAAGGAAAAGTTGCACCATATAGATAATCTGAATCATAGAAGAGATGTGGGTCATAATAAACCAAGACATGAGCGGAAATCATAATACCCCTTATTTAAAACAGTGGACTTTACACACGATTGAGATTTTAGAAAATCAGGGTGATGGAATTGCAAAAGAATTAAGTAACTCTATTGATTCAAAACATGGTGATTGGTATGCTGATTATAAAAATGAAAAAATCCATTATTTTATTTTTCGCAGTAAAATTTTCAAAGTGAACCGTTACAAAAAAGAACAATATGATGAATTTGTAAAATATGGTTTGTCTCTAGGCATTCCTGATTATCAACTTGATTTTTCTCAGGATATTCTTAAAAGATAATCATATTTCTTTTTCCAGTTAGTCAATAGTTCATATTTTTTCTGGAAAATATCAAAATATCTTTTTCCAGTGATTCATAATTTTAAGGAAGTCAAATATGACTATTAAAGAGAAAGCTGTTAAAATCGCAATTATCCAATTACCCAAACTTAGAGGAACTGTTTCAAACATGATGTTTAATGGGGTGTAAAGGATTAGTAAAACCGCTAAGATGGCAAGCATTGATGCATAGACCATGTATTTATTTGTGAATAAAGATGCTTTAAATACCGGTGTTCTGTAGGACCTGAAATTAAATGCATTGGCAATTTCAAATAATATTAAAGTGACGAGAGCCATAGTTCTCGCTGTTGAAACAGCAAGTTCTTCAGCAACCCCCTGGAACAATAAACCTGTGTAAGTTGAATAAAATATTCCGAGTGTGCCTACGCCGATGATGAGTCCTGATATTACAAACATGGTTATTGATTTTTTGTCTAAAATACTGGATTTTCTTCGCGGTTTTGTATTCATAATCCACGATGGGGCTGGATTGAAACCAAGGGTGAGCGCAGTTAGATCATCGGTAACAAGGTTGATAAATAAAATCTGCAATGCAATAAGCGGAAGAGGAAGACCAAACAGGATTCCGAAAAATATAACAAATAATTCTGCGTGGTTGCATGAAAGCATATAGCTTACGGCTTTTTGTATGTTGATAAATATAGTTCTGCCTTCTTTCACAGCGGAGATAATCGTGGCAAAATTATCATCTTTTAAAACCAAATCAGCGGATTCTCTTGAAACATCAGTTCCATTAATTCCCATTGCAACTCCTATATGAGCTTCTTTCAATGCCGGAGCATCATTAACCCCATCACCAGTCATAGTAACAATTTCACCGTTTTTCTTGAGGGCTTTTACAATCCTTAATTTATGCCCGGGTTTAACTCTCGCAAATATTGTTGTTTCATTAACTATTCTTGAAAGTTCATCATCAGTGAGTTTGTCTAATTCATTCCCGGTCATGATTTTACCACTCAATCCAATTTCTCTGGCTATTTCCGCAGATGTTTCTTTATTATCACCAGTAATCATTTTAACATCTATCCCCGCGGTTTTGCAGGAGATGATTGCTCCTTTAATTTCAGCTCTTGGAGAATCTTCCAGACTTGTTAATCCAAGGAAAATCATATCTTTTTCAAACCCATTTTTTTTAAATGATTTTGCGGGTTTGTATGCGATTGCGAGAACCCTGAATCTTTTTGATGCCAAATCTTTGCCAATATCCAGAATTCTTTCCCTCTCCTTTTTTATTAATTTTATAATTTTCCCCCCTTTTTGTATGCGGGTGCATTGGTTGAGTAATATTTCAGGGGCTCCTTTTGAATAAATATATTTTTCCTGTTCTTCTTCGCACAGAACACTCATCATTTTTCTTTCAGAATTGAAAGATATTTCCTCTTTTCTTATAGCTTGTATATCTTCCATAAAAATTCCGCTTTTAGCGGACATAACCAATAAAGCTGCTTCTGTTGGCGAACCTATGATATTATATGCGCTGTTAGTTCCTTTTCTTTCAATCCTTGCATCATTGCATAAAACCGCAGTTTTTAAAAGCAGGTTTAAAACAACGTTCTTTTTTGGGTTTATTTTTTCATTGTTCTGAAGAAATTTACCATTTGAATCATATCCAACACCAGTGACCCCAAAAGAGGTGTCATCCGCAAATATTTTTTTCACGGTCATCTCGCCTTTTGTTATTGTTCCTGTTTTGTCTGTGCATATTACGGTGGTTTCTCCGAGGGTTTCTATTATTGACATCCTGCTCACAATCGCATTCTTTTTTGCCATTTTATATGCGCCTGATGCAAGTATTGATATGAGCACAACAGGCATCCCTTCAGGAAATGCAGACACACAAAGCGCAATTACAACAATAAGTACCTCGATTACCAAAGTGTATGAAAAAGGCACGTTTTGGATAAGCATAATACTCCCGGTCAGAGCGGACACTATTATTGCCAGGAATGCCATGTAAGTTGCGATATCATTGACTTTTTTCTGCAAAGGAAGATCTTTTTTTGCGGTTGAAATCATTCCAGCTATTTTACCAAATTCCGTGTTCATGCCTGTATGCAATACGCGAGCAATGCATTTACCATTAGCAATATTAGTTCCCATAAATACCTGATTATTGTGGTTGTAATTTTTTTCACTTGCGATTTTGTATTTTTTGATTTCCTGCGATTCTCCGGTTAATATAGATTCATTAATTCTCAGTTCTTTTTCTTCAAGTATCAAACAGTCGGCTGGAATTTTCTCACCAGCTCTTAAAACCAGTATGTCTCCCGGAACAATTTCCCGCGATGGAATTTCAACTTCTTTTCCATTTCTTATCACAATTGATGTGTGGGTAATCATTTGTTTCAGAGATTTTACCGCAGTTTCAGCCTTAAATTCCTGAATAAATCCAATAACAATAAGCAGGATTATGATTCCAAGTATTGTATACCCGGTAATTGCTTTCCCGACAAATAAAGACATCGCTGCTGCAGCAAAAAGCAGGTAAATCATAAAGTTTTTTTTAATTTGTCTCAATAATATTTTAAGAGTGGAAATCTTGTTTAGTTCAGTAATTTCATTATACCCATAAGATTTTAATTTTTCCTCAGCTTCTTTTTGGGTGAGACCTGTCAGGTTCATAATAACTATTGTTGTTTATTAAAATGCTCTTGTGGGGGCTATTAGTTTATTGTTCTATCTTCAAGGACTAATTAATTTGTTATTTCAAATATAATTTACCCAGAATAATCCAGGAACACGCCGTTTGTTTACAGGTTCCGGGAAAATATTCATATTCAGGATAAATCTCAGGGGTTCCTGGGTTGGGTTTGATATCAATCTCATGTGACCTATAATTATCATATTTTTCCCGCAATAATTCTTCCAAATCAAATGTTCCAACCACACGAATGCTAAACTCTTCAGTTTTACTGGATTTACCATCAAGTTCAGTATTTCGTATTATATAATTCTGCAAGTACCCCATGATTATAATCTG
>JAUWTN010000002.1 GCA_030614705.1 Candidatus Aenigmatarchaeota archaeon
GGTCCGAATAAATGCAAATCAACCAGTTTGTTTGTATCAAAAAATTTGTATTCTCCGGTTTTTCGACCCTTCATAAATTGCAAAATTGCCACTTTTTTATCATAACCCGCAAATCTTATTGCATGACCCATCGCCGCGGTTGTTTTGCCTTCCCCATCTCCTGTATAAATCATTATCTTGCCGGTCATCATAATTAATCTTGTTTTCTTTCTTAAAACTGGCTGTTACAACTGTTTTAGGGTTAAATTTGAAATTTAATTCATTTAATATATTCTATTTGTAATCCCTCAATAATAATAACATAAATATATAATTTAATTGTATTATGAGCAATATATTTAAGGACAGCACCTGGGACCCGGAAGATATTAAACTTCTGGATGGATTTGAAGAAAATAGGACTCTTGTTTTAAGAGCCACAAAACAAATCTTTCAGGATTTTTGCGACCAGAACCTTCAGGGTAATGAAAAAGTTTTGGAAATTGGAAGCGGGACTGGTTTTCTAAAGAGAAACTGGCCTGAGAATTTTCATGGAGAATGGATTCAATTGGATTCGCAACCTGCTTTTTTGAAAGAAGCCAAAAAAAAGTTAAAAAATGAGACCTATATTCAGGGTTCTGCTTATGAACTTCCTTTTCCTGATGAAAGTCTGGATGTTGTTTGCGGTTATGGAAGTTATGATGTTCTTATGGATTTAGAAAAAGCAACAAAAGAAGCAAGTAGGGTGCTAAAAAAAGATGGATTATTTTTTCACATGCTTGATTTATATCCATGCAGCAGTCCTATTGCAAATGACTTGGAAAAAAAAGGCATTCCTTTAAGAACAAATGGAAAATATGAAAAACCGGAGGGTGTGTGCCAAGTAAAATCAATAAGTTTTATCCCTGAAGAAAATCTGGAAGATTTTTATCTTGAAAGCAAAATGGAAGAAAATGATGAAACTGATTTGGATCTTAATAGGATTATGGAAGAATACAGAATAATCTGGAAAAAATATTCGCATGAAATTCAAACTCATGATTATTTTGATAGAAAAATGAAACAATCCTTAATGCCTTATTTTAACCCTGAAACTATTGAAAAGGGAAACCTGACCTCAAGTTTCAAAGGTAAAAGAACCGAACAACAAAAAAAGATGGATAATGAACTTTTTTTATTTTTCAATGAAATTGGTAAATTTTATGGGTATTCTAATTTTACCCAATATAATATGCTCCGATTAAACTTTCCGAATATGCTAAATATATTGCCTGCGGGATATGACTGTGCTTATAGAATTTTAAAGCAAATTTCTCCTTCATTAGCTCAAACAACAGAACCTTCCTGTTTAGAACGTTCCACTATTAAATACGTGAAAGTAAGAAAATAAATTAAATATCCCGCGAGCCGGATTTCCATAACCCTCCAAATTGATTTTTGGGGTTGAGACCTTTCCTCTATTTGCGGAGCAAATGGAGGTGCCGTCTGAAAGACGAGCATTTCATCTTATACTTAAAGGGTTCATTTGAACTGGCAACCCCTCGGTTACTGCAAAAACACCTGCGTTTGTGTAAAACTTTGTGTTAGACACTACAGCCGAGTGCTCTACCGTTGAGCTATCGCGGGATAATATTATTTGTTTTTTAACTTTTATTGGTCACAGATTCCTTATTCCTAAATTTAATTATCTTATTATGGAATACAAAGAAATGCTGGATTCTGTCTACGAAAAAGTGAAAAAAGGTGAAGTTGAAGAAAGAATGCAAATTGTATGTCCAAAAATAACTTTTCACGGGAAAAAAACAATTATCCCTAATTTTGAGCAATTCTGTAATTCAATCAACAGGGAAGTTAAACAGGTCGCAAAGTTCTTATACAAAGAATTAGCCACTTCGGGAGCTGTTGAAAATGGAAAATTGGTTTTACAGACAAAAAATCCATTAACAGAAGATAAAATCAAAAAATACATGAAAAGCTTTGTTTATTGCAGTGAATGCGGAAAACCAGACACAGTTATCAAAAAAGAAGACAGGTATTATGTTATAAAATGTGAAGCCTGCGGGGCAAGAAAAACCGTGAGTTTGTAATCTATCCAAACAAAATTATGAAAATAACTTTTCTAGGAACCGGCGGGGGGAGGTTTGTTATGATAAACCAGTTAAGAGCAACAGGAGGATTTATTGTGGAGAGCAAGAACCTTAATATGCATGTTGATCCCGGACCTGGTGCCTTAGTAAAAGCAAAACAGTTCCATAAAAACCTGAAAAGATTAAACTCTATTTTTGTTTCTCACCCTCATACAGACCATTACACTGATATGGAGGTTGTTATAGAAGCAATGACTAAAGGAGCAAAAATAAAAAAAGGATTCCTGATAACCAGCAAAAGCGTAATAGATTTGGATGAAAATAAAAGCAGAACTGTCTCAAAATACCATTTAGATACTCTTGAAAAATATTATTCTCTTAACCCTGACGAAGAAATACGTTTTCTAAACACAATATTAAAAACCACAAAATGTTTCCACCGCGAAGAAAAATGTATTGGATTTGTTTTGGAAGATGAAAAGAAACTCGGATATACTGCGGATGGGGAATATTATGAAGAACAAGCAGATTATTTTAAAAACTGCGATTGCCTGATTATTAACTGCCTCAGACCAAGATACGCAAAACCTTATGGTCACATGACCGCAGACAAAGCAAAAATCCTGATAAGTCAGGCAAAACCAAAACTCGCAATTCTGCAGCACTTTGGGATGAAAATGGTCTTCGGGGTTGCGGAAAAAGAAGCAAAATGGATTGAACAGGAAACCGGGATAAAAACAATTGCCGCAAGAGATGGGCAGATTTTCGAGTTAAAAGAAGAAACAAAAAATCTGATTGATTATTAATAATTAAAATTATGCATAATCTTCCGAATATACACCCTCAACAAAACTTGTTTTCATTGTTTGGTATGTTGTGTCTGGAAAGTCTAATTTTAGGAGATTTATTATATCTTTTTCCTTAAAAACAGCAAGAGAATACTCTGGTTTTAGTAAAGATTTAATACTTCGTGTATCTATAGGAAAATTATTTTCATGTATTCTTAGAGTTTCATAATTGTGCGGGATAGCTACCTGCAGCTCATATGATTTTATTGGATTTTTAACATTTCCATCCACAATTATTTGTGTTATATGGTCTGGGAAATAATCTGTAAGACCAACAGGTAATCCCTCTTCCACAGTAATTGTAATTTCTTCTTTTCTTTTATCTGATACTATCTCTCGTAAATATTCATATATTTCATTTTACATACCCTTTATCCCTGTTTACATTTTCTTCTTTAAAAATACAATCTTCCCCTCCAAATTCTTTACAATCACACCAAATATAAGGGTCTTCTTTCTTAAATATATTTTTAATAGCTGTACGAGGTAATTCATCTAAAGAATAGGTTCCTTTAAATTCAGTAGCTCCAAGTTCTTCATACCATTCAATTAATCCCTCTGTATTTAATCTATAACTATTACAACCTTCGCCACAACAAGCACTGACTTTTATAACTTTTCCCTGACTTATTTTTCGGTAGAGTTCATAATTATTTGGACTAATGCAATGGTCACTTTTAATCCCTTCATTTGTGTATTCAACAATTTTAGTTGATTCTCCAGTCATTTTATTTCACCTTAATTTTATCGGCCAGCCCACTACCGATATATCTTTCAACATCATTTCCTTTCAAATAATTTCCCAAAGCCATGTCTCTGGATTCTCCAAGAACACGCATTTCTTCATAAATTGTTTGTGTGGAAATGGGAGCAGCTGCTTCACCTTTAGTCCAACTAATTAGGTCTTTAATGTATTTTCTTAGTGGATCTTGTCCGTTATCTAGTTTTATATTTAGCGGTTCTTCTTTATTCCAGTTATATACTTCGGGATTTAAAACATCATCTATATTCATTGGTTTTATTTCATCTAGTTTTTCACCCTCTAAAAATACTAAATATCTTTGAACTGCGGTCTCATCTTTAGGTGGTAAGGTATTTGTTATTCCTAACAAATATTTATCTTCTTCAGGGGGTTTTGTTAACCAAAAAGTTGTCCTTAATTCATCTCCCTGTCGTGGATAAATTGAACCTAAGAAATCAGAAAGTTTTTTCTCTAATTTTTCTGGTATACCATCCCAACTCCCTCTTAAATCTATAATTGGATTATATGATTGATTGTTTATCTGCAATTTAATCTCTGCGTCACCTGCTGCTACGGTTCCATCTATTTCTCTTATCGGATTTTCATTTCTATCTATTAAACAGGACTCCTCTCCAGGTCTTTTTCTTACATGCAGTCCATTTATCTTACTTTCAATAATTTCCACATTTCCTAAATGGCCTTGTGTATTATCTAAGAATTTTGCAAAATTATTGAAATCATGCACTAATTTATCTCCAAATGGATCGTCGGATATACTTCTTTTTGGGTCAGTCTTTAATTTTTCATTAATTTCAGATTCTCTGTAATGCGCAGAGTATTCTAAGTTTAATCCATAAACCTTTCCAGCATTTATTAATGCCTGCATTTCCGGACTGTTTACTTCTATTGGATTTGTGGTTATTTTTCCATATCTTAATAAGTCTTCAAATTCTCCTTTTGTTTGCGTTGCTGGTTTTTCTGGAGCAAGATTTGTCATTTCTCTTTTTTTGACTAACAAAGGAGTATCATCAAATGCTATTTTTTTAGTGCCAACTTCACCTAAATAACTTGCCAATTCATAATGAGTTGGAGTTGGAGTTACAATAGCAACTACATCCGCTCTTTTTGCGATTTCTTCATATTCTTTAATATCTTTTATAATTGGTACAGCAACCAATTCACAGTCTTTATGAAATCTTGCTAAATTTGCTCTGTCTTCTGTCCAGTTAAAATCCTTTTCAAAAATTTCTTTTTCTTCATCATTCCACCCAACAAAATCCGCATAATAAATTTGTGTTTTTTCCCCATATTCTCTTGGATTTATTTGGTCAAAAAATCTGTCCAATGCCCATGAAAGATTTCCATTAGGTTTACCATCAATTATAGGATTCATTTCACTTATATAAGCGGGGTTTACAGTTGGATCTTCACTTATTATACCCCCTAAATGATTTGCATAGAATCTGCCAAAATATCCGCCAGCACCTACAACACCCATTGATACCTCCGGCTTTCCAATGTCTTCTTTTCTCATTTCATTTAGTGATTTCATTTATTATTATCTTAGTAACCTTTAAATACTTAGTATTACTTAGTAATACTTTTAATCAGGAATCTCAAAATAAATATCAAATATATCCTTATATCGGCTCCAGATATTTTTTTCCGAAGGAGGTATTTGCAAATCCCAAAAAATCTCATCAATTTCTTCTTCTCTGTTTTTTACCTCTGGATGAAGATATTTGAGAAGTACCTCTCTTTTTGGAGTTACCCTGTGTTTTTTTATGTGATTCCTGTCAGGATAATTTGAAGGAACTGTGGATTGGCCGCATACATCAAGAAGAAAAAAGTAAGAATCCAATGGTGTTTTGGAAAGATTTCTGAGATGGTTATTGGGGTTATTTTTTATGGTTCCTTCCAAATATCCAGTGACTTTTTTATGAACAAACTCTTTATCCTCTTTTTGGACAGCAATTGCACTGCAAAGAATATCACCCATACTCTCTCTCACAGTTCCCAAAATTTTGTATTCAATGTTTGTAACTAAAAAAGCATCTTCTGCTTTATTGTAGGCTTTATGTAATTCATCCAGCCAGCCGTTTTTTTCTGTTAAATAATGAAGCAATCCCTCCTTTAATCCTTCTTTAGGCTCATTAGAATCCAGATTTACAAGAAGAAAACTTCTTTTTGTTGGTGTGGCTTCAGCCGGAATAAACATATCACTTGCTGTTTCATATGGTTTTCTTTCCCATTTGAGAAATTCTTCCACATCCTCTTTTTCACCAATATAATTTCCCGTGTTTATGGCATGTTCCATTCGCAGGTCTTTTTTTCCGAGTAAAGATTTTGCATATTCATCATTTGCTAATAAAATATCTAATTTTCCTTCTATTTCATATTCTCCTAAAAGTTCAAAAAAATAATTTCCAAAATTATTATCCGGGATAAATCCGTAAAATTTTATCCCAGGATAATTTTCTATCTTTGTGCCTGGTTCAAATACATACTCAAAACGGGAAAATGGGGTTCTTGTTTCTTTATCTTGAATTTTTTTTAAATCATCTGTTATCTTAATCAGACTCATTTTACAATTTACCAGACATTTCCGGTTTTGCACAATCTATAAATTTATTAATTAAACTGTCATTTAAATAAATTCTACCATCAGTTCTGAACGCATCAGTACCACCAACTTTTTTTATTTGGTAATTTACATAATCTTCAAAATCGTTATATGGTGATTCCATTCCAAGCTCTTTTCTAACCGCTATTAAAAATTCACGTTTATATTTTATTGTATCTAAATTCTCTTCATCATATTTATCAGAAAAATAAGTTTCAATATTGTCTTTAATTCCTGACATCCTTTCCCCAATTTCTTTTGCTTCATATGGCAAGTCGTTTGTGCGTATAACTTTTGCACCCCCGATAAAAACATCAGAACTATAGTTTGTTGATGGGAAAACACCTATTTTCAGTCTGTATTCTTCAACATCCGGTACTTTTACGCCAATATCAAATACAGTTCCTAGTAC
The DNA here is from genome assembly GCA_030614705.1 of Candidatus Aenigmatarchaeota archaeon. Classification (GTDB taxonomy): domain Archaea; phylum Aenigmatarchaeota; class Aenigmatarchaeia; order QMZS01; family QMZS01; genus QMZS01. The sequence continues at coordinate 6,692 of JAUWTN010000002.1, forward strand.
ATCAGGATATCCATAAATAAGGTTCCCTTCCTCATCAGAAACACCAGTATATATTCTGGTTATCATCCTACCACCATTACCAAGTTCAAAATTAACAGGTTTTTCATATTCTTCTTTTGGAAGACCACTAAGAACCTCTTTCACAGTTTTTCTCGCTTCTTTGAATGAAGATTCTTCTTCACTATAAACAGGTAGCCTTATACGAGAATCCAGAACTCCTGTTATATTTTCAATATATTTGTTTGTTTCAAATTCTTTTCCAGATAATAAATCTATTATCTCCTGACTGACATTCTCAACAACTTCTGTTTTCGTAACAGGCATGAAATTAATCCCATCGCCACAATCTTCTAGATAATCGAAAGATTCTTTTGTTATAGAACCATCAGAAAGGAGAATATATTTATCTTTCCCATGCAAAGAATCTTCATCTATCTGTTCCACTTTTTCAACTTTTCCGTCTCCCCAATATCTCCTGAAACCCCCTATATTTTCTATTCTATTATTCTCATCAATTTCAGGTTCATAATAAATATCCACATATCCATTTGCATCAAAGGGTTTAACCATATTTCTTATCAAGTCATATTTTGCAAAATAGGCGCATGTTTGGTTTAGTTCTGATTGGCTATTGTCCAACTTAAATTTCCCACCCGCTGCTTTTTTAGCTTTAAAGTACTCATCGTTTGCTATACACCACTTTACCACCTCCCTTATTTTTTCCGGTTTTTCCAATTTTTCATAAAGTTTCGTGGCAAAATAAAATGAATTATCAACTTTAGAAGATTTATTTCCAGATAAAATTTCTTCCATTCTAATTTCCGCTAGTTTTTCTGTATATATTTCATCTCCATGGTTCAGAGCGGCACTACTGGCACGATCTATATATCCTCTTTTCAAACCAGAATCTATAATATCCGGAACCATATCTTCCCCGCCGTTGTTTACTAAAAGGTTTAATCTATTGCCAAAATTGTTGCGTGAACTCCATGTATTCTCAGCTTCAAAACTCTTATAAACAAGATTCTTTGCATCTTCGCTTCTACCCAAAGCATTTAAAGCAACAGAAACTGCCTCAACACCTCTTCCTGCATAACCTTTTAGTGCTTTTGTAAATGCAGGATTATCAGAAATATCATCTCCTATTAGCTCAAATCCATATTCAGTTAGAGTTTCATTGAGATTACTAATTGTTTTTGTTGTCATCTTACATCACCTGTCAAAAAATTCTTTAAGTTCATCTTATCAGAATAATATAATTTTCTACCCTCTATTTCTTCCATATTTTAATAATATATGAAAGTTTAAATACTTAGTATTACTTGGTAATACTAAATTATTTTATTATTTCTTTCACTCTGTTTTTTGTTTTCCTGATTTCTTCTAATTTGTTTTTATTCCTTAAACTTTTTTGTATTTTCTCTTCAGCATCAAAAATTAGATTCATTATGAATTTCATATTTTCCAGATTATTCAATTTTTCTTTCCCGGCAGCAACAAGGACATATTTCTCCAGCATGCGATAAAGTTGATCTTCCTTGAATTTCAATAATTTAAGTTCCTTGATTTTTCCATCTCTTTCAACAAACAGTTTTTTGTCTTTCATATCTCCATACAGAACAATAGTGTCACAATCTATGACAAACAATCTTAAATCCTCATACGGAATTTCCATCCCCTCTATTTGTTTTTTCCTTATAAATTCATATTTTGTTATTTTTTTTAGGTTATTGCTTACTTTCAACCCTTCTTTGGACACTCCAATCCAACTTGAATAAAATTTGAAAGGAATTTCTTCTTCTCCGGTTTTTGCTATTCCTTCAACAATACCTTGCGCTGTTGCTATCCCTTCTGTTATCTGGTTTTTTGGGTGACCAAAAATATCAAGAAAATTATCTTTGTTTAGCGAATCTATCATTAAATAATCCGCTTTTGCTTTATTTAACATAACATTTTTAATTTTCTGCCCACAAACACTCAAAAATGAGAATACATATATATCATGGCATGATTTGTCTAATAGACAACCTCCTTCAACACCTGTGCGTATAGAATTTCCCAAAATCTTTTGCAGACCTACTGAAGATTCCCTATATATCTCTATTGAATCTATTTTTAATTTATTTTGTTTAAGATAATCAAGAGCAGTCAGCACAGTTTCATTTTCTTCTTCAATAAAATCACAACCCCACTTTTTAGATAATTTTAATTCCACTTCAAATTCTTCTTTTGTAAATGCGGGGGGTTTTTCTGTAAAATGCCAAAAACCAAATTTCAAAGACTTTATCAGATGACTATAATGTAATTCAGAAGGTCCTGCATCATATATAAAAACTTTTTTTCTTAATTTTGAAGCATCTTGATATACATCAAATGTGTGGTCAAATATTTTTAACTTAATACTATATTCTTTTGCTTTTTTCTTTGCAAATTCCCTTCTTTCAGAATTTACTTCCACAATTCCCTCAAATTCAACAAAATCATATTTTTTCGATAATTGTAACAATTTCTCAAAACCATATTTTCCAAAAGTTCCGCAACCTATCTGATAAATATGAACCTTTTGCATAATTTATCTATTTTGGTTTTTATAAGTTATATACCAATAAAGTAATGTTTTAACAAGTAAACAAAAAGTCTGGAAAATTTCAGTTAATTGCTAAAATCATTTAGGGGTATTTATTATTTCAATGTGGTTATAGTTTATGGGAAATGAAATAAGATATAATCCAATTCAAGCCAGTGTTGAAAGGGATTTAACAAAAGATAAATTGGACTATAATCCAATTCAGAATGGTACTAAAGAGGATTTAGCAACCAAAGTGGAAGATTTCAAAACAAACTATTTACCTGAATTTTTAAATGAAATCAATCCAAAAACTGAACTAAGAGAACGGATAAGAAATGCGGAATTGTCAGGAAATCTTTCAACTCAAGCAGAGGCATATTTAAAAGTTTATCAAATCTATGTAGATGAAACCTCTAAATTTGAAGAATGTAGAATAGGTTATGAATTGGAAGAGGCCTTGGAAAAAAGTCAATTAATGGTATTAAAATAATTTTAGATATTTATCATTTAATAATAACAATATATTATGAAAGCTATAAATAATACTGATGCTTATCTAAAAAAAATCCGTCCTGAGTTAAGAAAATATACCTTGAATCTTCTGAAGGAAGTTGATGAAAAAGATGAAACCAGCTGGACAAATAGAATAAATGTTTGTATTAGATCAGGGAGTTTATTAGGCGAAATTGATGATTATCTCAGGGCAATCAAAGAAATTTCACAAAAAGAGGAATATTCTCATCTTGTCAGTGACAGCGCTCTTGAAGATATAAAAAAGATATCCAAAAATATTGAATCTGTATATGACCTACAAAGGAACACTTTATATTACCCAAAAGAAAAAGAATTTGAACCTTTAGATAATTTAGAAGTGGATATGACCGAATATAACAAAAATGGCGCATTCAAAAATGTTATTCATTACCATTGTGAAAGTAATGGAAAAACCAGAGACGGCACTCTTTTCCTTAGAGATGATGAACTTAGTGACCTCTTGGAAAGTATCGAAGCCCATGACAACAAAACGGAAAGCCTTAAATATTATCGAAAGAAGATAAAATCCAGGAAAGCGGCTGGAAAGCGGATAATACTCAGCACCTCAGATAAAGAAATCCTAAAAAATATTGAATTTGATGGAATAATACCAAAAAATGCATTAACTCCGCAAAATCACACCCAGATGATTGATGAAAATATTATTCATTACAAAAATGGTTCTCTGCTATTTACTAATTTTGGTTATAACCTGCTTCAAAAAGTAAATGAACTATATTAACAAGTTTATAACATTTTGATTATGAAATCTTCAAGAAGAAATATAAATATTCTTTACAAAGGACCTCAGGTAGGATTAGAATACAAAAAAATAGTAAAAGATATATTAAAAAGAACAGGGAATAAATTAAATATCAGTTTTGTTGACGAAGATTTATATTATGCTGAGGAAATGGTACTAGAATATTTAAATATAAATCCCGAATATAATCTTATTATAATTAATGTGGAAAATAAAGAAATGAATCCTCATGAGATATATGATTTCCCTAAAGAATGCAAAAAATTATCAGAAGGTATTCTGATAGCAGAAACAACAAAAACTTATTTAGAAACTCCCAGCGGGAAACTGGGTATTTTTAGCAGTAGCACACCGATATTTTTTGGCGAACCTTATGATTATATGCCTATATTGACAAGATATGGTTTATTATAACCGAATTCTAAAATACACTAAAAGAGAAACCCCTATTATAAACATTGCAGAAACCAGATACATGGCAATACAAGGATTATTCTGGAAAGGGAGCGAGATATTCATCCCATAAAAACCAGATACTGCTGTTGAGATACCTAAAAATATTGTGAATATCGTAAGAATTGTAATTGTTTTATTCATCTTATTTGACAATAAAATTGTCTGATAATTTCTCAGATTGGATATTGTTTTTAGGGAAGATTTACACAGGTTCAGACCCTGATTTGAATCAATAACCAAATCCTCCATAGTTTCTTTATCCTCTTCGAAAAATTTGACCTTCTTAATCAACCTTTCATAAATCAAACTTGTGTGTTGGTAAGAAAAAATAAGATTATTTAATTTTTCTTCCTGTTGCAATAAAATTCTCAAATCCTTTTCGCGAATTTCTGTTGTGGAGCTTTTTTTCGCATTTACTATTTTTACAATTCTTATGGTTTCTCTTTCAGACCTGTCGTTTATTAGGGAAAGGAATTTTATCAAAGATTTTAGTTTTTGAGTTGTTGTTATTTTGATTTTATCTTCAATCACAGATTTAATAAACGAAGGTTCTTTTGAAGATAATGTCAATAAAAATTTATCAGTTATCAAAATTAAACAGGTTCCTAAAAATTCTTCTTTCCCGGAAATTATTTTTGCAATAATATAAATTTCATCATCATCAAATTCCACCCTTGGAACTTCATTCCTGTCCAGCCCGGAAAGCAGGTTTTCTTTATCCAATTTGAATTCGTTTGTGAGAAAATCTATTTCTTCATTTGTTGGATTAATAACATTTATCCAGCACCCTTTGCTAAACTCATCTATCTTTTTTAGTCTCCGGTCATTCAAGGTTCTTTTATAATAGGTTATCATAATTAACAGAAGGAATATACTTAACGCTTAAAACTATATCTCATCAGTTTCCGGTTCAGAATAAAGGTTAACAGGACTTTTATGGCTTGGTTCTGGTGAATGAATTAATTCAAGAAAAAACAAATTCTCAAGATTGATTATTGCATGACCGCTTTTTCCTTTTATTCCAAAAGGTTTTGTGTAATAATTTTCAGAATATAAAAGTTCAACGCATGTCATCCATTTTTTATTTATAAAAACGCGAAACTTAAAAAAATCCATTCCGTCCAGTTTCTTTGAAGTAATTGAATATCTTATCCCAAAATTATCAAAATATTTCCTGAAAAAATTAAATAATTCTTTTCGCGTGTCCATATATTTTTCTTCGTCTGTGAGAAACAGCAGATTTAATTTAAGATAATTCACGTTGTAAAAAAACTGTTTATTCCAGGTTGTATTCTCAATCGCTTTGTAAAAAGCAAAAGGTATCTCGCTAAAAATCCAACCCTCAATTTTTGTTTCAATTTTTGGAATTTTTCCGGTCAGGTAATAAGCTTCATAAAATAATTCTGCATCTACGGGCTTTGACAAAAATTCTGAAAAAATTTCTTTTGGAATATATTTCATAAGTGCTTTATCTTCTATTGAATTTAACGGAGTTGCCAAAGGAACATAAATTTCTTCTGCTTCAAAAACTTTTTCTAATTCTTTAATAAAATTTTCCCTTATCCTGCGGATTTTCTTCACGCCTTCTGGAAGATACATATTTTTATCTTTTAGAATTCCTTTTTTCAAAAGTCCTTGTTTGGTGGCTTCTTCAGAAGGATTTTTTTCAACAGTTGTCTTTGTTTCACTCTCAAAAATAATCTTATCTGTTTCTCCTGAAACTTTTTCTTCCAATAACATCACCGCTCTTTCAATAAAATTGTCCCTCAAAAATTCCTTCTCAACATCCTTGAAAACTATCTTACAGGTTTCCCCATTGCAAACAACTGCTCTTGCAACAGGTATTTTAACTTTTCCTGTAAATTCACAAGGGAAAACAATTTCGCAGGAAGTCAAATAATAATCCCTAATTCCAAGTTTATGTTCCTTCAATTGTTCGCTCAGTTTTTTTATCAATATTAAAACATATTTAGATAAATCCTTGTCCCCAAAAAGACTGATATACATCCGGTTTGCGGAGTGGATTGCGGAAACAAAATATTCCTCTTTTTTCAATTTAGTCTGGATTTCCAAAAAAAGTTTCTCATCCAAATCCCTCGAAAACTTTATGAGTAATTCTAATTGAGATTCCATAAATTAAGGAGTAAGTTTATAATTAGAGATTTATTTAATAATAACCCTGTTCTAACCTGAATTGCAATGAATCACTTATTTTATCTTTTGGAAAATATTCAAAAGGAAATTTTTCCTGTTCCGGATTGCATATCGGACAATTATAATTAGTTATAAGTTCTGAAGTATATTCCCTATGATTATCTATAACCACGCATCCGCAATCCTGACACTGAGAATAATATAATAAACAAGCATCATCTCCTGCCACACCAACTAAGATACCTTTACCTAAATTTTGGAGCAAATCAAATCCCGGTTCAGCTTCTGAATATGAATCTATATTTTCAACCATAAACTAAAGATATAAAAAAAGTTTAAATATTACTTTAAAATAACTAATTATTCAATAAATTTAAAGATTACTATTATCTACTCTTTTAAGCCAAATAATTTCTTTAGCATCAATTAAAGCTTCTACCATAGATTTATAAACACCTGACTCAATCTTATTTTCATATGCAGCCTCGGCTTCTTCTACAGATCCATAAACTCTAAGCTCAACCAAAGAGTTATATATTTCCATAGGATTTTCTATTTTTCCTTTCATATTCTATATAACTATAAAATTATAAATACTTCACTTAACAGTAAAAAATTGTAAATAAAAACAAAATTCATTAAAAATTGGATTAATAGCCCATTCCGCCCATCCCTCCAGGAGGCATTTGCGGCATGCTGGATCTTCCGGCTGTGATTATGTCGTCTATTCTCAAAATCATCTCTGCTACATCTGTTGCTGATGAAATTGCCTGTACTTTTATTTTTGTTGGTTCCACAACACCAAGTTTATCCATATCATCTATTTTTCCTTCAAAAACATTTATTCCATATCCTGTATTTCCAGCTTCATGTTTGCTCTTTGCTTCAACTAACAATTCAACTGCATCTTTCCCGGCACTCTCTGCAAGAGTCCTTGGGATTATCTCCAAAGCTTCCGCAAAAGCATTTATTGCAAGTTGTTCTTTTCCGCCCACAGTAATTGCATAAGCTCTTAGTTTCTTTGCTGCTTCTATCTCGACTGCTCCTCCTCCATACACATATGAAGAAAGTTCTAATGTTGATGCAACTCCTAACACCGCATCGTCCATTGCTCTTTTTGCTTCATCAACTACATGCTCTGTTCCGCCTCTTATCAATATTGAAACTGCTTTTGGCTCTTTGCATTCTCTCACAAAAACCATTTTGTCCTCGCCGATTTTCTTTTCCTCGACAATTCCAGCCATTCCAAAATCTTCTGAAGAGATTTCATTCACGCTTGAGATTATTCTTGCTCCAGTTGCTTTTGACAATTTTTCCATATCGCTTTCTTTGATTCTTCTAATAGCGACAATTCCATATTTTGCCAAGTAATACTGAACCATATCATCAATTCCTTTCTGGCAGAATACTACTTTTGCTCCGCTGTCTTTTACTTTTTCCGCAATATTCTTAAGCATTTTTGATTCCTGGTCCGCAAAAGCCTGCATTTTCTCAGGGTCTGTTATTGAAATCTTTGCGTCTGTTTCTGTGGATTTTACTTCAAGAGCTGCATTGATTAAAGCAATTTTCGCATCTTTGGTTATTTTTGGCATTGCTGAATGAACAATCTCTTTGTCAATTACAATTCCTTTTATAAGTTCTGTGTCTTTGATTGAACCTCCCTGCTTTTTTTCTATCTGAATGTCTTCGGGATTAATCACAGTTTTTCCGTTTTCTTCGTAGGCAACGCATTTTATTGCATTCACTGCCAGATCTGAAAGCTCATCTTTTGAACTCTCAATTCCTTTTCCGGTCATAGCTGTAAGAGCCACTTTTCTGAGATTTTCCATATCACTCAAAGAAATCTTTTTGCCAATAGTCCCAAGTGATTCTATTGTTTTGTTCATTGCCAGTCTGTAACCTTTTACAATTGTTGTTCTGTGAATTCCCTGGTCAAGCAAATCACCGGCTTTCTTCAAAAGCTGACCTGTCAAAACAACTGCTGTTGTTGTGCCATCACCAACTTCCTGTTCCTGTGTTTTTGCCACTTCTCTAATCATCTTTGCTGCGGGATGCTGTATCTCCATTTCTTCAAGAATTGTAACACCATCATTTGTGATTGTTATATCTCCTGTAGAATCTACAAGCATCTTATCCATTCCCTTTGGTCCCAATGTGCTCCTGACTATCTCTGAAACTGAAATTGCAGCGCTGATATTTGCTCTCTGCGCGTCTTTTCCTGTTTGTCTTAAAACATCGTCTGATAATACAAGTATTGGTTGATTATATTCGCTCATTTTTTCACCTAAATATAATTAGATTTTAAATTTAAAAAGGGTCTAAATTATAATCTAATCCTAATGAATATTCAAAATCCATAAAGATAATCTGTAACTGGTTCAGTAACTCTTTTTAAAAACCTGCGACCAGAATTTAAAGGGGTTTCTCTTAATTCCATTATAGCCTCTGAATCAACATATAAATCCAATTCATTAATATATCCATCCATACCATCATTCATGAGTAAATTTTTTCCATTATCAATAAAAGATTTTGCAATTACACGCATTTCAAGTAAATCAGAATCCATACCTAAAGAGAATGTTTGGTCTATTTCTCCTTCTTTTTTTGAAGGAGTTTTATATTTGGTAGCAAGTAATCTCATAAAAGGATTGTCTTCTTTTAATCTTTCTACCAACTCAGATTCATATACAATTTCATGTGAATTTTCATATACAAATTCAGCTGCAGTATTCAAATCCAACATTCTTTTAAGTTCATATCCTTCCACTTCATACCCATCTTCAGAATATTTGGGAACTATCTGGTTTGGACTTTCTCCACCTATATATAAATTTGCACTATTATAATCCCCGTTTAAATCAGCCAAATCCTCCACCAATTTGAGATATAAATTATCCAACTGACTTTCAAGAGGTTTAATCTCTAGAATTGCCACAATGCTGGAATCAATACCAAACATATTAAAAGTTCCACCATCAAGAGGAATCTTCACATAATCAATTCTTCCTTCTTCAATATCCTCAACTAAATTTGAATAAATAAAACCCATATTACGGCCGTAACCGAGTTTTCCTGCTTTTCCCTTAATATTCCTCCAAACCATCTTTATTACCTAAATATAATAGTAAAAAAAATTTAAAATAGAAATTCAATTAATTAATCTTATATTCCAGGGTAAGATATTTGAAGGGTTCTATTAAAGGATTGATTTTAAATAATACATCCCTAACGCCTGTGTTATATAAATCAAAGCTCATGCCTCTATTCCTTTTGTTTTTTGCGGATAGTTTCGTTATATTACAATGATTTTTTTCCATTGTTTCTTCCAGACCACTAAATATGCTCTCTATATCTCCCAAGTCACTTCGTTCGCAAAATTCTAATTCCAATTCATTATTTGGTTCTAAGTTTTTAAATCCAAGTTCTGTCAACCCCATGCATTTATTAAGTTCTATTGTTCTTTCTATTGCATCTTTTATAATATTTTCATCATTTAAATTTACTCTACTTTGATCATAAAATATGGAAGGTATCTCTTTTAAACCATCAGGAATTGATGTTCCCTCAACAAATGGAGGGTTATATGTTGTATAAGGATTCTCTATTTCATAAACACCTATTTTACTGCCGGATAATTCTCCATACACCTTATATTTATCTATTTTCACATTAGCACAGTATTTCTTCAGCTTATCGGAAATTTCCTGTTTTTTACTTTGAAATGAATTATGTGCTTCATTCACATAAATCTTATAATTATCATCTATTTTATGAACTGGTCCCCCAAATTCATTTTTAATCTTCAATTCATCGCATCCTTCTTCATATGACTTTTTCACCATTATAAAATAATATTTAAATTTATTTATACTTGGCATAACCAGAAACTTATAAGTTCCTTTTTATCTGATTTCTAACTATGCTGAATGCTGTACATAACTGAAGTAATATATAGGTTTTCAAGACCTTCCCTTACACCTTCTCCGGTTGCTACATTTTTTTCTTCCAACATATTCCCTATTATTCTTTCTACATCATTCCCTAATTCTATTCCTGTCTCCACTCCTTCTTTCCCTCTAAGAACACACCTTGCAAATATTTGTGCGTAATTTACACTGCAAAGCTCATTAGGTTCAGGCAATATAATCCCATAAGCAATAAGTTCAGGACGGGTGGTTTTTCCTTTCCTTATTTCCTGAAGAAAAGTATTGTAAACTTCTTGGTCTAATGTTGCAAAAGACTTATTATATACCTCAGGAGTCATCAATTTTCCAACAAAATTCTTGGTACGAGAGTCAAGTTCACTGAAGTTTTTAATCATAATGAATTAAAATATCCTTAAATAAATTAAAATATCCTTATTTATGCAAAGAGCAAGAATCAAATTGTGGAGTAAAGATCAGGAAAAATTAGAAGATACCGCAAAAAACATAAGAGAAATGGTTGAGAAGCTCGGAGCAAGCGTAAGAGGACCAATCCCGCTTCCAACAAAAAAATTGAAATTATATGTAATGAAACAGATAAAAACCGGAACGGGTCACGGAAATGGACATTTTGACAAATGGTCAATGAGAATCCATAAAAGAGTTCTTGAAATAGGGGAAAGTGAAAGAGCTTTGCACCAGATAATGAGACTTCAGATTCCTGAAGAAGTTAACATTGAAGTCACAATGAGGGAAATTTAAATTTTTGTAATTACTAATTTATGGATAAATATCAAGGTGAATATTTCAGTATAGAAACCACAAGCAATCGGGATGATTTAAATAGCTCTAACTGGTGGCATGCCAGAAGATTAAGATTAAATAAACCATTAAATAAAAAAGAATTTCAGGGGATTATAAGGGAAAAAGAGGGATTTAATTATTTGGAAGCTCCTGAAGGATACGCAACCAAAATACTTGAAATTACAGAAAGAAAATTTTTACCAAGTATTTTTGGAAACACAAAACAAAAACTGAGTGGCGTTTTTGATGAAACAAATATACTTTATGAAGTCAATATAGTGCCATTAATTGTTGAGTATGGTGAAGGAATGTTGGGGTGGGCTGAAACAGACAAAGGAGCCCGTTATCTGAAATTCCCTTATCTTGCGTACCAGCATGCAAAGAAGAGATTCGGAAGATAAGCTAATCAACAAAATCCCCTATAATAAAAAATTTCGAATCTAATTAATGGAGATGAATATTAAAAAGTCTAAAGGAAAGCTGGAAGTGAGGTTTAAAGACACAACAACTCACTTTGTAAATGCTCTCAGAAGGATAATGGTTGGTGAGATTCCAGTATCCGCAATCGAAGAAGTATACATCAAAGACAATAATTCAGCGCTTCAGGATGAAATTTTGGCTCACAGGCTCGGATTTGTCCCAATAAATGGGGAAGGAACTCTAAAATTAAACGTAAAAGGACCTCAAATAGTGAATTCAGATAGTTTTGAAACAACTGAAGGAGATGTTCAGATAACAAACAAAAATATACCTGTTGTAGAACTGCTAAATAAACAAAGCATAGACCTTACTGCAAAAACCTCGATTGGTTTGGGGAAAGATCATGCAAAATGGCAATCCGCAATTGTAGGTTATGAATACAAGAATCCAAAAGAAATAGTTCTAAGAATAGAAAGTTGTTCTGCGCTTACAGAAGAAGATATTCTTAAAAAAAGTCTTGAAATTCTTAAAAATAAGTCTGATGAATTCAAAGCGGAAATCTCAAAATACAAATCCTTGTAATTTTCTTATAATTTCTTTTATTTTATTAAATAATTTTTGGATAATTAATTTGGTTTATATTTGCATTATTTTTTGTAAAACCTGTATTGTTTAAAAGTGTCATTTAAGTATAAAAAAAGAATTTATTCTTATGGAGGATGATAAATATATAAATAATATTAAAGAAGGAATCACCGGAAGCAAACTCCCGACAATGGATGATTTAAAAACCGAATATGATTCCCCTCTTGAAACACCGCCTCCAATTCCAATGTCTCCAGAACAAATAGTTCATGAAAATCCCATACCAGAATTATCTCCAATTCAGAATCGAATGTCCTCAACACCTGAAAATATCGCAATTCCAAAAAATACAGAACCTCAGGTTAGCGGAGAAAAAAGAGGAAATGAAGCGAACTTTAAAGAAATTCTATTTAGCAAATTAACGCAAATGCACGATGAAGGAAAAACAATTGATGAAATTTACGGAACTCTAAAAGCGCAGGGTTATGGGTATGAAAATATAGAAGAAGTAATTTTAAAATTAGTTGAATCAGAAGCAAACCCAAACACTGCAGGTAAACCAATAAAACCTGAAACCCCTCAAAGATCTATGATGCATCCAACCAGAGAAGAATTGCCTCACAGAGAAATTATGCCTAAAAATGAATTAATGGCAACAAAACATACAGCCCCAGTAAAAATAGATGAAATGCCAAAAACTGAGTTTGCCCCATTATTTGTTAAAGTTGGCAGGTACAGAGAAACCCTCGAAACAATTGAAAACCTTGAAAATTATCTGAGAGGGATGTCAAAATTATTCGACCTTGTAAATGAACTTGAAAAAATAAGAGTGATGAATATAACTGCTCTAAACAAGATGTATCAAAAAGCGAGCATAACAGCTTCAAAATTATATTCCGGACTGCTAAAACCAAAAGGAATGAAACTTGAGGGTGATCTGGAAAGCAAAGTTGAAATGGATAAACTCGAAGAAGTTGTTTCTGATTTAAACAATGAATTAACAAACCTGAGAGATGAAATCGAGAAAATAAAAAACATAGACTAAAGTGGTAAAATTAGACCAGCATTTTGTAATAGATAAAAATATACTTGAAAGAGTAACAAAACTCGCAAAAATAACAAAAAATGATGTGATTTTGGAAATCGGGGCAGGAACCGGAAACCTCACAAAATTTCTCCTGAAAAAAGCCGGACAGGTTCATGCCATAGAATTGGATAAAACCCTATTACCGGAACTGAAAAAAATAAAAGACAGCAAACTAAAAATTATCCCTGGAAATGCCCTAACCACAAAATTCCCGGAATTTAACAAGATTGCAGCAAATGTACCTTATTCTATTTCAGAGCCATTAATCCAAAAACTAATTTATAATAATTTTAAACTTGGTGTTCTCCTTCTGCCTGAAAAATTCGTAAAAAAAATAACCTCAAAAAACACAAAATTATCATTTATCGCAAATATCTTTTTTGAAATATATCCGGATATTGAAGTTCCCCCGGAATGCTTTTCCCCAAAACCCCGCGTATTATCCAGAATAATTCTGCTTAAACCAAGAAAAATTGATGAGCCAGTCTTTGCGGATTTCCTCAAACAGAAGAACAAAAAAGTAAAAAATGCTCTCAGGGAAGCGATAATCAGGGAAAAAGGAGCCACAAAAAATGAGGCAAAAGAACTGCTGAAAAACCTGCGAATTGACAAAAAGGTAGCTAGCCTGAATTTAAGAGAACTTGAAAGAATACAGGAGTTTGTGCGTAATTTAAATGTTTAATTATTAGTTATGGTACAAATAGCAGCAATAAGATTAAGAGGAAAATGGAACATTAAAACAGGTTTAGAAGATACCCTAACTTTACTTGGAATCAGGAGAAAAAACAATATGGTGGTTCTTGAGAACACAAAAGACAATATGGGTATGCTTGTAAAAGCCAAAGATTATATCACTTACGGCGAAATAAACAAAGAAGTGCTTGAGAAATTAACCTCAAAAAAAGAGCCTAAAAAGAAAACAGATAAAAAATTAATATTTAGTTTGCCAAATCCAGTCAAAGGATTTAAAAGCATAAAACTTGGTTTTAATCAGGGCGGAGATTTGGGCTATAGAGGAGATAAGATAAATGAATTATTGGAAAGAATTATTAAGAATATTGAATAATTTATAAATATGACAGGACTTTATACTGAAGGATTTCATGCTAAAGAAATGAACCCTGTAGACAAATCAATTGTTGATCTTTTAACTGGCAAAACACCTTGCTCTATAGAATTATTTGACCATATTGATATGGATTCAGTTGAATATGATTTAAATAAAGCAGAAACTACAAGAACTGAAGAACGGGCAAAAAGTGGGAGAGTCGAAACCAAAACTTTTGCAATGAATTACGCGAAAATTCATCCAACAACACCTCCTATGATAATAGATATTGATAATCTTAAAGGTTATATTATTTATCTAAAAATAGGAGAAGAAAACAAAATAATGACTGAATTTGAAACTTATCCTGGAGCGCGTTTCTATGATGGAATTAAAATAAATCCGGAGAACCGATTTATTTATAAAGGAACTTTTGAAGAAATACTTGAGGAATTCAAAAATGCTGGGTTTGATATCAAAGAAGATTTATCCAAAGAGGAACTTGCTACTTATCAAAATTTGTATCACGAAGAACATAGTAACTAATTATTTGGATTAAATGATTTTGTGTAAATAAAGTTCCCCACTATAGAGTGAAGGAGTATTTGAAAATAAACTATTAACAATAATCCACATAAGAAATATTTAATTCACTAAAATTTTTTCGCATATGATTCCTGCCTTTATCAAATTCCGTATAGACCGGTTTTCCAATCTCCTTGTATAATTTGTAATCCTGATGACATAACCGCAATTTACTCATTATATCTCCCCACACTTTATATTGTTTCTCAGTAAATGCGGGTCTTTCAGAATCTACATACAACCAGGGATGCCATATGCCCTTCATACCTTTCACCCAATAACCCAGATAACAACTGACTTCATCAAATGCGCTGAGTTCCCCGGAGCCATAAGCCTGAACCTCCCAGTCTTCTGAATCTAATTTATCAACAACGGATATAACAAATTTTCTTATTATCTCCGGCTCAATTTGTTTTAGATTTCTATAAACTTTTTCTTCTACAGCAGTACTATTTTTCAACAAAATATTCTCTAATTTATCTTCATCATCCTTCCATCCCCTAATATATGCGTAACATTTTTCAGATAAAGATAACCGTTTCCAAACATCAATCTGCACCATCTTACTTTCTAATTATCAAAAAGGAATAATTTAGAATAAAACCTCGATATCTATCGGATTCCTGTTGTATTTACTTTCGGTTTAATCAACAACATCAACTCCAAGCACAGTCTCCACTTCTTTTTTCTTCATTTCCTTGTAATCCCGACCTTCAAAATAAGTCTGTGTTGAAGTTACTCCGGTTACAACAAGCAGAGTCTTTATTGAATCTCCAAGTTCCTTATCAATTGTTGCTCCCCAGATTAGTTTTGCATTAGGGTCTAATACTGAAGATACTCTTTCTACAATTTCCTGACATTCTTTAATTGTAATATCCTTTCCCCCTGTGATGTTTATCAAAGCTCCTTTTGCTCCTTCAACTTCCAAATCAAGCAATGGGTTATTCAAAGCTCTTTCAATTGATTCAAGTCCTTTATGTTCTGTATCACTTGACCCAAGACCAATCATTGCCATTCCCCCATCTCTCATAACAGCCCTTAAATCAGCGAAATCAAGATTCACCAAACCTGGTTGCGTGATAAGATTGGTAATTCCTTTTACTGCATTTACAAGAATTTCGTCCGCAATTTTAAATGCTGTTGTGATTGAAACCTCAGGAACAAGTTCAAGAAGTTTATCATTTGGAATAACAATTAAAGTATCAACATTTTTCTCAAGTTTATTAAGTCCTAATAAAGCATTATCCAATCTCTGGGTTCCTTCCATTGTGAAAGGTATTGTAACTATGCCAACGGTAAGTGCTCCCATTTTCTTTGCAATTTCCGCAACAACTGAGATTGCTCCTGTTCCTGTTCCTCCACCAAGACCGCAGGTAACAAAAACCAAATCACTGTCTTTTAAACTTTCAGATAATTCATGTTTGTCTTCTTTTGCTGATTCTTCACCAACCGAAGGGTCCGCACCAGCTCCAAGACCTTTTGTAATATTCTTGCCAATAAGTATTTTTTTATGAGCTTTACAATATAATAACTGCTGGGCATCTGTGTTTGCGCTAATAACATCAGCACCTGTAATACCACTTTCCATAATTCGCGTAGCTGTATTATTTCCAGCCCCGCCAACACCAATTACTTTAATTACTGCTTTTCTCTGCGCCAATAATTTTTCTAAATCTCTTTCGAGAGTTGCGTTATCATCTTTCTTTTTGGATGCCATAAATCAAATATAATAAAATTATTTATTAGATAACACCTGATTATCTTTTTGCATACTATATAATATATGAGGAAAATAATAGTCTTATTACTCGTAATCTTAGCGGTTTCTCCAGTTTTTGGAGATTTGCCAACAAAATATAGTGAGTGCAATATATCAGTAAATCTTGATGAAAACGGAATTGCCTATGAAAACATAATAATTAAGGTTCCTGAATTTATGGATAAATTCAATTATTATATTATCCATCGCGTGAAAAATCTTGAGATTTATGATATTTCAAATAAATTGAAATGTGAATGGAAATATGAGCGATTAGGAACACTGATTTCCTGCGAGAATATAAACACAAAAATAATTAATATCTCGTTCAATTATCTGGGTTTAGTTACTCAATATGAAGATTATGACATTTTCTCAGACAGATATGTTGTCTCCACACCAACAGATGAATTTAATTTGAAGATATTCCTTCCAAAGGGTTACATCTTAGTTGATAATAGTGGTGAACTAAACCAATCACCTTATTACCCAATTAACGGAAAACAGGGAACTGATGGTCGGAATATTTTTATAGAATGGAACTCAAATCCTGGACTTGGGGAAGTGCATGATATCTCAATATTTTATGAACCAGCCTTAACTTCAAACCAATTCACAGCCCTGATAATCACTTTCTTTGTTCTGATTGTAATGATTTCTGTTTTCCTGATATTTAGAAAAAAACCAAAATCTCTTGATTATGGGATTACTGAAGACGAAAAGAAATTCCTTGAAGTATTGGCTAAAGAAAACAAAGTTTCACAGAAAAAAATTTCCAGAGAAATTAACCTATCTAAAGCCCAAGTAAGCAGAATTGCTCATTCTCTTGAAAAAAGAGGGCTTATTGATAGAAAAAGGATTGGGCGGAATTATGAGGTCTCAATTAAGAAAAACTGAAGAATTTTTTATAAATTTAAATATTCTTATAACATCTTATTTCCAAAATTACCATAAAATTTAAAAATTTGCTTTACCCGTAGAATGAGAGCAATAATCTCTTTTTCTGTATTAATTTGATATATTTGAACATTGATTAAAAATCTAAGATTATTTATTCTTGTGCCTCATCTTCTTTCTTCTTTTCTTTAGCTTATGTGTTTTTATCTTTCCCTTCTTTCTTTTCTTTCCGCAAGGCATAATCTTAATAAATATAATTTAATTAAATATTGAGAATAATCAGATGTATAATAATTTATTTTTTTAATAGTTTATGAGACACGACTTACTCGCGGATGTATTCTCAGCAATAAAAAATGCTGAGATGGTCGGGAAAAAAGAGATTACTGTAGGAGACAGCAGTCTTATCAAGAATATCCTGAATATCCTAAAAGAAAAAGATTATATTGAAGGATATGATGTTTTAATGAGGAATAATTATCAGGAACTGGTCGTAAAACTGAAAACCAGGATAAATGAACTGAAAATAGTCAAACCAAGACATTCCTTTAAAAAAGACGGAGTTTCAAAATTCAAAGCAAGATATCTTCCTGGCGAAGGTGTAGGATTCCTGTTTGTATCAACCCCAAATAACAAAATAATTACTGACAGAGAACTTGATAATGAAGGAGGGATTGTTATTGGATATGTTTATTGATTTACCAAAATTATAATAATATTGAGAAAACGAAAATAATTGCTTTTTAACTGAAAAATTACAAACATTTGTTTATTTAATCAAACTTTTCGAAGAAAATAGCATAGTTATCTCCTCCTGAAAAAGGATTTAGTCTTCTATAAGGATTATTAATTTCTTCAAGCGCAGATTTGGTTAATTTGTCCGGACTCACATAATCCCATTCTTTGGATTTGCCATAGGTTTCTGCAAGTTTTTTATAATCTTCGACCATTCTTTCATACATCCCGGGTCCTTCAAAACAGTCTATGAATTTATTTATTAAACCCATTTGCAAATATCTGATACCTTTTTCATGTCGTCCAGTAGACTGAGACATCACATGATTCTCAACTATTTCTTCAATAATAGAGGCATATTCCGGTTTCCTTGAAACAATTTGACCAGCCAAACTTGGGCAATTTAACACCAATTCTTCAAAAAAATATTTTGTATTTATATTTGGTATAACTAAATCAGAAACTTTCTCTCCAATTGCCATATGATTAAATACTCAAAAATAATAAATAGAGTTATTCTTTATCCAATTTCTTCAATTGCACTGAACCGCATTTTGGGCACACCATCTGGGCGGGTTCCAAAACTATTGGTTTTCCTGACCATCCACAATGCAAACATTCATATTTCTTTGCCATAAAACCCTTTTCTTTTAAAAAGAAACACTCGTTCTTCGAACGGTACCTCATTTGTGTAACAAATGAAAGAGGTCTTTACCCCAAAAGAAAATAATTTAAATTTAAGAAAACAATTTGTTTTAAAGATTAGCTAAACGTTCATAGTCATCCCTAAGGTAAATATCCTTTGATCTTACTTCAGCAATTTTATAGATTCTTGCAATCAATTCGTCCATTTCTTCTCTGTCAAGATTGAAATATTCCTCTGAGATTTTATAGATATCTTCCTTATTTAATCTTCTTTCTTCCTCTTTTACATTCCTTAAATATTTTCCTAAAATTGAATGATAACTGGGTGTTTTCTTTTTATTCTGGTGTACCAATCTGTCAAATGTTTTATCAATGCATACTTCGCAATGGTTAATAATACCCGAGCTAATTTCACCATCAAATTTATTCAGATAATCTTCTTTAACCCAGCCCCTATAAAGTAACAAATAATAAGTCTCCAAAAAATTATCATATTCCGGAATATATCCTATTTTATCCCAATTATTCCCTTCATCAATGACTTCATAAAAATCTCCGTTATTTCCAAACAGGAAACTTTCAATAGTTGCAAATAAATCATAAGCATCTTCTTCAAAATAAAGATGTTTGTGTTTCAAGAACAAGTCATGAGCAATCGTAGGATAATTTCCGAAATAATAGAATGGTCTTTTTAATCTTCCAAGACCGTTTTCATTTTCCCCTAATTCATATTGTCTTGTAGAAGATTTCCCGGACATAACGTCAATAAATTTATTCCTCAGTTTTTTACTGATAATTTTTCCCATAAAAGAACTACCGAAAAATAAACATTAATCTAGCATTTTCTTTACAATCTGTTATATTAAACTATACGCTTTAATTCTCTTAATTTATCATGATAAGCAACTTCAGCATCATATAAACCCTTTGCGCATTTATCATAATCTTCCTGAGGTGTTGGTTCTGGATAATAAAGTCCAATTGATTTATGCATAGTTCTATCTTTTTCATCATCCCAAGCTTCAGGAAAAACTTTTGAAAATATGGATTTATAATCCGGATTTTTCAAATCTCCAAAATCATGTTCTTCCAATGAAACCTCATGTTTTTTCGCTATCCTTTTAGCATATTCGAGTTCTTTTTCAGTAGATAATTTTAGAGGACCAACCTTTACTATTGGAAGAACTCTTTCCTCAATTATCATATAACCGCCACTAATAAACATTTTAACATCATCTCCCATATCTGAATATTTTTCTATAGCTTCTTTTGTTCTCTCATATGCATCCATAATGGAGTAATAAAATTTAAATATTAATCCAACATCTTCTTTACAATTTTCTCAGCATCAAATTTCTCCAAATCTTTGTATTCCTGCCCCATTCCCAAAAACAGAATTGGTTTATCGGTTTTCTGTTTTACTGAAAGCATTGCGCCTCCTTTCTCATTCACATCAACTTTTGTGAGAATTAAAGCATCAAAATCAACATCCCCGAATTTCTCAATCTGCTCTAAGATGTCGCTCCCTGTGAGTGAATCCAGCACAAGAATAGTCAGGTCAGGCTTGTTAATCCTTAAGATTTTATGCAATTCTTCCATGAGGTTCTTGTCAGAGTGCAATCTCCCCGCTGTATCTGCAAGAACCACACCATTAACCGCCTTAGCGTGCTTTTTTGCATCAAAAACAACGGCTGCGGGGTCCCCACCATATTTGTGTTTTACTATATCAATTTTAAGATTTTCTGCATGAGCTGATAATTGCTCAATTGCCGCAGCCCTGAAAGTATCGGCCGCAGCGAACACAACCGGAATTTTCTGTTCTTTCAGCAGATAACCCAATCTCGCAATTGTGGTTGTTTTCCCTGAACCATTATACCCGAAAAACAGAACCATACAATTCCCCTGCTCTTTTATCTTATCTTTAATAAAAGTTTCAATCTTAAATTCATCCTGTTCCAATAAACTTAATAATTCATTTCTCAAAAGTTTTTTTATATTTCTTCCATCTTTATCCTTTAATTTATCAGAGATTTCTTCTGCTACATCAAAAGAAACATTTGCTTTCACAAGTTCGAGTTTAAATTTTTCCAAATCCTTTTCAGAAATTTGTTTTGAGAAAAATCCCCTCTTTTTTGGCTTCACAATTTCTTTGATTTCATCTTTACTTTCTGTATCTTTCCTTTCAGTTGGTTCGTTCTCTTTCTCAATTTTATCCTTAGTCTTTTTCAGTTTGGTTGTTGTTCCCTCTTTTTTGCTCTGCAAAAAAGGGGCACCGTTCGAAGAACGATTGTTCTTTTCAACAACCTTTTCCTGAGCAACTATTTCTTCTTTATCTTTCTCTGTTTCTTTATTATCAACAGGTTTCTCAAATTTCTTTACAATTCCTTTTAAACTCTTTTTTATAAATCCAAACATAATTACTGATAAATTGGAAGGAGAGATTTAGGGTTCATATACCGATCTATCCTAATGCCGTCCTCAGGGAAACTATCAATCAATAATTCCATATCAATTCCCTTAAATTTAAGAGTTTCTGTTTCTTCATCAAGCGTTAGTTTTAAGAATAGGTTTTCTCTAACTTCTTCCAAAGAAGGTATTAACAAACCCCTGATGCCGCTATTAACCAGAATCTTATAAATATCCCCATTTGGCAAGTTTAATTCAGGGAACATATTTCGATCTCTTATGCCCTGCACAACGCCTGCGCTTAAATTCAGTTCTTTTGAATATTTATCCAGCCTGTCAATAAAATCTACCATAATTAAGTTTCTAAAAGTTTTAAATCTTCGGAAATTTCAAGAAAAGCCCATGCCCAGATAACTGCTTCAAATGCTCTCACAAAATCCCCTTTTTCAGTGAAATGTTTGGAATCGCTGATATATGCCTCAATATTTTTTTTGAATTCCTCGCCCTTTTCAGTTTTGGCAGTTAGTTTTTTCTCGTTTATTTTACTGAGCCATTTTTCTGTTTCCTTTTTTAGTTCTTCTTTTGTTTCCATAATATTGATTTGAATTAAACAGAAGTTTGTTTAAGTCCTTGTTAATTTCATTATTAGAAATTATCCAAATATGCTTAAAATCTCTAATTGTATAATGGAATTGGATTATATTTTAGTATTAAAAGCATTGGAAGAAATACCATTCGGAGTTGGCAAAAAACTCTTAATTGATTTTTTGCAGGGAGAAGAAAATAATGAATCAATCAGAAGGAATCATCTAAATCAGGGCGAGCTTTTTGGAAAATTAAACTGCAGTAAAGAAAAATTAACATCAATAATAGATAATTTAATTCTGAACAATATGATAAACCTGACATCAATCAAAGGCAACAAATTCTGGAAAGTAATGGAGCTAAGTGAAAAAGGGAAAATAGAAATTGATAATCCGAGTTTGTATAAAAGAAAATTATCTTATGGATTTAAAGAAACAAAAACCGCAATCACGGACAAAGAGAAAACCCTTTTTAAAGCATTGCCTTTCCTTGACAAATTTAATGATGAACAGAAAAAATCAATTATCTGCAAAAATTCAAAAATCTTATGCATTGCCGGGGCGGGTTCAGGAAAGACTACTGTGTTAACAGAAAGAATAAATTTTCTGGTAAACTATTGCTCACAGGACCCAATGAAAATCCTGGCAATAACATTCACAAAAAAGGCTAAACAGGAAATGCTTTCCAGAATTTCCAATGACCTAATATCTATTGAAACCTTCAACTCTTTTTGCGAGAAGAATCTCAGGCAACATAACAATCTAATATATAACAAACCTGTTAAAGTAATCAATTATCGCGACAAAATATTAATTCTCAGAAAAGCATTGTCCTCTTTAAAAATATCCATGGATCAAGCTATAAACACATATTTTTCAGAGGCTCAAAAAAGAGGGAAACCTGAAGAAAAATTGGCAAATATATTCTTAAATGATGTCTTCTTTTTAAGGGATTATTTTAAATTTAAAAATCTGCCAATTAAAATTGAATCTTTTGAAACCACCACAGAACACGAAAAAAGCTTAAAAATGGTCCTAAAAATATGCAACTATATTGAAAATTATATGGGAAAGCATGGGTATCGAGACTTTGCGGACCAGTTAATTGACACACTTTCCCTGTTTAAAAAACACCCTGAATTAATCCCAAAATTTGACCATATCTTGGTTGATGAATATCAGGACGTAAACTCAACACAAATAGAATTAATAGACCAAATTTCCGCAGTTAACCTATTCTGCGTTGGGGACCCGCGACAATCCATTTACGGTTGGAGAGGTTCAGATATAAGATACCTCATCAACTTTGAAGAAAAATATCCCCAATGCGAAATTATAACTTTAACAAAAAATTATCGTTCAACAGAACACATAGTTAAACTCATAAACAATTCCATAAAAAATATGGGTCTAGCTGACCTTAAATCAAACATGAAAGGAAAAAAAGATATTCAATTATTAAAATTTTCTTCCCAGACCAATGAACTTGAATTTGTCATTGAAAAAATAAAGTCTTCCAAACTGCCAAGAAATGAGATTTTTGTTTTGGCAAGAACAAATAAATTATTAAATGATATCTCGGAGTTGATGAAACAAAAAAAGATTGGACATGTTGTCAAAAGCGATGAAACCAGAAAAACGGTTTTGGCTCTTGAAGATGAAGTAACTCTGGCAACAATTCATTCAATAAAAGGAATGGAAGCGGAAATGGTATTTGTAATAGGTTGCACCCCAAATAATTTTCCGTGTAAAGGTTCAGAACATCCTGTAATAGATTTAGTTAAAATTGAAGAATATGATAAAGAAGAGGAAGAAAAGCGACTCTTTTATGTTGCAATGAGTCGGGCAAAACAAACCTTATATTTGACCCACACAAAAACGCATACTTATTTTCTCACAGACTGGATGCTTAATTTCATTAGTGAAAAAGATTTCCAGCAAAAACCAACTTTAAAATTAAATCAAACAATTAAACCTCTAACAAAATTAAGCCAATCAAAAAGTAAATTAACAAAGCCAAGTAAATCAAATAAAATTCCAACAAAACTAAATACCTTAAACAATTCAAAAGGTAATTTGACAAATTCAAACCAATCAAATGAAACTTTAATCAAATTGAAGAACTGGCGAAAGGAGATTAGCAAACAATCTGAAATTCCCGCTTATTGCGTAATGCATGACACCACATTAATGGAAATATTAACAAAAATGCCAAATAGTTCATCAGAACTGCAGGATATCCGCGGTCTGGGTCCTGCCAAAATAACTAAATACGGGGACCAGATATTGGAGATTATTAAAGAGAATTAATACGGTTATTCCAAAAGCAACATTGCAGCTTCATATTTTGGTTTAATTACTACCTTTGCTCTTAGGGTTAATTTTTTCCACGACCTTTGTAGTTTTTCTTTAACAAAAGTTTTTGATTCATTTGTTTCTAATTTCCTTGTAACCAATGCCAAATTAAACAAACTCGCAATATTGTCAAAGTGAGACATTGCGTCCGCATCAGAAATACATTCCGCTTCTATTGTTTCGCGTTTAATATCTTTGCTTCCTCTATGAGCCAAAATGCAATGCTTAATCTGTTCAATCCTGTCTTTTGGATAATTATATTCGGTTAATAGTTTCTCAGCATGCTCTGCCCCT
Source organism: Candidatus Aenigmatarchaeota archaeon (assembly GCA_030614705.1). Lineage (GTDB taxonomy): Archaea > Aenigmatarchaeota > Aenigmatarchaeia > QMZS01 > QMZS01 > QMZS01. The sequence goes on from JAUWTN010000002.1 coordinate 31,298, forward strand.
GAGATATGGTGATTTTTATAATCCCCTAAAATACTTCCTATATCATGCAACCAGGCTGCGATTTCCACAATTTCCATATCCGCGTTGGTTTCTTTTGCTAACTGTTTTGCATATTTCACCATGCTAACAAAATGGTAATTATAAGCGGCTATCCCAAAAAAATTAGTTTCCTTTCCGCATTCATTTTTTACATACTCCCTTATTTCCTCAACTAAATCCATAATTATATTAATCTGGATTTATATGCTGGAAATCTAGTTTCCAGTGATTTTTCTAAGATATTTTTCCATCCATTTAATAATATCAGGAACTTCTCTTAAAAACTTTATATCATCAAATTATTTATAAATCCTCTCAACCAAAACTGAACCGCATGCATTTTTGATAAGATTGCATTTTTCAAAATCACTTCTCTTTTTAAAATCAGAACTTCCTTCACCCCAGGTTTTTATCATACCCTCTATCCCCGGAGTCATGCAATCGCAAACAAGATAATTTACCAGCTCCAAATCTTTCTCAGAAATGTCCAGTTTAGTCCAGGGGTTTCTTGGATTTGAAGGATTATTTTCAGTGCAGGTTAAAAACCAGTTTGCGCATTCTCTTTCAAGTTCATCATAAACAAAAACCGTTTGCACCTCATTTAGAAAATTTTCATAGATTTTAATATATTTTCCTGAAACCACATCCATCAATTCTTCTCCGCCCCACACAAGAGGATTTCCCATCTTTTCATAAGTTCCTTCTTTGCTTGTAAAATTTGTGAATAAAGCAAGACTTTGCACCATCATAAAAAGCAAGATTACAACAAGAATTGTTACCAACACCGGCGCCTTTCCTTCATCTCCTTTCATCATTTACACAAAAGCTGAGAAGAACCAAGATTTTTGCATTCCTGTTTGCAACCGCTTACAGTAGCACAATTAAATCCTTTTTTGATATCCTGGGGGACTGGCTCCTCGCAATCCCACATATCGCAGGAAGTTCTTAAAGTAGAATTTCCTTTGAAAGGTTCTACAAATCCGAGTTGAGTTCCCATAATAAAAAAGGCCACAACACCTAAACAGATTGCCAAAAGTATAATTTCCAACAAATATTTATTTTCCAAACCTTTATACAACTCGCCCATAATTTAAGACATTATTGGTATAAATATTGACAAAGCGCTTGCTAATGATGCTTTAAGCGAGTCCACAATTGGCATAAAACCCCCTGTGAGCAAAAGAAAAAATACAGTTAATATTACTAAAAACGCAAATACCCAAAATACAGGTCTTACAGGAATATCACCTCTCATAATTAATACAAATCCTTTATTTCTTCGAGCATTGGATTTAATTCAAAGGTCTTGTTATATGTTTCGTCCGAAGTGCATATTTTATTCCAGTCCCCGCCGCAAGGATAAGACCATTTATTCCATGAAGAAGTGTCACCTCTCCAGTCAACAATATAAACCAAATTTGAAAAAACTTCTTCATAAATTTCCCTCCATACATAAGGGATGTCTGCTGGAAGAGTGTTTTTAAGGAGATTAATATAAGTATCATAACCAAGTTCAAATTCTTCATCTTTTTTAATTGCCCCAGCAATTAAAGTTATAAGACTCAAAGTATCTCCAGTATCAAAAAAGGCTGCTGTTCCTTTTGTTGGCTCAGAAATATCTCTAAATAATTGTTTTAAACCTGATTCTATATCTGAAGTCCCACTCTTACCCCACAAACCAAAAATTGTTATTTCATGATCATTTGCTGCATCAACTGCTGAGTTAACAGATTCCCTATCCGCTTCTTCAGTCCAGGGATCACCATCAGAAGGTCCTTCATCTCCAATAACAAATAAAATTCTTGATAAAGCATTAGCTCTCCAGGGATGATTTTCAATTGCCCATACTGCGCCATTTCCCCAACTCTCATCATCAACAGGAATAAAATCATCTGCGCAATAATTAGTCCCGCTACAGGTTTCTTTCCCTAAACCGTAGATAGTTATTTCAACTTTATAATCTTCTTTCTCAACATCAGCAACAATATCATCTATAACACCGCACAATTTAGCCCATTCATTTGATCCCTGCTGGCACATACTTCCGCTTGTATCAATAACAAAAACCAAATCAACATTCTTGCCAAATTCCACATATTCTGGTTTATCATAAATTCTTGAAGCCCATTCGCATCCATTAATGCACTTATTAGCTTTTTCCGTGTCTTTATAATAACCATCTCTTGAGATGCAAAAATTCCTGCAATTTACAAATGTATTTTCAGTTTCTCTCATTTCTTCTGTTACACATTCACAAGACTTTTCACAATTCTTTCTAACCACATAACCCAAAGTCCATTTCTCTGTCCAAGGTAAACGTGTTAAAGGGTCATCTTTAGTCTCACACAAATTTTTCACTTCCAGTTTAGATATACAAACACCTTTCCAGCAAATCTCAAGTGTTGATTCACCTTCGCAAACACTTTCCCAGCAATTGTAATAACAATTGAAATGATTTGGATTATAACAATTATCCCCGGGGTGCTGTTCTCTGGTTGTTATTTTTGAAACCACCCACGCAGGACCTCTATAATCTCCCCCAGTCCATTTCAAATCACCTATCTTAAAATTATTGTATTCCGAGGAATTTATCTGAAAAACTGATTTTTCAAAATAAGTAAAATTCTCGCATCCTATCTTTACATCTCCCAATAAACCTTCGCAGAAATTATTTATTAAATTATATTCTTCGATTGAAACGCAATCATCGCATAAACATTCCTGTGAACATATATCAGCATCGCCTGTTCTCTCATAACATTTTCTATAACATTCTCTTTCGTCTCCAATCCTGCAACCATCCACGCAATTTGCTTCATCTCCGTTAAAATCAACATTACAATAATTCTCGCATATTGTCAAAGTAGTCTCATTATAATATTTTTCATTTGTATAGCAATCGCATTTTATTCTGCATTCAATTTCTGAATTTGAGGATCTGCAATCGCTGTAACAATCCCAATTTTCTCCAAAGTAACAACTCTTATCCGTTCCGGCAAATTCTGAAATCCTGTTTGGATCATTGTTTGGGTCGTCGCCCACAGTTCCTTTGTAAAGAGCCGCAGTAACTTTCTCAACAGTCCTGTCTCCTCTCAATTTCATCCCCCCATAAACTGAAAGTTTTGGTTCTTCCCCAGACATCACAACAAAGACTGAAGGCTGTCCTTTAATTCCTGTAAAATTTTGCTGTTCTAAATCTTTTCCTATTGCGCTCACAGGTTCGTACACGGTTCCAAAATCAAGACTTCTTCTCATCGAAAGCATACCTTCTTCTTCCCAACCGGGAAAATCATCTTTCATGCACAAACATCCTTTCCTGTCGCAATCAATGCAATAACCATCTAGCTTAATCCCATTCTTCAAATTATCTTTAATAAGTGTATTCCAAAAACCCGGGTCTATATAGATATTAGTTCCTATTTCAAGGAAAGCATTTCTTAAATCTTCATCACCAAGAACATTATTATAAACAGATTCTGCTTCTGAATCAGGAGGAATAAAACAACCAATAGGAATTCTGTCAGATAAAATTATATCAGTTCTCTCCCTCACATCATCAAATAAAAGCATATCAGTAGATTGTTTCATGATTACACTCCAAAAAGAAATCCCAACAACCAAAGTAATACTAACGCAAACAAGAGAAACCAAAATTAAAAAAGAACTCCGGTTCATGATATTGCGGGGGTTAACAAAGCCCCTCTGGTGAAATTAATAATTATGGAAGCAATATTATATAAAAAATCAACATTTAATTTCCCTGAAAACAACAAAAATATCACGACTGCAGTCATTGCAATAAATAAAATCCCAACCAATTGATTCGTAGTAAGGTTATCCATAATTTACTTTAGTTAATGTAATAATAGCAAATTAATCAAAAATTAAGGCAATGATAACTCATTCAAAATTGAAATTTATTAAACCAGTGTTCTCAAAAAAAATCACATTTTCATTATCTTTCATGGCTTCGATTGTTTTATCAATTATACTAACTGCGCATATCCATGCAGACTCTTTGTAGGTTTTATAATCAAACTCTGGGGTCCTCAATAAATATACATCCCAACCCTCTTTCGGAATCCACAATGGTCCGAGATAAAAAGGAATATTATCCACTTTTTTTGCAAAATTTGAATAAGGGATTATGCCTCTTAGATAAGTTGGTTTTGGGGAAACAGGCAACTCAGTCCCGTCCAGTCTGCAAAAAGCATAAGGATTGTAAAGATTATAATTTCCATCTTCTTCCATGCAAAACCATGTTGATCTTTTATCTAAACCTGTTGTATCAGAAGCTATCTTCAAATATTCTAATTGAATTAACTCAGGCGAGGATCTGCACTGGTCCCAATTAATCTCTCTCCCCTCAAAATCTTTAACATCCCGGTATAAATTTGAGACCTCAATTCCATTTGGAACTTTTGCCCTGCAAGGATAAATCAAAATATCTTTTACAGAATTTGCACCTGAATCTTCCTTGAATAAATCTTCCTGCAAAGTCTTAAAATCATAAACAAATTTCCTATCCTCAAGCACATCAAGATAATAAACAATCTGGAAATATATGGAATCTATTTTTTCAGTCTCCCATATTTTCACCCCATCATTGGCGGTAACATAAACCTCAAGAACTGGTTCAATCACAGCAAAACTGGGGCAACATTCATCAACAACATTAAAGACAAAAGAACATTCATATTTCTCAGAAGAAATCACTCTGCAGATTCTATTGCCATAACTGTCATCCATGCTCATTAAATCAGCTATGCCAAATGAATTTTCATCCACACCCAGAGTCTTCAGGTAATTATTCTTTTCAGAATACCTGTCCGCAATATATTTCACGCTTAAATTTACATTATCAGGTGATTCATCAAAACGATAATTTTTTGATGTATAATATTTCCGCAATTCATTCAGGTCTATTGTCAAAGTTAAATCAACTTTTCCGAAAGATTCGTCTGTGTTAAGATGACAAACATCCTCATCGCATATTGCAGGAGATTGTGTAGAACCTCCAAAATTATCAGTTACCAAAGGATAAAACGCAATTACTGGAGAAATTGGTTTTCTGACATCAAATTTAATACCAATGTTATTCAAGGGAGTAAATAAATGATTGAATAAAACATTTGTCAGATGCGGAAGATAATCTAATTCAATATTATCTGAAGAAGGAATCCCGATATATTCTTTGATATAAACATTATTTGTAGGGAAAACAAAATCCCTTGAATCTCTGTTTGTTTCATCATAAATTTTACCAAAATCAAGGGTGGTATTGCCATCAACAATTAATTTTTCCCCGAACCACACAACTGGAGGGAGAACAAAAGTTTTTGTGTCCGCAGATTCCAAAGACATCCAAACCCCTTTTGGCATTCCCATATAATTATCATGATCTTCACCTGAAAAAAGAGTTCCGGTTAACACAAAAAATATACCTAAAGATACTACAGCCATCACCAACATTGCCATGGACTCTACAGCCATTCCTTTCATTATGGACCGGGCACCGCATTAAGAAACATGGTAAAAATTGCAATAATTATTACTGCTACCACAAATAAAGCAATCAGACCAACAACCATATTAATAGACATTCCTTTCATGTTGGGAAAATATTTGCTACTGAAAATATTAACAATACCAACAAAAGACCTGCTATCAGATAAAATATAAGCATAAAATTTCCTTTCATGATGGTATTAAACCAGGCAATATTTTAAGCATATTTAAACCATATTCTGAACTCCACATGGCAATTCCAACAAAAACCGCAATAACAATAAGAACTACTATGACCCAAAACAATAAATCCGTAGTTATTCCTTTTTTCATAATATTAATATATGAGTATAATAAACAGGAAAAAACAGCACATCAAAATATGCCTGAAAGAGAAAGTTGAGGAAAAGAGCTATTTTGATGATATTGTTCGTGTGTATAATGCGTTGCCGGATGTAGACTTTGATGAAATAAACACAAAAGTCGAATTTCTCGGGAAAGAATTAAATTTACCGCTGATAATTTCTTCCATGACAGGGGGGACAGAAGAAGCAAAAGAAATAAATAAAATTCTTGCAAAAGTCGCTGAAAACAAAAAGATTGGTTTTGCGGTGGGTTCGCAGAGAGCAATGATAGAAAATAAAGAATTAAGCGAAACTTTTTTTGTAAGAGATGTTGCTCCATCAACACTTGTTCTTGGAAATATTGGCATCCCAAATTTAAATGAATTAAGTTCTGAAGAAATAAAAAATGCCATAAAGGAAATCGGAGCTGATGGATTATTTATTCATTTAAATCCAGCGCAGGAAATTGCGCAAAAAGAAGGTGATATAAACTTTAAAAATTCCATTAAGTTATTAAAGAAGTTGGTCTCTGAGTTAGACTTCCCAATAATTGCTAAAGAAGTTGGTCAGGGAATTAGTAAAGAAACCGGAGAGGTATTGAAAAAATGCGGAGTAAAAGCAATTGATGTTGCCGGAGTAGGGGGAACCAACTGGATAAAAGTTGAAACTTTCAGGGGAGGAAGTATCCCGGATAGTTTACTTAACTTTGGAATCCCAACAACATGTTCTCTTCTTGAATTAAAAAATCTTGGGGTTGATTTAATCTCAAGCGGGGGAATAAGAAATGGATTGGATATTGCAAAATCAATTGCGCTTGGAGCAAAGATTTGCGGAATTGCTTTGCCATTTTTGAAGGCTTATGAAAAAGGCGGGGAAGAAGAGGTTATAAAATATGTTGATAGAATTGAAAAAGAATTGAAAACAGTAATGTTCTTGGTTGGTGCAAAAAATATTGAGGAACTAAGAAATAAAAGGTACATTTTGAGAGGACTTACTAAAGAATGGGGTGAGCAGATTTAAAATTAGAATCAACTAAAATAATTTTGCTTGTGGATACCTATCATCATAGTAACTGGTTTTAATTTCATTTAACTTTTCTTCAAACAAGCCCAAATATTCTAATCTTTCTTCGTCTGTTATTTTGCACAAGTCCTTAAGTGGATCCAAAGAATCGATAACCCGGCAAGAATCTTCACCCTCACATTCATACAAATTAATTGTTATTGTATTTCTCTTAGTATGTTTATATTCTATTTTTTTATAATTAATATTACCTCCATCTAATTTCAGAGAAAGTCCATAATCACCTGTTTCAAATAATTCCTCCAATTTTTCTATATCACCTTCATAAAAAAGACCATTAATATCAACTACCCGAAAATTACTATCATACTTCTGATATGCTACGATTGTTTCCGGACAATTTTCAGTCAACCAATCAACTTTTTTGATTATCTCTCTAATTTTATATTCAATAGGGTTTTTTCTTTCTAAAATTGACATAATTTATAGGTTAAATTAATTATCCATAAAAACAAAAAATTGAGGATTTGAAATAGGTACAAGGAATAAAGCATTTATTTGGTGCTTAGGAATTAGTGAGAATGGGCTGAATACCTCGCCGAAGCTTGGTACTTACACCCTTCTTCTATCAAGCTCATCTTCTATGAGCACCTGTATTAATCTCTTTTTCAGAGCGGCTTCGAGCTTAGATGCTTTCAGCTCTTATCCGCGATGGCGTAGCTACCCGGCAGCGCAATCACGACCGGTACACCAGTGGCCACGAGAGCCCGTTCCTTTCGTACTACGGCTCCCTTCCTGTCAGATTAGAACACTCTCAGCAGATATAGACTGAACTGGCTCACGCCGTTCTTAACTCAGCTAACGTGCCTCTTTAAGCAGTAAACCCCTGCACCCTTGGGTGCTTATGCACACCCAGGAGGAGACGAGCCAACAACGGAGTAGCAACGCGCCCCGTCGATATATACAATACCAAAAATTTATTTTGGTCGATAGTTTCCTCTATTGAGAAAACCGTCGTATGTACTCTCGGGGGCCACGGCTCCATTATCCCTGGGGTAGCTTTTCTGGAGTTACAATCAGCCACTAAAGCAAAATTGCATATCGCTAACTCATGCTTTCGCACCTGGATTCTTTACTTCGCGGAATCCAATCAAACCAGCTTTTGCGTTTACACTCTACCCAAGATTTCTGACCTTGGTGAGCTGATCTTTGAGCGCCTCTGATGAATTGTTAGAGGCGTGGCGCCCCACCCAAACTACCCACCAACTGGTGTCCCTCACGGAGAGGTAAGCAGTAATTTTTGAAAAGGATAGTGTTACACTTTCGCCGAAGCTCCTATCTACTCTGTACAATCCAAAAATTACTACAACAGCAGGCTGTAGTAAAGCTCCACAGGGACTACTCTTCCCACTGAGAGTCTCTGGCCTATTCACCAGAAAGAAAGTTCGCTAGGTTTCAATTTGGGACAGTGAAAACCTCGTTGGACCTTCATGCAGGCCGACGTTTAATCGGCAAGGGATTGCATTACGACTGTTAATAATTTGCTGTTCATGTTCAGCAATTCATATGACCGTATTTACGCTACCTTAAGACGGTCAAGGTTACCGCCGCCGTTTACCAGTCCTTCGTCCGGTTGAAACCGGATTTGAGGTGCTGGCACTGGGCAGGCTTCACCGACTATACACACCCTTTCGGGCTAGCAGTCAGCTAAGTTTTTATTAAACAGTCGGGTTTTCCTTGTAACTGAGACCTATTATTCAAAAAGATAATAGGCATGGCTTGTACCAAGGGTACACCACTAACTTGCCGAATTCCCTAAATTGAATTATCCTATCACGCCTTCGCCTACTCAGCGTAAGCACCTGTGTCGGTTCTGGGTACTATCCACAGATCAATACTCTACTTAGTTTTCACAGGATCCAAGACACGGCTAAACCTTCATACGAAGGCTCATCACGCATTCGCTTCCTTCTCCTCATTACGAGACTCCAGAAGTTTCTACGCTTGATTTGCACTAGCTTATCTTAAACCTCTAAGTAAATAAAACCTGCGGGTACTGGAATATTAACCAGTTTTTCTTCGAAAATCTATGTTAACGATAAACTTAGAATATAGACTAACCCCTACCTGAACGTCATTGGTAGGGAACCCTTGCTTACTTTAGGCGATGGTGATTCTCACACCACTTTGCTGCTACTTTCAGTAAGATTCTTGTTCTTGAAAGGTCCACCTTTCCTTAAAGAAAGGCTTCTGCCCTAACAAGACACCTTCCTACCATTCCTTGCGGAATCTAACATATCGGTAAATAACTTAGCCCCGTCCATCTTCAGAACATATTCCCTAGGTAGGTGAGATATTACTCATTCTTTAAAGGATGGCTACTTCTAAGCCTACCTCCCTACTGTTTTAGAAAATATATTCTTTCATCACTTAGTTATTATTTTAGGACCTTAATGCTAGTCAGGGTTGTTTCCCTCTTGGGCACCGAGCTTTCCCCAGCAACCCTCACTCCGTTTTAATAATGGCCAACGCTTATGAGTTTGACTGGATAGCGAAGGATTTCTCCCCCTACTACCTAATCAGTATCTTTACACATTGGTCTATAAAAAACAGGCTGAACTTCGGTTCATTTCGGAAGGAACCAGCTATTGCCAGACACGATTGGCTTTTCACCCCTATTCCCGGATCATCCGAGCGAGTAGCACATCAGCAACGGTGCAGGCCTCCATGCAGCTTTCGCTGCACTTCACCTTGTCCCGGAATAGATCGTCTGGCTTCGGGTCTCAGACCTATGACTAATCGCACTTTCATACTCGCTTTCGCTATGGTTGCCCTCTTTAAAAGGTTAACCTTGCCATAGATCTAAACTCCTTACCCCGTTTTTCAGAACGGATACTGTACTGCTTAGTTTCAGGTTCTTTTCACAGGGTGTTACCCCTTCTTTTCAGCTTTCCCTCACGGTACTAGTTCACTATCGGTCTTGAATTATATTTAAAGTTGGAAGTCAGTGTCTCCCATGTTCTTGCTGGAAATCCAACCAACAATACTCAGGAACATTCCCACTCTTCCTCATAAGTTAGATCTACCGGACTATCACCTTCTATGGTATCTCTTTCCAGAGAATTTCGATCGTCCTCATCGGAAGTAAGGAAGTCCATACCCCACATGTTCCCTATCTTGCGATAGGGAATTCGGTTTGCTTTTCTCCGTTTTCAATCGCCTTTACTAACGGAATCTCAATTGATTTCTTTTCCTGCGGGTACTAAGATGCTTCAATTCCCCGCGGTCCCTCTCTTAAAAAAGAGCAATTCGGAAATCCTTGGTTCTTAGGCTGCATGCACCTCGCCAAGGCTTATCGCAGCTTGCCACGTCCTTCTTCGGATATCAAGCCAAGCCATTCACTAAACAGTTTA
>JAUWTN010000013.1 GCA_030614705.1 Candidatus Aenigmatarchaeota archaeon
CATTGAAGGTTCATAAGCAAGGAGTTCAAGTTCCAGCCCCCCATATTCTTTTTTACTATAATCCACAGCACTAACCGGCAGGTGCCTTGATTTTATTATACCCTCATAACCTGAATCTCCTTCCTGAACTATCCTGTAAATTCTAAAGGATTCTCCACTCACTCTTGATTCCAAAAGATGCTCATGCAAAGATTTATCTGAAGATTCAAATGTAGTTCTGCCCGAATAATTCGGTCCTAACCAAAACTTTCCCAGTTCCCCCATAAAAAACAATAAACAAATAATTTATCTATTAATTATAAGATGGGCGTCAACTTCTCAGCAATTATCGAAACCCAAAAAATAGGTTTTGATTCACTAATTGGAAAGACCTTGGTTGTTGACAGCTATAACATAATTTACCAGTTCCTGAGTTCTATAAGACAGCACGACGGAATGCCTTTGATGGATGAATCAGGAAATATTACCTCGCACCTGGCAGGATTATTTTACAGGACAATTAATTTAACTGAAAAAGGGATTAACCTGATGTTTGTATTTGATGGGAAACCCCCGGACTTCAAGAAAGCCGAGGTTGAGAGAAGAAAAAATATAAGAACTGAGGCAAAAGAGAAATGGGATAATGCCCTGAAAGACGGAAATATCGAAGACGCAAAAAAATACGCAAGAATGAGTTCCTCAATGTCAGATGAAATTATTGAAGAGAGCAAGAATCTCTTAACTAATCTTGGATTTCCTGTAATTCAGGCAAAAAGTGAAGGAGAGGCGCAGGCAGCCAAAATATGCCTGGATGGAAAAGCATGGGGACTTGCCTCGCAGGACTTTGATTCAGTGCTGTTCGGCTCTCCGATAACAGTAAGAAACCTGTCCATAAGCAAGGCAGACTACCTTGAACTCATAGAATTAAACAAGCTAAGCCTAAGCAGAGAACAGCTAATCCTTATCGCCCTGTTAGTTGGCACTGACTACAACCCCGGGATTAAAGGATTAGGTCCAAAAAAGGGTTTAAAACTTGTTAAAGAATGCAAAACCATTGAAAACCTGAAAAAACAGATAAACTGGGATTTTGAGGTGGAGCTAGAAACTTTGTATGATTTCTTCCTAAATCCCCCTGTTTTCGAGGATTATAAAATAGAACCAACAAAATTACAGACAGATAAAATAAAAGAACTTTTATGCGAGAAACACAATTTCATTGAAGAGAGAGTACAGAAATTTATTGATAAACTGGGGCAAAAGAAGAAACAAACTAATTTATTTGGGTTTTAGTATAAAAAGAGAACCTAAACTCCACTACATATTTAATCCAGTAGTATTATGAAGTTATTTAAATCCAAACCAAAAATCCCTGAAGAAGAAATTACCTTTGAAGCTGCAAGTATAGCTACTATTTTATGGACAGATGAAGGATTTAGACCAAAAAGAAGTATTGAAGAAACCGGTGAAGAACTTGCAGAATATTTTAACGAAAACAATATAGTTTGCAATTTTAACCCAACTAAAAAAAATGATTCTATGGATAGGATCGACTTTGATAATATTGATATAGACGGCAATCAAATAAACTCACATTTCTATCTTGGTAACAAGAATGAAGGGCACAGAGCAAAGATTGTTGTTGATGCAAACCCGGAGTTCAGAGAGAACCCTCTTAATGCTCAAAAAACAGTAGAATTGATAACTTCGGTTTTAGAAACAGAAAAAAGTGTTTGTGGATTAATTTACAATAAAATCCCTGAATCATATTTATTAGGAAATCCTATGTATTTAAGCAATATTATAAGTATAGAATCAGGGGACCCTGATATTGCAGAGATTATCAAATATGCTCTCCCGAACAAAAAAGGTGAGTTTGAACAATCGCTCCGTAAAGGTGAGATTGGTTCTACATTGTCTAAAAAAATATTGGATGCTTATTCTGTGCTACTGCTCAATCAGGAAGGACTAATAACTTATGAAGAAATTCAGGATTATATGGATAGATTGAATGTTAAGCAAAGTGGGATGATTATCTATGGTGGTAGTGATACATTTCCGGTAAAGACTTTAAATTATGAAGTGCCTGCAATTTAACACAAAATTTTGAATAATTCATTATACACTCACATTCTACAAACCAACAACTCTCCCAAATTTACTATAAATCTCCCTAAATACTCCTATATCCTGTACTATCCCTAACATGTCCCCTACCTCAGTCTGCTTACCCTCACCACCCAACTCTCACATTTTCAATTGTGAGACTAAACTATAACATATATACTTGAGTATATATTTCACCTCAACAAAAAATTTATTATATTTTTCATAGTATATTCTCTAACATATACTTACTAATATAACACTTAGATAACATACAAAAGTACTCAGAACCCTATATATTTATATACTTATATATATACTATAGATTATTATGTGGAGCGAAAAAGAAGAGGATAATATGGCAAGAGGCTTATTCTTAAGAGAAAAGCCCGTAAAACTGCTATTAGCCTTAGGTTCGGCCAACAAAAAAGCAAAATATGTAAGTGTTCTGTCAAAGGAAATAAACTGCACATATTCGCATACTGTGAGGTTATTAAACGAGTTTAACCTGTTAGGACTGGTAAAATTCACAAAAGTAAGCAGGGTAAAATACATAGATTTAACAGAAGACGGGAAGGATTTAACAATACAGGTGGAAGGGACTGTGAGAAAGCTTGAAAAATTAAAACCAGTAAAACAAGAAATCCCAAAAAAAGAAGAATAATTCAGTAAATACCGACAAAAGACCAGATTTTCATATTTTTAATAGTTTTTACTGTAATATCACCCCTATCTGCTACAGAGTATATATACATACGGTAAAAACCGACAGAATAAACAACTAAAAAACACTCTTTATATATATTGTCGGTAAATAATGAATGGAAGTGACAACTTATCAAAGCGAAAAAATAAACCTGAATGATTTTGATCTTGAGGACTTTGTTTCTGTTGTATTTCCCGGAGCGCAAAAGCAGATGAGGAAGGTTTCCCTGGTTATTTTAAAAGAACTCTCAATAGAACCTAAGACAATTAGCGAGATTGTGGATAAAAATAAACTGCCTCGGGGAACTGCCTATGACGCCGCAAATAAGATGCAAAGACTGGGTATACTTAACAGAGAAGGCAAATACGCGCCAATTAGAATATCCTCTAAATTTCCCCTATCTTTGGAACGCTTAGCCCTATGGTATCGGAACCACTTTAGTGCCAAAAAAAGGGGCTAATTCGGGTTATTTTTATGTGAGACCTTATAGGTATTTTGTATAAATTGTAATAGAATATATATAATTAAATAGATATATCACATATATATTATCTATTACTACATTATTTATTATATATGTCGTAGTATATATCACACCCTGTAAATGTGATATATGTTGTTGAGTATATATGTTCCATAGCATTGATGCTAAGTATAACGAAATCGTTAGCATTGGAATTTATTGATGACAAAAGAATTGTTTATATTGATTCAGTTAAAATAAGTTGTTAAATATAGGTTTTATAAAATTAAAAATCTGCTAAAGGCTGGGGAATGCTCTTCTTTCGCCCCAAAAAGGTAGAATAAATCTTTAAATAGTAGTAAATCTATATAGATGCATGGTAAGAGATGATTATCAGGAAACTGTTTTAAATTATGGAAGAACTGATGGAATAAATCTCCCAGGTATGCCTGAAGGTATAGGTTTTTCTATAGATTATAATCCTAAATATGGACTTGTAGATGTTCTTGTAAGTGGTGATGTTTCATTTTTTGAAGGGAGAATTAATATTGAAAAATTGCTTTCAGAATATCAATCAGCAACTAAAGATGAAGTTAATTCGCAAGTCGAGGGTTTCATAATGGAAGCTTACAATAATTTAGGGGATTCTCTAAATAACCCTGAGAAATATGTCAATCCCCCAACCCCAATTCTTGAAGTCCTAAGCTATAAAGGTTAATTTATTAAAATATTTCTTTCAATAAATCAGAGATACATATTTTGAAAATTATTACTCCATCTGAGCAATCTTCTCAGTAATCATAGCAATGAAAATTATCAGGAAACCCAGCACAATTGAAATAACCAGATAAAGAGGATTATATTCAGGAATCATGATATACTGGACACTATTCTCAAGAACCACATAAATGGAGAAAGTTAAAGCATAATAGGTAATATATTTAATCGCCCCTGAGGATTTACCATAAACATAAAGCAATTTTCCGGTTAAAAGCGTTAACATGGCAACAAAGAAATGAGATAGGGAACCCTGAACAAAACTTAAAGCAGATACCATAATATTCGAATTTAAGTACAAATTGTAATTATTATAACCCTGAACAATACCCATTACAATAAAAGCCAAACTAATGATATAACAAAAGAAAGAAACCTTATCCTTTGAAAAAGTTGCGCTCAGCTCATTAAAAAAACTAACCACGAATCTTTCCATATGGAACGCTCTTATCATTAAATAACCGCCAATCACCCCAAGAGTAACTCTCCAACCTAAATCACCAAACAAAGAATATAATACCAGAGCTATTGCGGGCAATCCCAGAACAATCTTACTTGCCTGTGGATCGCTTATAATATCCTTGAAAAAATTAAGAGCAACATAATACCCGCTTTCAAGCTGGGAACTCTGCCTTACAACAATTTTCACAACAGATAATATCTGCAATTTTGACTGAATTATAGGAATTAAACACTCATCTTCCGCCCCATCAGAAACAAAGACTGCTTTTTTAATATCATATTTTTTAATTACTTTTTCTAACTGTCTCACAATTTTTATGTCTGATTTAATACCAACTTCTTTATCTCCAGTAAAAGCAGCCAAATAAACTTCTTCGCCCCTCTTTTTTAAGCCATCATACTCTTTTATTGCTCCAAACAAAGAATTTGCATCACTTTCTCCAGGATCCTCAATTGCAAGATTTTTTGCCACTTCCATACATTCTTTCCTCCCAATTATAGGTCCATTCACTCCGAGTTTCTCTCCAATATCATTATCTCTATCAACACATATAACTAAAACAGATTCCTCCATAATAAAACTTTATATTTAAGCAAATATCTAATAATAAATAACCACCTGAAGAGTTTATTCTCCCTCTTCCCGAATAGTAGAAGTTACACAAACCCGTTCTCCTTCTTTTTTATCTAAACAAGCTTTTCGGTAATTCTCAGCTGATTGTTGTTCCTTTAAATCTTTATTTCCGCAGATATCAAGTTTGCAGGGACCTATACCGCAAGGATCATCCACACATTCATTCCTCCCAGCGCCCGCAAGATAATCATCGCAATAAACAACATCCCCGCAACAGAAAATAAATTTAACTCTTGAATTCTCAGTTTCTTTTGAAAGTATTGGCATATCCTTATAAAAACAATTGTAAGGATATTCTTCAGGGAAAACTATTGGCTTGGATACATCAATCATCTTCCCAGGCAACCCCATAGAAATCACCAGACCTTTTTCATCTTTTATTATATACGAATGTCCTTCCTTTTTTGTATGTTCTTCCAAATCACCCATCAATTCATTAAATTTATTAAACCCTTCCCTATAATCTTTTGGTAACCTAATAGAAAATTCATTATAAAATTCAGTCCGTTTCCTTAACTTAACTTCATCGCATGGCAACTGAACAACTTCATTTATTGCGTCCCAGGTTTCAGGAAGATAAGAAAGATAAAATAAAACAGAAGAAGGAAAATAATTCATCCACCTATATTCTGTATAAGTTTTTACCTGAACTGGCGCTCCAGTTGTGGCGCTCCTTATATAAAAACCAATAGTCAGTGAGATTACAAGCACTAATAAAACAACAAGAAGCACTGCTACTACTGGATGTTCTATCCCACCTTTCAATTTTCCTGCACCTCTATGAGATTCTATTCCACATTTCATTTTTCTTTCTTCCATATTATTCTGAAGGACACAGAGAATCTGTTTCCTTTAATACAAACACCTCATTAATTAATGTGGTGTCATACACAATACATACTCTTTCACCCAAAATATTTGTTATAGGCATCCCTATTTTCCAATCTAGATGATCTATATTTGATATACCTTTTCCAGTAATATCTTCACGACCAATACTATTTAAATAAATATTTATATCAGATTCATCTATATGCACATCACCAGACCAGGTACTAACAGCCATCTTATCGCACAAGCTGGCACTTCCACCCACATTATCATCCCAACAGTCTTTTATGATGTCCCCTATCTGTTTTACTTCATCCTCAACATGACCGGAGATACAATTATGGTCCTCGCTTACTTCATCTATAACCACCCAATTAGGCAAAGGCAATGTCCGGTCTAAAAATTTAATGCATACATTTTCAGTATCTCCTCCTATTATGTCGCCATTCCATCGCCATTCATAATTTTTTATATAAGGAGCGGTTTTACCGGTTATATCTCCGCGACCAATACTATTCAAATAAGCTAATACTTGTTTTTTAGTTACTACGGTACTGCCAGACCATCCACTGATATCTATTCGATTACAAACCGCAGTGTCAACAACACCAATAACATCTGTGTTGGAATCCCAGCAATTTGCTATTGCATTGCCTATCTGTTTTACTTCATTGCCCGCAAAACCCTCAACACAATCAGGGTCTTCACTCAATTCATCTAAGATAACCAAATTTAAAGAAATGGTATCCGAATATTTAATGCATACTTTTTCATCAGTTCTCCTTATGTCACCATTCCATTTTAATCCAATTCTATGGTAGCCTTTATCTATTAAATAAGTTGCTAAAGCATCTATTGTTACGATTGCATCATTAGGCCATCCACTAATATCAATCCTATCACAAATTTCTGTGTCATCCGCAAGAGTCTCACCATTTCCATCCCAACAATCCATCATAGCCTTCGCCAATTGTTCTAATTTTTCAGAAGAAGAAACAGGATCAGAATCATCATCTGGATCTTGTTTTGAAGTTATTAATTTTATTTTAGAATCCTTGAGCATATATTCTATTGAATCTTTTCCTGTGGTATAATTAGCAATAATAAAAGCCTCGTCCGCATTATTATAAGTATATTCTTCCCTGCAAACCTTTTGGGTTATTCTAAGATTATCCGGGGTGTACCTTTCATCATCCAGCACAACAACATTAGAAGAATTTATGCTCGACCATAATTTCATTTTTGGACAATAGTCAGTTATCTCTTTGCACTTTTTTACCAACTCACCATCCTTAGTTACTTCTTCAATTATTTCTGCGCAACAAAGACCTGTTGCATTAATTTCCCAGACCACCTCAGCACTTGAATTTACTGAACAATCAACAACTTTATTTATTATATTATAAGGCGGAACCGGACTTTCTTCCCCTATCATTTCACCATTCAAAGTGGCATTTACTAAGATTACAGGAACGCACCTTGGGTTCTCTTCTTGTACAGGCCATATTGGACTATAAACTTTTTGACAGGTGTACAAACCTTCGCTCACTGAAGGCGGATTATCCAAATAATTCGGGGAACAAAAAAAGTCTTCCTCATCTTCGGGACACATTTCGCATTTTCCTCCCATCCCTGAATCAACGCAGTGTGTTCCATAACAATTCTCCGAAGTGCCGCAATCAGAAACTGTTGGCCAGGAATCGCATGCAGAGAGAATTAATAATTCTGCTCTGGGAACTTCCTCAATAGCCCCATATTCTTCCAATACACTATCTTTCGCAATAATATATTCTATATCTATTGCATCATCAGGGATATTATCAAAAAGATACAGTTGAGCCTGCGCATATTTGCCGTGTACGCTTATTGAATATTCTGTTGTGCAACATTTAACACATTCTTCTTTATCCACATACCATGGCGCGCTTGACCTGCACCTGTCTTCGCAGAATTTTATTTTATCATCTTCTGTCCAGGTATCTTTTACTTTCCCCACTCTTACAAAGAAATTTAATTTTTCTAAGCCTCCAGTAAATGTCCAATAACGTTTATGCGCTTCCCTGGGTCTGCAAAGTTTTTCTGATAAATTGCCTTCTTCCACAACTCTCTCAGGAATTTTTGTGCTAAGCACGCAGTCTCCTTTCCAATTATTTGAAGGGATAACTGAAAGAACTCTTGTTTCAGCATCCCAACCCCATTTAAACCCACACTCAGTGCGAATTTCTATGGTAGAAATCCAATTACCCACATCATCTTCCACATCTTTAAGCCAGTTCCAGACATTCCCAACAAAAGGTATGTCTCCTATTGCTTCATCTATCCAGGAAGCAAAATCACCAACATAAGGTATTCTTAAGATAAATCCGCCCAACAAATAATCAAAAAGATCCTTCTTAGCTTTTACCTCAACATAATATCCATGTCCAAGACATCCTTCAGGATAACCCCCTAATTCGTAAAAAGCCTCGGGTTCATCTTTAACCCCAACCTCATAAATCCCCGCTCTCAATTTTGTCGCCAAATTAGTTGTTAATCCCGCAACCATAGTTCCAATCTCAACATCAGATTCGTCAGACATAAATGTTGTTAAGGAACATATTGAATGAATTTTGTTCCGTGGGATAATCTTTGAATCCCCTTTGAAAATTTTTATATTTCCATTCTCAACAATAACAGTTTCAAGATTAGTATCCTTTATTTTTTCAAGGTCTTTCTCAGACATATAAGCTTCCCCGCAGGATTTATAAACTGACTTGCTTTCAGGAGGAACATACAAAGAATAAACCTTTCCATCACTGTCTGCTATATGAACAAAAAAATCAGATTTTGGCAAAAAATAATCCTCTGAATTCTCAAAAATAGCATTTGCTGTTTTTGTTGGATTAATATTCCATTCCTCAAGAAAAGTTTTGTTAAATACATTTGGATAAACTGTTGCTTCATCCCATAAAGAAAGCATGTACGCAAAATCACAGGTTGTTGCTTTATCAGGAATCTCTGTTGGAATTGTCTGAAAATTAAACCAGAACATCGCCATTGTAGCTATGCCGCCTATAAATATTGCTAAGATTACTACATACCCCACGACATTCGAAGCCAAAGTTATTAATCCTTTCATTTTTCAACACCGACCAATTTAGAAATATATATAGAATCTTCGCTGGATTTTAGAAAACAGATAAAAAAAATCTGGTTCCCGGAACCGCAGGAAGTAACATAAGGTTCATTGCTAATTAATTCCCAAGCCTCTGAATCCTCATTATAATTATACAAATCCATATCCCCCACCAAAGACTCTGACAGATATTCCTTCTCATCAAAATAATCATTTGCAGGACCCCAGATTCCAATATAATTGCGGTGAATACTTATTTGATTGCAATTTTTCAGACTGGCGCATGTATAAGTTTCTACCGGAGCAATTTGCATTAAAAGCAGGATATTTTTTATCTGGAATACTGTATTAATTTTTAGTTCACTCATCCTTTCAGTGGCCATAGAGAATCCCATATCCTGCCATAAACCAAGAATCATAATCGCAAACATAAGACCAAAAATAAAGAAGAAATATTCTATTTCAATACCTTTTAATTTCTTTTTATTGCTGACAGACATAATTATATCTCTATTATGATAATTATAACAATCTGAGCATTATTTTGTTTTTTGAGTTAAATGGTTAAAATTCTAATTATATTTAATCGCATTAAGTTATGGAATCCAAAGATGCAGGCAATCTCTTATTATTCATTTTCCTAATAGTTTTTGCAATTGGATTCATGTTTTATATTGATTATCTTGGTGTTATTAACCTTGATTTCTCAGGAATACCGATTTTTGGGGAGTTGCAGGAAAATATTTTTGGGGGATAATTATTAAAACTGATAACTAAATCACCATCAAAATGGAATTTAAGAATCTTTTTTGAATATATTATTTAACATCAATTTCTATAATTCCTTTATGGATCCTATAATCTTAATTCTGACCCTCTTCAAGTTTGTTAATCAATTCCTCAACTTCCTTAATTTTCTGTTTTAATTGAGCAATATAATCTTCCTTTTCCTCTACCTCCTCTTTTTCAGGCACGTGAATTCCTCTTATAAATTCCAGAATTTCCTCATTTGTTTCCAGTTCAACAACATCATTTGTCTCAGCATCTATAAATGCCTGGTAAGCGATTCCCGCGGAATCATAAGGAACAATCACAACTTTCCAGTATAATTTACCCTCCCTGCTAAAAGGCAGAGGTTCCACAATTCCAAATCTTGTCCAGTCAACTATCGGATTGCTCTTCCTTACAAAGTCAGCTGCTTTTACAGGTCCGGTTAAAGTATTTTCACTCGGCAACTCAAGTCTTTCAATTTCCCCAGTCCTCGCATCAATAAGGAATATTTTAAAAACACCGTGGCTTTCCCCATAAGGTTCTGTTGAAACAAACCACTTCAACCCATCTTCTGTGTCTAAAAGGAATGGCTGTCTGTTAAAATCCAAATCCTGTATATCAACCTGATCTTCGTGGATGAAAAAATAGTTTATCAAACCATCCTTAAAAGCATATGATTCTATATACAACCTTGCAAGTTCCTCAGGGAATATCCTGTTATTTTTTAACAATTCATTTTCCTGTGCCTGAGCTGGGTCAAAGAATTCTATTGTTCCATCAGAAGAAACAACAAAAACACCTTCAAATTTTGGCAAGGTATATATCAAACCATAATATAATTTATATTCATATGAAATTGCAGGGACTATGGTATAAACATCATTATTCCAGGCAATATAATAAGGGTCCTCAACATCAACAAAATATTTCTCCTTGTATAAATTCCAGAAAAGGTTATCAAAGATTTGCATAGTTTCTCCAATTTCCATATCTTTCTCCACTATTTCAGCATTCTTCTCCTGCACAGTTGCATCAACAATCACCATCCCTTTATTCTTAATCATCAACTGCAACAATTCGCCGTCAGGAACCAAAGGGAAAGTCCATGCCAAAAAACCATGTATATTTACAATATTTTCTGTTCCTAATTTATATTGCGATAATTGCAAACTGTCTTTTGCATACCTGTAAGCAATATTCACAGGCATCAACCTTACATTAGAACTTGAATCAGGTAAAGCTGAGATTTCTTTATACTCCAAAGTATGCGATAATTCGAGAGGTACTATTATCCCGGAAAACACAGAACTTATCATAAACAAAAAGAAAAATAGCATCATTGAAAAATTCATGTAAGAAGGTCTGAATACATTTATCTCAACATCGTCCATCACCTCAACCTGAGGTTTTTTCTTTTGTGAATGTTTTCCTTTTCTCTTTAATAAAAACCAGTTAACAATACCCCAAATTAAAACAATCTCAATAATTATAGGATTCTTAACAAAATAAATCACAAAAGAATGAAGCCATGGTCTGAAAAAATAGATTATTGAAAATATAATTAATATAAATAAACCCATAAACAATTTTCTATTTAACCTCATAATTCTCCTTAAATTCTTTATTAAGTATATAAAACGAAATAGCACCTATCAGGATTATAAACCAGAATGTGAGGAAACGCTCAAGCAGAATCAGGGACGAAGAAACAGATGCTGAGATGCCCAAAAGCATAAGAACTGGTATTGTGCCTCCTTCAACCAATCCGAGACCACCTGGAAGCCAGGGAATCATTGAAAACATAAACCCAACAACCCATAACACAAGAGCGAATGTTAATGGCGAAGAAAAATGAAGGGCTTCAAAAAGAAGATAAACCCGGGCAATATCCAGAAATCTGCAGAAGAAAGAAATGGAAAATATTTTAAACCCAAGTTTCCTGCAGGTAAATAAATGTTTTAGACTTGAAGTAAAAACTTTTGTGGATAATTTTGCATCTTTCTTGAAATATTTTATAAGCAATCTTCCAAAAACTCTTTCAAGTTTATCCTCATTTAACAAGAACTTAAATGAAATAACCATCCCTACAATAAATAATATAAATACCAAACCACCCGCATATAAAAAATCCTGTGAAAGATATTTATCAAAAGACAAGAACAAAATTGAGAGAAAAAGAATTACATAAAAAGAAATCAACTCCGAAGAAATTTCCACCACCGTAGCAGCGCCTGCTTTGGTCACAGGCATCCCTGATTTTGAAAGATAATGCATTTTAACTGGTTCTCCTGCTGCCTTAACAACCGGAGTCAACTGGTTAATAGCCATCCCCGCAGACAATATTTTCAATATTCTCCCAAAACCAATTTTATAACCCTGTTCAGAAACAATAAGTCTTAGTCTCAAAGCATATAATAAAACTATTATAATCTGTATCAATACAGCGCAGCCAAAATAATAAGGATTTACACCCAACAAAATAGTCAGGACTTCAGTTCCCCCGAAAAAGAATATTACTCCGAAAAACAGGGGGATACCTAATAATAATCCTATCAGTTTCTTCATTATTTACATAGATTTCTAAATATTAATAAAATCCGGAAAACTCCGCATTTATCATCTTCTTCTTAGCTCAGACCGACAAATTCAAGAATAATGAACTAAATCAGAAGTATTTAATTTTTATATAATTAATTATGAAAATTCCAAAAGAGCGAAATAAATATTGCAAATACTGCAAGAAATACACAGCCCAGAAAATAAAGAAAGTTAAGAATAAACCAAGAAGATGTGTGGCTGTGGGGCAGAGGAGACACCTAAGAAAAGTCGCTGGATATGGTTCTTTCCCCGCAAAAAAACCAAAGGGAAGGGGTAAACCAAGCACAAAACTTGATTTAAGATACACCTGTTCTGAGTGCGGAAAACAGAATATAATCGGAAAAGGATTCAGAGTAAAGAAAATGGAATTTGTGTGAATTAACAACTAAATTAATTTAAAAAAGAATTTCTAAGTAAATACAGACTCTCTTCTAATTCCCCTCTAACCCATTCGTCTGATTCCAAATGCAATTCACTTTCAAGTTTTTCCAATCGTTTTAATGAAGCTTCAGGATTTAAATGACCATGTTTTTCAAGAAATTCAATACCTCTTGCAATCTGCCTTGAAGAAGGAGAGCATTCTAAATAACTCCTTCTGTCTTCAGCTGAATTTTCCGGGAAATCGGAATCTCTATTCCCAGAATTATAATTACCCTCTATCTGTAAAGGTATGGGTGTGGGTGAAACTAATTCATCATCATTTCTAAGGGGGCCATTTCCAAAAGAATTTCTATAATTTACTTCCAGATACTGGTTTCTCCCTGGAGGATTCATAATATCCCTCTCCAGTTTCTCATGGTCAACATCCCTCTCGATAAGTCTTAAGGTTTCATCATCGATTCCATCTCCCATCCGGTTTAATTCACCAATCCATTTGAAATAAATAGTATCCAACTTATCAGTTAATTCATCTTTCCTATATTCCTCCGTAACATTTCTTTCCACGCTATCCCTGACACTCCCAATACATCTATAAATAGAAATAGCTTTATCAACATCATTGCCTAATCGGTATACAATATCCGGACAGATCTGATTATCCATACATTCTATTCTCCTACCCAAATCTAAAGTTACCATATTTTACCACCGCATAATAAATGATTACCATCTTTAAATAGATATAAAATCTCCTGTTTTTCGTGAAATTCAATATCAGGGCTTTTTAACAGTTTTTTAATTTCTCTCCTGTAAAAACCCACTTTATTTAATTCCCTTTTATCCCTGCTTAAACCTCTTAAATAAGAAGCGGGAATCAAAGTATCTAAAATTAATTGTATTTTATCCACAGATGAAATTTTCGATAATTTACCCCACAATAAAACCCTAACCATTTTGATTCCAAGAAATAAAAGATAGTTAGAACTACTGCAACTTAACTCTGAATTTATATACGGGTGAATGCCAAGCAGTAATTCCCATTTGCATAAATTTGTTTAGAATATACTATATATTATTTCAGGGGTAATTACAACAATTGTCTTAATTATAACCTTTAGCAGAGGGTTCATGGGTTTCCAAAGCTAACTTAGAAAATATCTGTTCTCCAAAAGACTCTTCTTCTTCAGTACAATGTACGTAACCTGCAGTATGACTAAGTTCTTCTAACACAACATAATCAATAAGAACACAACAAGCCAAATAATGAAAATAATCGGGATTTTCAAGTCCTTGTTCCAATTCTGATAATGGCGAAGACTCGTAAGATTCTTTAATTACACCCAAAACATCCACAGCCCATTTACCATCCAAATTATCTGAATGGTACTTATCATCAGTCAATCTATAAATCACAGCACCAAGTGGGTTAAAACCTATACCAAGACAATCTTTTAAATAATATTTAGCCATTTTTTCATCCATATTTCCTATGATAAAATCCAATCTTTTCTTCTCTCTACTGTAAAAACTATCATTAATATGATCTCTTCTTCCCTTTAACATAAATAATTGATAAAAATATTTTTAAATACTCCTACTTAATTAATCACTTTTGGGAAGTAATTCACTACCAAAAACGATTGACTGTAATTCATCTAATCAAGACTCAAGAATTCCTTTATATTCTTCTGCTCAATATCCAGCTGGCTCCCAAATTTATTTGCCTTAAATCTTCCGGTCTCAGGATCCCTTCTGAAAGTTATGTTAAAATTTCTAAGGAAATTATTCAACGCTTCGTATGTTGGGATTATTTCCGCTTCACCAGACTTTGATGGCTTTCCTGTAAAAAACAAAATCCTGTTTGAAATCTGGGAAAGAAGATGCAAATCATGGTCAACAATTATCGCAGTCGCATCTTTATTCTCTATAATTCTCTGCAAAATTTTAACTAACTGCAACCTGTGCTCAATATCAAGAAAAGCAGATGGTTCGTCCAATAAATATAAATCAGCTTCTTTTGAAAGACACAAAGCAATTGCAAGAGTCTGCAGTTCCCCTCCTGATAATTCATCAACTCTTTTTTTGTAAAGTGTTTCCAGGTGGAGAGGATAAGAAATCTGATCCCTAAAACTACTGGTCTTTGGAATAATATCTTCAACAAGACCTGAATAATCGGGGTGTAAATATTGGGGTTTGTAAGAGATGCTAACTTTATCTATTTTTCCTTTATCAGCCTTAATCTTATTTGCAAGAAGTTCCATGAAAGTTGTCTTTCCAATTGCATTTGGTCCAATCACCCCAAGAATTTCCTTTTTGTAAATATCCCCTCTCTTAACTCTTAATCTGAAATCGCCCTGCTTTTTCTCAATATTTGTGAATGAAATTAATTTATCTATTTTCAGGTTCTCCTGCATGCTAAGATCAAAGGTAATTTTTTCCCTTCTTAATCTCACATTCTCCGCAGGAAGATATCCGTTAAGATATGAATTGATTCCTCTTAAAGAAGGATATAAAGTTGAGACCACACCATAAACTCCAGGTGAACCATACAACAAATAAACTTCGTCCGCAATATAATCCAGCAATGCGAGGTCATGCTCAACAACAATCACTTCCTTATCTTTCAGCCTGCTCTTTAACAAGTTCATTACTTTCATTCTTGAAATTACATCCAGATAAGAAGAAGGTTCGTCCAGTAAATATAAATCCGCTTCTTTTGAAAGACATAAAGCAATGTTTAATATCTGCAGTTCTCCCCCTGAATAATTATCTTTCTTGGTTATATTTAATTCCTTTACAATTGATTTATCAAGTTCGTCCACATTAACCGGACTTAGAACCTGAGGTTTATAAGATAATGTTCTATCTCCTTTGAGAAATACTCTGATAATTGTGGGTAAATCATCTAAATTTGGTTTTAATTCTCCGGCAAGAACTTTTATTGCTGTTGATTTTCCTATCCCATTTCTTCCAACCAGACCGATAATATTTCCTTTTTTCGGGACCGGGAAATTGTACAAAGCAAATTTATTTTCACCATATCTGTGAATCAGACTTCCGATTTTCTCAGGAGTATTAACTATTTTTATTGCTCCAAAAGGACACCTGTTCACGCAGATACCGCACCCAACACAGAGCTGTTCATCTATAATCGCGCAACCATCTATC
Organism: Candidatus Aenigmatarchaeota archaeon; assembly: GCA_030614705.1. Classification (GTDB taxonomy): domain Archaea; phylum Aenigmatarchaeota; class Aenigmatarchaeia; order QMZS01; family QMZS01; genus QMZS01. Next base: position 15,989 of record JAUWTN010000013.1, read on the forward strand.
TTAATGCATTCTTCATCCAGTTTATTTCTTGGACAGACATTCATGCATAAATCCTGGCACTTTTTAGGCTCGCATCTTCCCTCATCAATAACAGCAATTCTCATATTAAGCTAAACCAAGACTCGGTATACTCAAGAGTCCATCTGAAATAACCAATAATATCAAAAATGCAATTATGCATGCGAGAGTAATAACTACCAATAAAACTGGGTAAGAACCTAAGTTTTCATCTCCCATAAATTACAGGGTTATTTATTTTTTATTCAATGATTCTCATGATATTTAATCTATAGAACATATTGCAGTCATTAATTGCGCTTCATCTCCGTTTAGGTCATATCTTGATTTGAAATCTCCTTTACAAAATTCTCACAATTTTCTTTAAAATCTTTTGATTGATATTCTGACCCGAACTGTTCAAACATAGAGATACTTCTTCCAACATCATCTACTTTCAAATTTAAAACATCCTCCTCTGGATAAAATTTAATAAAATGTTCCTTAGCTCTTCTAAGTAAAGGGTCAAAAATCTCAATATAAGGTTGTGTTATAAAAATAATCGGAAGGGGTAATTTATTGCCATAAACTTTTTTTGATAAAGACTGGCAAAGTTGCAGATGCGCCTTTTCGGCAAGTCTGTGAACTTCTAAATAACTCTCATTATAAGCTTTTTTTGATTTGATATCCTCTGCAGAATAGCCAAAATCAAAATAAGACTGCATTTCGTGCAGTTCATGAAAAACAACAAGTTTACTTTGTAAATCCTTTTTAGTTCTGCATTCCTGGATATATTCAGCTTGTTCTCCAGCATAAAAAGGATCAGAAAGATCTCCTGAACAATATAAATCTAATAGTGGATCTAATTGTACCTTGTTGTCCTGAATTCTCCCATAATCTTTAGATTCCAAGAATAATTCTTCAATATCTACCTTCATTAACATATTATAGTAATAAATATATACTATATAAAGACCTCAGGGATAAGACCTATCTTTTTTAGATTATGGATTTGCTTAAATCAAAGAACTTAACAGCATTTTCTGTGGTTATTTTATCAACCTCCTCAAAACTCAAATCTTTTATTTCAGCGATTTTCTCCGCAACCATTTTGACTGAATTTGGTGTGTTTCTTTTTCCGAAACCCAGCCATGGGGCATCTGTCTCAGTCATCAGTTTTTCAATTGGTATTCTTTTAATTATTTTCTTTGTTGTCTTGCTCCTGAAAACCGAGGTATTCACGGACACAAAATAATTGGCTTCAATCACTTCGGGAATTAAATCTTTATCAGAAAAATAGTGGAGCAATACATTTTTAGCTTTCTGTTCCTTCAGAATTTCAAGGCACTCTTTTTCCGCATCCCTTGAATGAATTACCAAAGGTAGGTTTAATTCTTTTGCAAGATTTATGTGTTTCACAAAAAGTTCCTTTTGTTTTTCCCTCCATTTTTCTTCCTTGACCCAGTGATAATCCAGACCGCATTCTCCAATACCAACAAAATATTTTTTATTTTCTTTGAGTTCTTCGAGATAATTATCTATTTCATTTTCAGGAACTTCAGAAATATATTCAGGATGAAAACCCGCTGTGAGAAAAACAAAGTTTTTGTATTTCTTAATAATTTCCAGACTTTTTTTAAAATCTTTTAGATGGGCGCAACAGGTAACAACAGCTTTCAGTTCCTTTTTGCAGTTCAGGATTACTTCGTCCCTGTCAGGATTGTAATCTTTTTGTTCGAGATGGCAATGGGCGTCTATCATAATTTAATTAAATAATCAAAAATCCAACCCCGGGAATGCTTTTTTCTCCTTGTAATAATAATGTTTTTCTTCTCCTAAGCAAGTAACAAGATCTGCCATCTTAATAATTCTCTCTGAAGCAAATCTCCCGGTTAATATAAAATTCACATTCTTCCTCCTTTCCAAAATTGAAATAAGTTCATCTTCTTCCACAAGTTTAAATTTAATTGCATATAAAATTTCATCAAGAATTATCATTTTATGCTCTTTTTTCAGGAGCATTTTATTCACAAACTCAATCCCTCTTTTTGCCTTCTTCTTGTGAGTTTCAAAAGAACTTTTTCTTAAACTTGACGCAAGTTTATCCGCAACAACCCGACCATTTCCTTTTTTCTTTTCTTTGAACATTTCTAAGGAAACAAACTCAACACCTTTTCCCTCAGTCCAACCTCCTAAAGTTGCCTGTGTTGTTGCAAGAAAAAAAGGTGGTCCGAATAAATGCAAATCAACCAGTTTGTTTGTATCAAAAAATTTGTATTCTCCGGTTTTTCGACCCTTCATAAATTGCAAAATTGCCACTTTTTTATCATAACCCGCAAATCTTATTGCATGAC
>JAUWTN010000019.1 GCA_030614705.1 Candidatus Aenigmatarchaeota archaeon
AAAGAGGCAGGTAACTTTGTTCCAGAGAAAATTAACAATTGAAAAGGTTCTTTCTTCAATAAGGGAACTTGCAACCCCTGAAGGAAAAAACTCGCAGAACAGAAAACTGAAGATTATTCTTGAGCTTTTAAATTTCTCTACTCCAAAAGAAGCTTTGTATATAATAAGAACAATTCTCGAGGATTTGAGACTTGGGGTTGCTGAGGGAATACTAAGAGATTCAATTGCATTGGGTTTTGATGCGGATAAAGAGAAAGTGGAATACGCCTATAACCTTGAAACTGATTTTGGGATTGTGGCAAAAATTGCAAAGGAAAAAGGAAATGAGGGTTTGGAAGAGGTTAAATTGGAAATAGGAAGACCAATCAAAGTAATGCTTTCTGAAAAAGCCCCTGATCTGGAAAAAGCAATTGAGAAAGCAAAGGAACCTGCGATTGAAATAAAGTATGATGGGATGAGAACTTTAGTCCAGAAAGACAAAGATAAAATATGGCTTTTCACAAGAAGGCTGGAAAATGTGACAAAACAATTTCCTGATTTGGTTGAACTTTGCAGGAAAAATATAAAATCAGAAAAAGCAATTCTTGAGGGAGAGACCCTTGCAATAAAAGACGGAAAACCCGCCCCGTTCCAGGAACTTTCAAAAAGAATCCACCGGAAATATGATATTGAAAAAATCTCCGAAGAAATTCCAATACAGATAAATTTCTTTGATTGCATTTTTGTTGATGGGGAACAATTGCTCGATGAAAATTTTTCAGAAAGAAGAAAGAAATTGGAAGAAGTTGTAAATCAGGTTGAAGGAAAATTCCAGTTGGCGGAGCAGATAAAAACAACTGATTTGAAAGAAGCGGAAGAATTTTATAACATGGCTCTTGATTCAGGACAGGAAGGTGTGATGGTTAAGAATCTTTCAGCTCCTTATCAGCCCGGAAAGAGGGTTGGATATATGTACAAAGTAAAACCCGAGAAAGAAAGCCTTGACCTGGCAATTACCGGAGCTGAATGGGGACAGGGAAGGAGAGCAAACTGGCTGGCTTCTTTTATCCTTTCAGTCAGGGATGAAGCAACCGGAGAGTTATTTGAAATCGGAAGAATGGGAACTGGGCTTACAGATGAGAATTTCAGAGATATGACTGAGAGACTAAAACCTTTGATAATCAGGGAAGAAGAGAACACAGTTTACCTGAAACCAAAAATGGTTGTTGAAACAGGCTATCAGGAATTGCAGAGGTCCCCGAATTACAAATCAGGTTTTGCTTTGAGATTCCCAAAATTGATTGGAATAAGAGAAGACAAAAGTATTGAAGATATAGAAACTGTTCAGAGGATTAAGAGGTTGTATAAGAATTAATTAAACTAAAAATGAAGTATCAAATCAGAGCCCAAATATTTATTTTATAATTATCTCAAAGCATCCTGAGCCGCAGTCACCAAAGGATACATTGTTGGTGCTGGCGTAAGTTTTGGATGCGTTGCCATCTGCAGGGTTTCGAGCTCGGTCAATAATATCCTTTTTTGCAGACCAAGTCCGATAATATTAATAATCTCTCCGGCTGAATTTCCCCCTGCAACCTGTCCACCCAAAAGTATATGGGATTGTTTTGAAAAAATTAGTTTAACTTTTAATTTATTTGTTCCAGGCATTCCCCCGGGATGTTTGTCTGTGCATTCCGTATTTCCCACAATAATTTCAAATCCTTCTTTTATTGCAGTGGTTTCTGTCATTCCTGCTGAACCCAAAACCAAATCACCAACCTGCGTTGAATAGATTGCAATTGTTCCTTTGTTTTCTCTCAGAACATTAATTTTAAATAAATTTGCTCCGGCAATTCTCGCTTCTGCGGTAGCAGTTGATGCAAGCATGATATTAATCCTTTTTCTGGTGAAGAAATCTTTTTTCTCAGCGCAGTCGCCTATTGCAAAAATATTGGAATCAGAAGTTCTTAAATATTCATCCACAATAATCCCATTTCCTTTGCCAATTTCCAGTCCGGCTCTTTTTGCGATGTCTGAATTAGGACTTGCCCCAATACCGAGGATAACCAATTCTGCGGGAATCTGTTTGTTATTTGAAAGAGAAATTGATTCCACGCGTTCACTCCCGTTGAATTTTAAAACTTTTTCCCCAAGAATCAGGTTAATCTTTTCATCCACAAGTTTTTGTTTTGCCAACTCAGAAAATTCAGGGTCAAAGGAATTTGCAAGAACTTTAGGCATTAGTTCCACAATAGAAATTTTTGCATTTCTCAATTTTGAAAGTTCATCCGCAAATTCAACTCCGATAAATCCTCCCCCAACAATTACAATGTTTTTGGCTTCTTCACAGTCTTTTTTCAGATTTTTTAAATGGTTCATTTCCTTTTGAATATTATATACCCCTTTCTTTTCTATACCTTCGATTGGAGGCATAATCGGATTTGAACCCATTGCGAGAACAAGTTTTTCATATCCAAGAATTTCATTATTTTTTGTTTTGATTTCTTTTTTTTCTTTATTAATTTCAATTACTTCATCAACTTTAAAATCGATTTTGTTTTTTTCGAGAGGCGCATTTCCGAGAGCATTATCTTCGGGTTTGAGTAAAGTTGTAAGCATGTAAGGAATGCCGCAGGGAATTACTCCGCACCCAACGCTTTTTATTACCAGAATCTTTTTTGAGGGATAAGTTTTCTTTGCGGTGATAGCTGCGATTACTCCCGCAGGTCCTCCGCCAATTACAATAACATCATAGTTCATTTTATAAAATCTTTTTTTTGAAACAACATAATTATCTATTGAATTATATAGTTAATAGTTTGTTGAATTTTTTTGAAATTACAATTTACTCTTGCTCAAATTTTTAAGAGCATTTTCAACAGCGTAAATGAAATTTATCCTTGTGCCTGTTTGACCTCTTGATTTAATTCTAATATCTTTGATTCCGGCGAGTCTAAACATCTTTTTTATTTCATCAGGAGAACAAAGTTTCAAACCTTTTGGCGCAGGCATTAATTTTACAAGAACTGAACCTGTTTTTCCAAATGATATGAAAGGTATTGAATGTTCCTCGCCGCACATGCATTCTGCTGAACCGCAACCTCTTCTTATTGGGAATATATTCATCCTTGCTTTTCTTGCGGCTTTCTGGATTGCTTCTTTGTTTGTGGCTGCTCTTCCAAATCCAACCCCAATATAACCATTTTTATTTCCAACAATAACCATTGCGCCTAAATTCATTCTTCTTCCGGATTTATGAATTCTAACTGTTCTTCTAATCATACTTCTCCTGATACCCCCACCTTTTCCCGGGCTTCCACCAATTAAAATTAATTCTTCTTCAAGATCAGGGATTAAAAAATCTGTAATCTGAGGTTCTTTTATGAGGTGTCCAAATTTAAAAATATCTTCTAAGGTTACTTTGCCCTCTTGTACCTGAGTTCCGAGTTTTGTTTTTGGAACCCAAGGTTCTTCTTCACGTTCATCTCTAAATCCACGACCTTTTTTAAAATCTCTTTTGCCTCTGAATCCTTTCACCTCTGGTTTTTTCTCATTAGTTGTTTCAGTTTTAGTGTCGGCAGATTCTTTGGCTTCAGGTTTTGCGGTCTCATCAGATTTGCCTTTTTTAATTTCTTCAGTTTTATTTTCATCTTTTTTTTCTGAATTTTCCTTTTTAATTATTTTAGTTTTACTTGCATCCTTTTTCTCGATTGTTTCTTTCTCAGAGTTTTCTGTTTTAATTACTTCTTTTTTGTCTTCTTCAGTTGTTTTATTTTCAACTTCAGTAACTTTTTTTTCATTGTCCAAAGGACTTGTATCTTCTTTTTTGTTTTCTTCCATATTATTCTTTTGCATATTTATCTAAAATATTTTTCTTTACTTCATCAAATTTCTTTGACACATCTTCTGAAATGTGAGCCCCTTTTATTCTATCTTCAGAAGGGAATCTGGTCTCAGAATGAGGTATATTTAATCCTCCATCCAAACAACCCTTTAATGCTGAGAAAATCTTATTTCCGTGAGTTATTCGGATTACGCCTGTATCAAAAACCGCTTCTTCAATCTTATTTTTTCTGCAGATTGCTCCAAATGCAAGTCCTGCCAAATAAGCGGCGGAAGTATTCTTTTTTGAATAAGTCCATCCAAATTCTGATAATTTCTTTGAAATATAAGTGTTTTTTGTGATATCGCAGCCATCGTATTCAATTAACTGGAGATTTACATAAGTATTGGTTATTCTTGCCACAACTCTTGGTTTTCCTGATTTTATAAGTGCCAGTCTTTTCCGGTAATTTGTTTTTTCTTCACCTCGTCTCTTAAGAGGTAGAACTTTCCTTCTTGCCATTAAATTAATAGGCTTAAAGTTTTTAATGTCAGGTTTCTTATGGCATTTATACCGATTTCTGTAGAAGAAAGAAGAGGGGGTATAGATTAAAAGATGTAGGGGAAATAATAGATTGTTTAGATAAAACTGAAATAGGCGAACCTGTGGAATTCGCATTAAATACTTCTTATGAAAATGTTGATAGGGCTTTATGTGATAAAATATCATATATGGATATTAAAGCATATTGGGGTAACAAGATTGGAGGATTGGGTTTCTTAGGGGGAATTGCTCTTTCAGTAGGTGTTGATTATAATTATCTGTTTCTTACTTTAGTACCTCCAATATTAGCAGAATATTATAGTGATAAATCAAAGGAAAAAATTGAGTCTCTGAAAGAATTATCGCAAAGATTATATTCTGTTTATAGCAAATAGCTTGTTGTAAATTTATTAAAGTGAACAAGAGTATATAATAAGGTTATACGCCCTGGCCGGGATTTGATTTCGTAAATCACAAATAACCGTTAAGGTTACTGCAAATTTACCCGGGTCGCTGGCTTGACAGGCCAGTATCCTAAACCACTAGACTACCAGGGCATAAAATTACTATTTAATTTTTAAAACAATCAGACCAATTATTGAAATAAAACAGGATATCAGGATTACAGAGAAAACAATATCAGGGAAAAGTATTGTTTTTGCGATATGGTAGTGGAGGAAAGGGAGAGGGGCAAGAACTGCTGCTGCAAGACCTCTTGACATCATAATCGCGATTAGATTCTTTTCCTGTTTTTCCATGAAATTATCTGGTATTAGTCTTGAACCCAAATATCTTACGGAAAATAACAGCAATGTTAAGATAAGACCGTAAATGAAGATTTCAATATTTGCTATCCTTACAATAGAACCCAAGACAACAAAGAAAAATGTTCTGATAACAAAAACAATCAGTTTGTGGAATTTATTGGTGGTTGGGGTCATTGGACTTGCATTTTTTATGTAGAATATTTTACCCAGCTGGGTTGCATTTCCAAGAACAATACCGAAGATTAATGAAGAAATTGCCCCGGTTCCCCCAAATAATTCGGTTAGGGAATATGTAAAAAATATCATTCCTATGGTCAGTATATAATGATATTCATAACTTTCAATTCGAGGGAGAATATTTAGCCAGATTAATCCAAGCATAAGTCCAACAACAATTGCAACTGAGAAAGAAGAAACTATTATGCTTGAGATAGCCACCACACCCTCATTGGACAAGATAAGATATTCAATTGTTATGATTGTGATTAAAACGCAGAGAGCATCTGTAATTGCGGATTCAAGTGTGAGTAGATATTTGGTATCTTTTTTTATATTTAATTTTGAAACAAGAGGGGCAACAATTACTGAAGAACTTCCACCCACAATAGCGCCGAGCAGTATTCCAAGAGGCAAGTCCAAACCAAACACCAAAACAGAAAATAAAGCAGTAACCAGGACAGATAATATAAATATTGAGATTGACCAGACGCTTGCTTTTGGTATTTCTTTAATCAAAGTATAGAAATTTAGTTCAACACCAACTTCAAATAAAATAAACATAAGTGCGAGGGAAGAAAAAATTGGAGTTAATTCAGAGGATATTATGGAAATTCCGTAAAAATTAAGCAATAGTCCTATTAAGAGCAATAATATAGCATCAGGGATTTTATACTTTTTAAAAATGCAGTCAGCAAGCACCCCGAAGGATAATATAGCTCCGATGAATAAAAATATTGCGGTAATGGACATAATTATTTAATGTTTACTTAATTATATCTTTATGGGCCCGTAGCTCAGATAAACTGCAAACAGCATTCATCAAAGATGATGCCCCTTTTTCGCATTGCGAAAAATAAGGTTTAATCATTTACCCTGCCTTCGCCTTTGGCTCGGCAGGCTTTTAAAAAGTTTCGGTTTGGAGCAATCTGGTAGAGCGACTGGCTCTTAACCAGTAGGTCGCGTGTTCGAATGAACCTTTTCTTTTTAGAAAAGAAAAGTCTCAACCCCAAAGAAAACACAAATTTGAAAATCGCGCCGGGCTCGTATTATATTTTTAATAAAAACCAAAAATTCTTATATATGGATTTACACTAATTATAAAATGGATGTAATGGAATCAATTAAAAAATTTGAGTATTGGGATGTTATATTTACGGTTCTTGCAGTATTTATTTTTTATCAGTTGGTGGGCGTTGCTTTAGGCACTTCACACCCGATAGATGTTGTTGTGTCTGAGTCAATGGTTCCTTATATGTACCCGGGAGATTTGATTATCTGTAGCAGAGGAGTGCCGGAAGTAAATGATGTTATTATTTACTCAGGAATGAGGCAGTATCCGATTATTCACAGAGTAATTGGAATCAATGATAGTTATTGCAGGGGAGAAAATCCTTATCATATTTCTATTGAAGATAAGACTTGTTATACTCTAAAAGGGGATAATAATAACGCTGTAGACCCTCCGGTTTCAGAGGAACAGCTATTATGTGTGGTAAATGCAAAAATACCCTATTTAGGTTACCCAAGGTACCTAATATTTAAAATTTTGAATATATAAAAATGGAGTTTTGTGATAAATGCGGGAGCATCTTGATGCCAAAGAAAACAAAGACAGGAACAGTGTTTGTGTGCAGGAGTTGTGGGAAAAAATCAGACAAAGGCAATGAAATAAAGATTACTGAGAAGATTGTCAAAGAAGATAAGATAAAAGTTGTGGACAGCAAGGAAGATGAATTGCCAACAACAGAAAATTTATGCCCTGAATGCGGAAACAAAGAAGCTTTTTGGTGGATGCAGCAGACAAGGAGTATTGATGAGCCGCCAACCAGATTTTATAAGTGCACCAAATGCGGACATACCTGGAGAGAATACAGTTAACATTTTTTTTGATTTATTATTTATTTAATTTTATTAGAGTTAATGCTGGATTTTAGACCAAAATGAATTATAAATAGTTTAAATAATCATATATTAGTGGTGATTAATATAATGGAAGCAGATAAGTGTATGTATGGACCTCAGGAATTAATTGAGGAGGTTCTCAGAAATGAATTAAGGGATTTAGGTTTAGATATGCCTGAAATAGGCGACAAATGCGGGGAGTCTGTTAAAGAATATTTAATTTATCTCAAACTGGAAGATGGAAAACCAGAAGATTATCCCGGAGGAAGGGTTTGTAATATACCTTCTCGCGGAGCTTCAATATTGTTGGATTCTGTAAAAGGGTATTATCATATAAAAACCCAAGAACCTATTTATACAATTACAAGAGAAGATACTTTAGAAGATGTCCGGAATAAGATTGCAAATAAACCAAATACTTACAAGACTGATAATATCGGAATCATTATAAATTATATAATAGATACAAAAAATAATTCAATATTTTATAGAACTGAGATATAATTTTCAAAAAAGAAAATAAAATTATTTGCTTATGAATTTCATTAAATCAACCATTCTGCTTGAATAGCCCCATTCGTTATCATACCAACCAAGAACTTTAACCTGTTTACCAATTACTTTTGTTGACAAAGCATCAAAGATGCATGAGTGAGGATTTCCAACAATGTCTATACTCACCAAAGGTTCTTCTGAGTATTCAAGAATACCTTTTAGTTTTTTGGCTTCTTCGCTGAATTTTTTGTTTATTTCTTCGACTGTGGTTTCTTTTTTTAAGTCAACAACCAAATCTGTTATTGAACCATCAGGCACAGGAACTCTGATAGCCATACCATCAAGTTTTCCTTTCATTTCAGGAATGACTTCACCCAACGCTTTTGCTGCTCCGGTTGTTGTTGGTATCATCGAGACTGCGCATGCCCTGGATCTTCTTAAATCTTTTTGAGGTAAATCCAATATTTTCTGGTCGTTTGTGTATGCGTGTATTGTTGTCATTAATCCTTGTTCAATTCCGAAATTATTGTTAAGAACCTGAATCATTGGAGCCAGACAATTTGTTGTGCAACTTGCCATTGATAGTATTGCGTCTTCGCCATCGTCTTTATCAAATGTTTTTTCATTCACTCCAAGAACAATTTGTTTTATGAATTGTTCTCCTTTTGGAGGGGCTGAAATAATTACTCTTTTTGCTCCCGCAACCATATGTTTTCCTGCGCCAACTCTGTCTCTGAAAAATCCCGTAGATTCCAAAACAATATCTACTTCAAGTTGTCTCCAGGGTAAATTTACCGGGTCTTTTTCAGCAAACACTTTGATTTCTTTTCCATTAACTTTTATTGTGTTTTCCGTTGATTCAATTTTATTGTTTAGAACTCCGTGGACCGAATCATATTTCAAAAGGTGCGCCAAAGTTTTTGAATCTGATAAATCGTTTATTGCTACAATTTCAAAATTTTTCTGAAACTCGCTGTCATTCAATGCTGATCTTAAAAAATTTCTTCCAATTCTTCCAAAACCGTTTATTGCTACTTTCATTATATTTATTAGTTATTCTATTAATTAGGTAATATTATGTTGATGGGTGTTGAACTTGTGGTTCAATTTTTACTTGCAATTATTCTCGGTGGTATTATTGGAATTGAAAGGGAAAAATCCCATAAACCTGCGGGGATAAGAACTCATATGCTGGTTGCATTGGGAGCTTGTTTATTTACTGTTGCTTCAATTACTTTTGGTGTGGATACTGGAAGAATTGCGGCAGGGATTGTTACAGGAATTGGTTTTATCGGGGCAGGCACAATTATAGGTTCAAAGGGAAATATAAAAGGGATAACCACTGCAGCTTCTCTATGGACAACTTCAGCAGTTGGTTTGATGATTGGGCTTGGTGAATATTTTGTTGGAACTGTTGCAACTTTGTTGGTGTTGTTTATTTTAGTGTTAGATATTTTAACTAAAAAATGGTTGAAGTAAAAAAAATTCTGAAAGAAATTTACAGGAAAAGAGAGAATGATGTTCATAAATATGATTTTGGTTCTGTGCTTGTAATCGGGGGTTCAGAGATTTATTCCGGTTCTCCTGCGTTTAATGCAATTGCTGCTTTGAGGGGCGGGGCTGATTTGGCTGAAGTTGCTGCGCCTGAAAGACCTGCAAATATTATTGCGGGTTTTTCCCCTGATTTGATTACCCATCAACTAAAAGGAAAATTTTTGAAGAGAGAACACTTAAAACAAATCCACGAAATTTCCAAAAACAAAACCGTGGTTGTTATTGGGGGAGGTCTTGGAAGGGAAAAAGATACTTTAAAAGCAGTCCGTCAGTTTTTATCTGAAACAAAATTGCCTTGCGTGATTGACGCTGATGCAATTCATGCAGTTGCCGGGATGGAAGAGTTGTTGAAAGAAAAGAAGTTTATCATCACTCCGCACGCTCAGGAATTTTTTATTCTGACCGGGGAAGAAGTTTCAGGAATGTTAAAAGAAAGGGAAAAGCAGGTAAAGAAATTCGCTGAGAAATTAGGAACAACAATTTTGTTGAAAGGTTATGTGGACATAATTTCGGATGGGACTCAGGTTTACCTGAATAAAACAGGCTCCTCATATATGACAAAAGGAGGAACCGGTGATGTTCTTGCGGGTGTTGCGGGAGCTCTTCTTGCAAGAGGTGTTGGTTGTTTTGAAGCAGCCTGTTGCGCAGCTCATCTTAATGGGAGGGCAGGTGAATTTGCGGGAAGGAATTTTGGGGATAGTATGCTTGCTTCGGATTTGCTTGATGAACTTTCAAACGAGGTTTCGAAGAAGAGACTTCTTGGTGATTGAGAGTTTTAATTGGGGAGTACAATAATTCAATTAGATGGAATTTAATCTTGGGATATTTTTTCAGTTCCATATGATTATAGTAATTAAAGAATCATTCCACGGTAAGTACAAATTCTAATCAGTATTTTTTGATATTATTTTAGGATGATTACAATATTTCTCAATAGGACATTTCTTGCATTTCGGACCTATTGGTTTGCAGATATCTCTCCCAAACTGAATAAATAATTGGTTAACAATATCCCGTTCATCTCCTTTCAGAATTTTTTCAAGTTCCATCCTTACTTTTTCCGGAGTTAATGTTTCATCAACCCATTCAAGTCTCTTTGAAATCCTATTAACATGAGTATCTACAGGGATTGTATTTTTGTTAAAACCAAAAAGCAGGACACAGGAGGCGGTTTTATCCCCAACACCGTGAAGTTTTATTAGTTCCTTTAGATTGTCAGGAACTTTTCCATTGTAATTATCCAGCAGTTCTTTTGAAAGTTTTTTTATTCCCCATGCTTTTTGTTTGTAGAATCCCACCGGATAGATTAAGTCTTCTATTTCTTTGTCAGTCAATTTGAGAATTTTTTCCGGAGTATCCGCTATTTTAAATAATCTTTCTGAAGCTAAATCAGTTACTTCATCTCGGGTTCTCTGCGATAATACAACACTTACAAGTATTTTAAATGGCTCGCCTCTTTTAACTTCTATGTTGTACTTTTTCTGCAGGATTTTGATTATTTTTTTAATTCTTTCTTTAGATTCCATAAGTTATGAGAGCCTTTATTGCAATAAACCTGCCTGACAGAATCAAAGAGAAAATTTTAGAGATGACAAAAGAATTCCAGGAAAAAGGCATAAGAAAAGTGGGGAAACAAAATCTGCATTTAACCCTGAAATTTTTAGGGGATGTAAATGAGAAAAATGTTGAGGAAATCATGCAGATTTTAAAAACAGTTGATTGCGCGAAGTTTGAGGTTTCACTTAAAAATATTGGGTTTTTCCCAAATGAGAACTTTATTAAAGTTGTGTGGTTGGGAATTGAAAATGGAAGAAATGAGCTAATAGAATTGCAAAAACAGATTGACCAAAAACTTGAAAAATGCGGGTTCAAATCTGAGGGAACTTATGAGCCTCACCTCACAATTGCGAGAGTGAAATCCATAAAAGATAAGAAGGAATTTCTGGATAAACTGAAAAAAATTAAATTTGAAGATAATTTTAGGGTTTCTAATTTTGAATTAATAGAAAGTAAATTAAATCCTTCAGGACCTGTTTATAGTGTGATATTAACAGAGGAATTATGTTAATTATTTATTATATTTAATCAATATTATGACAGAAGCAGAAGTTCCCGCGCAAATGGGTTATGACCGTGCCACAGTAGTATTTTCTCCTGAAGGCAGAATTTATCAGGTTGAATACGCTTTGCAGGCAGTTAAACTCGGGAAAACAAATGTTGGTGTTGCGTTTAAGGATGGAGTTGTCCTTGCCGCATATTCTACTTCAAGCAAGTTGCAATTACCTTCTAAATCAACAAAAGTTTCAAAGATAGACGGGCATATTATCGCTGCGGCATGCGGTTTCACAGGAGACGCAAGACTTTTAATTGACTTCCTGAGAGTGCAGGCGCAGATAAACAAATTGACTTATGGAGAACCAATCGATATATTTGTTCTTGCAAAGAAAGCCGCTGATAGGATGCAGTTGCTTACGCAGTTTGCTGGAGCGAGACCTTATGGGGTATCTATTTTATTGGGCGGAGTAAACAATGAACCAACATTGTATATAATCAAACCTTCAGGCGATCTTAACAGGTGGAAAGCCAAAGCAGCTGGAAGGGGAGAAAAAGAAGCGCAGGATTATCTTAAGAAAAATTACAAAGACGGAATGAATGAAGAAAACGCAAAGAAACTTGCGGTTGCTGCAATGGAAGCGGGAGAAAAGAAATTCGGAAAATTTGACAAAAAGGCAATTGAATTTCAGATAATGAAGAAATAAATTTTTTTAATTTTATGAAATATTTAATGTTATCTAATTTAGAATATCTTAATTGGATTATTGTGTTATGCGCATTTCTCAACCTCAGAAACAAACTCTTCCCTAAAAACCGGAAACTTGATTTTGCTTACTTTTGCCCCCGCGGCTTTTTCATGACCTCCTCCATCGCCTCCGCAAAGTTCAGCAACTTTTTTTGATATTGCCCCAAGATTTATATCAGTATTTGTTCTGAGACTTATATTGTAAGCGTCATTGTAAGTGGAATAGGCAACAACAATTATATTTTTGTTTTTTTCAAGAAGACGGCTCGCAATAATTGATTTTATATTGTATCTGGATTCCACTTCAACAAAAATAATTTTATCTTCCTGCTCCAGTTTGTTTTTGTAATTGGATAATTCTTTTTGCACATCATCGTAACATTCGCTTAGATAAGGGTCGTGCAATAAATCTTCGGCAGACTTGGCAGTTCTGAGAATATCAAGAGCTTTATTGTCCCCGTCAATATTATCCACGAGGTCGGCTGAGAAAATATAATCTGAAACAAGGCTGAGGTTTTTATAATTATCAAGATCATCAACAAATTTTTTGCACACCTCTGAATTTTTATCTCCTTTGTCTCCGATTATTCCAGCGCATGCAACCCATTTTACTTCTTCCATATTTTCAAGTTCTGAGCATACTTCGTGTATTAAGTAGGAAGCAGGTATGTAACTTTTTTCATCTGTTTCCCTTGGGTTGTAAAAAGGCAGGTCAGGTCTTTTGTCAAAAAGGTGGTGGTCAATTACCAGTGTTTTTTCTGATGCAAATCTTAATGCATTGTCAAGACTGATGTCAAGAAAAATCATAGTTTCTCCTTTTTCAACATGTTTTATCGGCACTTCAGTTAATTCATACTCTGCGTTTATTCCTCTTTTGTTAAGGAAGTTTAACAGGACTGCGAGCGAGCAGATTCCATCCGCATCATTGTGGGAAATTATTTTAACATTTTCTTTTAAATTTCTGAGGAACTGCACTGCTTCGGCTTTCATAATTTTGATTCGAGAATTGATTTCATAGATTCTTTAAGATAAACATCTGTGTAAGCATCAATTGAATCCGCGTAATGCACGATTAAAGCTTCAATAATTAATCCGTCGGGTTTAAGATGGTTTAATACAATATGAACAACTTCTTCGGGAAAACTTCTTGCGTATAATTCGCAACCAATCATTTCTTCATGTCCCAGTAATTTTCCAACCAATTCATAAGAATCAGTTTTCTTTTTGAAATCAAATACCCTCATCAAATCATGAAGCAATGCTCCGGCAATCACATAATCCAAATTAATAATCCCATATTTTTCCTCAACAGATTCAGCGATTTTCATGGCAATTTCTGTGACATTTTTTGTGTGCCTGACTAATCCGCCTTCCTCCATGTGATGTTCAAATCCCTTGTATCCCGCAGGACTTTCCTCAATTTTTAAAGGTTTGTATTTAAGGGCTTTATTGCTTAAATGCAGGTTTTTGAGTATCTCAAGGGTTTTTTCCTTAAGGTCTTTATCCTTGATTTTATCGGCTAATTTAAGCAATTCTTTCATAAAGTAATTTTAATAAATCATTAATAATGGACCTGTAGCTCAGCTTGGTTAGAGCGCCGGTCTTATAAGGCCGGACTTTTGTAAAAGGAAGTCTGAGTAAGAACAATGTTCTTATAAGGCGTAGAAGCCGGAGGTCGAGAGTGAGCCTTTTTAGGAAAAATTAATTTGGCTCTTCGAATTCAAATCCGGCATCCTGAAGAAGCATTTCAGTTGCCCGGGCGAAAGTCTCTTCAGGTCCATAAATCCAAAAATCTATCTCTCGCAGATTACACCTGCATCGAGGTAGAAAAGATATAAATCCAGTTCAGCAAGAGTTATATTTAATTGTTCTGAAATAATTCTTAATTTCTTTTCAATTTCCAGATATTTTTTCTTTGAGATTGTTGATGGAATTTCATCAATTACTTTGTATTCTTTTAGGATTTTCATTATATGCCTGTCAAGGATGGCAAAGTCCGTGAACCCCATATTCCTGAGAAAGTGAGAAGCTTCTTTGCACCCAATTCCTTTTATATTTTTCACCAGCCATTTTCTTGTTTCAAATTCGTCTTTTGTATTTGATTTGGAATTAAGTTCTTCAATAAATTCCCTTGCTAAAATTATATAATTTGCTCTTTTGTTGTAGAACCGATAACCGGCTTTTTTTAATTCATCTCTTAATTCCTGTTCTGTGGCTGATAATTCTTTTCCGTTTACTTCCCTGCAAACTCTTTGGGTATTTGCGAGAGAGGTATTTGCCACAAGGATGCAGAAACTTAGTTCAGTGAATTTTTGTTCTTTTGTTCGGGTTTTCTTGAATTCATTCAGTTTCACGGTTATTTCATTTCCTATTTTTGGCTTTAAACTGGAAATTTGGGCAATAAGGTCTTTGTTCATAAATAAGGTCAGGATAAATTTAAATTTTATTAAATTATGGGCGGATAGTTCAGTAAAACTGCAAACAGTTTTATCATTTACCCTACCTTCGCTTAAGTCCGTTGGAATGGCTCGGTAGGCTTTAAAAACTGCGGTTTTGGACACTTGGTAGAATGTCCGGTTGGCAATCGGGAGGCCCTGGGTTCAAAGTCAGATTTCTTTCTCAAAAGGAAATTTATGAAAATCCCAGTCCGTCCATATTA
>JAUWTN010000033.1 GCA_030614705.1 Candidatus Aenigmatarchaeota archaeon
AGAGCTAAAGCAGAACACTTACGCATTGATGATATTTTTTTCCTTGATTCTTATAATCCTTATGTAAAACTTTTAACATAAACAATCTTTCGATTTAATTGCATCAATTAATGAAATGATATTCATCTGCAAGGCAAGGAGACCCATAATAGACCCCATTTTTAGATTTCATTTTTATATGAATTAAAGAGCCGCCAATTATTATACCCAGAAGAGATAATGTAAGAGACATCATAAACCACATTATTGAAATTTCTCCCAGCATTAAACCCATAAAGCCACTTAATAGAGTAAAGCTCCCTGACGCAAATAAACCCATTTTAATAAGATTTTTTACCATTACCTTTGAATATTCTATACCTGTGTTTATTTTTACAGGCATTTTGCAGTGAGGGCAGGTTACTGTAATAGGTTCGCCGGGTTTTCCTCTATCCGGCACTGAAGCATCAAAAGCTTTATAGGTACTTGTTGTTGTTCCGCCTTTGACGAGAACTAGGTCTAAGTTTCGTTCTTTTGCTGAAGTAATACTATTTCTGCATCCTATTCGTATAATTGTCATAATATAACCTTATTTTTGGTAAATGGGCTCGGGGAGATTTTCATTTACACCCCTTTTTTAGGTCTTGGTTTTTTATAATTGATTACCTTTTTGGGGTGCAGATTTTATGACCAACAGCCCTGTTTGGGGTGTCGGCCTTTTTTTAAAGGCTGACATTGAACTCCCGACCTCTGCCCTTTTCCGAAATTTTATTTTTCCTGTGAAGGCAGCATCATACCACTAGACTACGAGCCCATAATCTTTAGAATACTAATTTAATTTATTAATTTAAAAGTATATTATGGACGAAATGAAGATGGATAAATTAGTAAAAACAGGAACTACAACAATAGGTTTAACCTGCAAAGGCGGTATTTTGCTTGCATCTGAATCAAAGGCATCTATGGGTTACATGGTTGTAAATAAGGATGTTCAGAAAGTATTCAAGATAGATGATAAAATAGGCATAACAATTGCAGGAATGGTCAGCGATGCCCAGCAATTAATAAATATATTGAGAGCCGAGATTTCGCTTTACAAACTCCAGACCGGCGAAGAAATAAGCATTAGCGCAGTTGCAAATTTATTGTCAAATGTAATGTATGCAAGAAGGTTTTATCCTTATTATACACAGATAATAATCGGAGGCGTTGATTCTACAGGAGCCCACATATATTCTTTTGACCCAACAGGTTCATGCATAAAAGAAAATTATGTTTCAACTGGTTCAGGCAGCCCTTTTGTGTATGGTATTCTTGAAAAAGATTACAAAGACAATATGACTTTGGAAGAAGGAAAGAAACTCATAAGGGGCGCTATCAGGTGCGCTGCTCAGAGAGATATGGCTTCGGGAGGAGAAAAAATCTGGATTGCTGAAATAACAGACAAAGGTTTTAATTTAAATGAGGATAAATTAAGCAAATTGAAATAATTATTTTTTTATGTTTTAAATATATTTTGAATTATTATTAGTAATTTTAGATGATTATGATTGACGAAAAGACTAAGGAGGATTTGTTGAAAAAACACTATAAACTTTTTAATCATTCCGGGGTGCAGATTTGCGAGTGGAACCGAAAGTCTTTAAGAGAGACTGGAGTTTGTTATAAGGAAAAATTTTATGGGGTTGACTGCCACAGGTGCATGCAGTTTTCACCCGCAATAATAATCTGCAATCTTAATTGTATCTTCTGCTGGCGTCCAAATGAAGCCATGATGAAAGAATTTATTTCTGAATTTGATGAACCCGAAGAAATTGTGGAAAATCTCATAGAACTAAGGAAGAAATTATTATCAGGTTTTGGGGGGAGCGTTGCGGACAAAAAAAAGCTTGAAGAATCTTTTGACCCAAATCATTTTGCGATTTCTTTATCAGGCGAACCCACATTATATCCAAAGATAAATGAGTTAATAGATTATCTGATAGAAAGAGCGAGAACTGTTTTTCTTGTGACTAATGGAACCAGACCCGATGTTTTGGCAAAGCTAAAACCAAAGAAAAATTTCCAGTTATATATTTCTCTAAATGCTCCGAATGAGGAGAAGTTCCTGCAGATATGCAGGTCAACAGATAAAGACAGTTGGAATCAATTTAATGAAAGCCTGAAAATAATGAAAAACTTCAAAGGAAGGCGGGTGCTTAGGTTGACTTTAATAAGGGATCTTAATTTTGATTACAATCTTGTTGATGATTACCTGAAATTAATTGAACTTGCTTCCCCGGATTTTATTGAGGTGAAATCTTTTATGAGTATTGGGAATGCAAAGGAAAGACTTGGGGTGGAATTTATGCTCAGTTTTGATGAGATAAAAGAATTTGCAGAAAAAATTACTGAACGAAGCAATTATAAATTAGAGGACTATAAAGAAGATTCAAGAATTGTTCTCCTGAAAAACAAGGATTCAAAAGTTGTTAATAAATTTGATTGATTTTTTACTTAGCTATATTAAGAGTTTTGGCAAATTCAAAACTAATTATTATTTTAATTAGTTTATGGAACAAGTAGAACAAAATTTTAATAAAATATTGGATAAAAACCCTTTCTTAAAATCTGTTTTATTAAAGCTAAACAACTCAGGCATTAAATATGGATTATATGCCGGAACTCAGGTTTCAATCTTAACTTCTAATAGAATGCCTACAGACATTGATTTTCTTGTTGCTGATGAAGATATATTGAAACTGAAAGAGATTTTCCCTTTTGCATTAACCAAAGATTGTGGGGACAGTTTATTTCTCTATATTGGAAGGAACGAAGAAATTGAATTCATGTCGCAGGATAATATAAATATAGATGGTTCAAATTATACTTTTCGTTTAACAGACCTCTGTTGGAAAAATACAACTTTATTGAAGGGCAAGGATTTTGAGTTCAGATTATGCAATGTAGTTGATACCATCTTATTAAAATCAATTTTACAAAGAGGAAAAGAGCAGGGAAAACATGATTTGGAAGATATAGAAGCTTTAATGAAGGTTTGCGAAATAGATAAAAAATATCTTGAGCAAAGACTTCTTGAAATAAAAGGAGATCAAAGAGTTATAGATATTTTAAAAAAGTTTGATATTATATAAACATGATAACTTTTTTGATTGCTTTGTAAAATTAAATATATTTTTTCCAAAAATCAGGATTTTTATCAATGGCTTCAAGCAAAACTTGGGTGCAAAATCCCATCTTACTCCGGTCTTCCTTTCCAAATGTTTTTATTGGATTTACAAACATAGCTTCTGAGTAATCCTCTTGGTTTGGTTGGAGGGTCCCTCCAATTATTTTTGCAAAATAATCTGTCATACTCAACAAATAATTTGCCTGCGCACCTTTTTTAGTGCCTACAGCACCTTTGATAATAATATCAATTCCAAGTTTTCTTTTTACCGCAGAAATTAGTTTTAGTTCAGGATTTTCTCCTTGGTTTATATAAGATGATGGAAGGGAAAGTATATTTGGAAAAGGAAATTTTGTTGGCGTCCTTCTTGCCACAAGGACAAATCCTTTAGAATTATAGATTATAGCTGAAACTGCGTGTTTTTCTTCCATAATATTATTTATTTTACAAAAAGTATTTGAATTTTTTAGAGAAACAAAACAAAAACAATCAACCCCAAAACCGCGGAGGAAGTTGTTGCAAGCAGATTGGTTGTTTCATTTGAACATTTTCCCTCCAACTCAAATTTTGCTCCAATGTAAGAATCTATATTGCATCCAATAAATCAAATCAGGGTGGCAAGGATAAATAATTTGAATCCCAGATAAACACCGGGAAGTGAAACAAGTAAACCCCCAATTAGTCCTATAAGAAGACCTAATTTAGATATCCCGCCTTCGGTTCCTGTTTTAACTTCTTCAAGAGTTGTAATAAGTCTTGGGTTTTTCCTGCTGAGTTGTCCTATTTCAGAAGCAAGAGTATCTGCGCATGCGCACGAGAGTCCGCATAAAAAAGCAAAATAAATTGCGAGGTGAGGGATTGTAAGATAAATAAATGAAAGTAATAGGGAGGGAAAAAGATTGCTCATAAGATTTTTGAGTTTCCTCCCTTTTTTGTGGGCAACCATTTTATAATTTCTCTTGTATTTTGTGGCAAAACTTGTGAGAATATATAACATTAAGAGGGATGCAAACCAGTAGAGAGGGAACAGAAGAATAAAATATAGAGAAAATGAAAAAGTAAATATTGCTGATTTTTTGTCAAGGATTTTTTTTACATATCCAAATCCAACAAGAAGAACGCAAAGAAAAATAGCTGCTAGATTGATAAGCGGGATCGAAACAATCATATTTGCTATTTCCATATTTTACCTGTAATCACGCCTGCGATGAAACATAATATAACTGAAATTGTCAGGAACAAAATTGCAGTATCATAATTGCATGAAACAGGAGTTAAGAATTCACTTGGTTTTATTTCTTCAGGTTCAAAATCCTGATTTAGTAAATGGTTTAAATTTGAAAGTTTTTCTGCGTAGGTATAATAAACCAATGCTGTTGGGGTGTCTTCTTCTTTTAAGGATTCCGCATATTCAAAATAACTTTGTCCTATTACCGAGTTTGTTTTGTTTATCGCTGCAAGAGCCCTTCTCCTGTGCAATTCTATAAGATAATCATCTTCTTTGTATAATACTTCTGAAGCGAGTTCCGCATTTACATAACTCTTAATTCCGGTTATAATTGAAGCATAGTATTCTTCTGAGTTGTAGTTATCTTTTGCTTTTTCAAGCATAGCATAAGCATTGCTCAACAAACTGTTGGAGGTTGTAAGCGAGATGTAAGTTAATATTGAAGAGGTTTCAGAGAGAATTTCATTGGCGGCTTCTTTAGGGTCTCTGCCGGCTTTTATGTATTTTGGGAATTGGTCGGCGTAATTCATCCATGAAATTGCAGTATATAATCTTTGGTCTGCAAAAGAAGCATAATATATGCTTTGGGTATATTCTTCGTTATAATAATCTTTCCACGCAAGTTCAAGGTTGTTGCGGGTTTCTGATAATCTCTCTTCAGTTATTGCGTAGAGTTCAATATTGGATGTATCGATTTCAAAAATTCGGCTTTCAATATTATTGAGGTAATTTTTCAGAAGATTTTTTTTATCTTCGCTTTCAAGCAGTTCAGTTAATTTAATCCCATGTTTGTAAGAGATTGATTTTGAGAATGCAAATGATGCTGCTGAATAATAGTTTTCCCGATTGTAACTTTCTTCTGATTTTTCAAGAGATAATTCGCAAAGTTCAGAAACCTGTTTTTCAGATTCATATCCGATTTTTGAATTTTTAAGTTTTGTCTCGCATTCATTTTTTAATTCTTTTGCATTATCCATAAGTTTGTCCGCAAGCTTCTTCATTACCTGTTGGTATTCTTCGCTTCTTTCAAATTTAAATTCAGGTGTTTTTATTTCGTAATTTGTAAAATATTCAAATGCTTCTTGCACTGAAGATACTTTTTTTACCGTGAGATTCCAGTGGTCGCTTGCATATTTGGTTACATCTATTTGTCCGGAAGTATTTTCTTCAAATATAAAATGTCTTTTAGGTATTAAGAAAGTGTCCCCCATTTCAGAAACAGCTTCGGCTTTTTCAATAATACCTGATACCGCCCCTATTGAACCGTCAAGATTAATTGTCCCGGTTATCATGATATTATTGTTTATTTTTGCATCCAACAGCGAGGCAAGGGTTGCAACAGTCATTGCTGCGCCTCCGCTAGGTCCTCCAACAATCTGCGCTTCTGATCTTATAGTGTAATAAAAATCATATTTTGAGCAGTCAAGGAATAAAATGTCGCAGGCGACTTTTTTTGCGATTATTGCGGATGCCTGAGTATCTACTTTTGTAAGAGGCCAGGTATCCACGTAAACATGACCCTCCCCTTCCTTTATATCCACGGTTACACTTGCAAGAGCTCCTTTGTGCCCGTATCCGGTGTCTTCAACAGCCGGAAGGTAAATTGTGGTTTCTTTCAATGCTAAACCCGGGGTTATAAGCAAAAATAGAGTTAATAAAAATATTATTTTTCTCATAATTTATCTCTAAAACAATTAAAATATAATTTCTTAATTTCCTCTTTCTTTTCCAGGTTTATCTCAACCACAACAATCCCTTCCCCGGGCTGACCATATATGACAATACCTCTTTCATATTCAAGAACAACAGGAAGAACCAGAAGGTCTTCTTCACCTTTAATTTCAAGGAGAGTATTGTTGTATTTCAGCGATTCCCTGATGTCTTTAACAGCATTTTCTGAAATACTTCCTGCTTCATTGTCTGATTTAAGAATATTTTCAAATAAATCTTTGTAATTATATTTAATTTCTTTCCTTTCTATTTTGTAGTCAATAATTGAAAGTTTTGGTTTAAAGCCCAGTTCAAGGGCTGTTTGCGTTACTTTATCCCCAACAGTTATAATCTCTTTATCTTTAATTGCTTCCAGCAGATTATCCGGGTTAATCAAATCCCCGAGCGGTTTCTTTAGAATTTCCCTGCATTCATTTTTCAGGA
>JAUWTN010000020.1 GCA_030614705.1 Candidatus Aenigmatarchaeota archaeon
AAACAGTTTTTCCTTATCCGGATTTTTCAGATATTCCTTTAGGTCCATAATTAATTTAAAAACAAACTAATTTTATATGATGATGCCTTTATCTGTTTTCCGCGCGGAAAACAGGGACGTTTTCTCTTCGGATTAAGCGTTTTGAGCTTCGGCTATGATTGATGATGGGCAATCTGAACAACCCTTTGGCTTCTGGCTGAAGGGTTTAAGTTTTCTTAGTAAAATAAGGAAATAATCCTAATGCGGAGGTGGCAGAATAGCTATGCGTCCGGCTGCAGACCGGTTTACGGGGGTGCAAATCCCTCCTTCCGCTTTAATTTTTGTTAAAATCATCGAAAGGTCTTAAAATAATCTATATAAAGCAGGACAATATTATTATGTATGAAACAAAAAATTCATGCATTTACGGAAAAAATCATAAACTTATCCTTAAACAACCCAATATTTGAACATCTAAAAATATTATACTTTTTAATTCTCTCAAGTCATATATTTTACAGAAAAACCAAAAAAGAATTTATATTTACTGAAAAAGGTTATGTGATTAAAGATACAGCTCTAAGTTTAGGATTTGGAAATCCGCCAAAATTGGAAAATAACAAAAATTTCCTGAAATCCAAAAAATCATTATGAGTATTTAATAATTAGTTATATATGAGTAATGGCATATTTTATAAAAACTACCCTGAAATAATGAACAAATTTACTGATTTTACATTTCCTGACAACAAAAACCATGATGAAACATTCCATAACAACCTTGTTAATGTTTACTGCGAACATCTGAAGAGAATATTAGAAGAATTATCAGAAGATAAAGGCTGTAACTTAGAAATAATTCGTCCCAAAAGCAAAAATAATTATAATAAAAATATGATTCAAAGTCTGGCAAATCAATATTACCAAACTATTGAAAAAGGTGATATCCCCGCAATAATTATAAAAGATATTATTTATTCTTCAAAGTTTACAGGTGTCCTTCTGGGAAAAAACAAAACGGACAAAAAATTTAGGCAGATATATAATAAAACCTCAGGTCAGATGGATAGTATGATTATAACTCCACTTAAACCTATATTTGAAAATAGCTCTGAAGAATCTGGAAGTTATTGTATTTTAATAGAAGCCAAAAGTTCCTATACAATTGGATCTTGTCATAGTAACCAACTTGAAAATACTGCCAAATCCTGTGTATCCAATCACCTCACAAAACCATTCAAAATATCTTACATTGATGGAATACTAACTACACCAAAAAGAACAGAAAGATCCTACACTTATGAAGTTAAACGAAATTGATATTTTATTCTTAAAGAGCAACCGGACTTTCTCCGCCATGCCAACTCTGCCTTGGTCTTACTCTCATTTTATAAAGTCTTTCAGAATTATCATCCATTATCAACGCAACTCCTTTTAATTTTGGCAAATCATCAAGATATTTTTCTATTGAGTACAGCATATAAGTTTGCATGATTGCCTTTAGAGCATTAATGTCCCTGTTTGAAGTCAGCCTGTGCGCAATAACAATATCTGCCTGCGCAAGAACATCGGGGTGCAGTTTATCCGGCATCTGCGTAATAAACAATTGGGAGATTCCTGGCTGCCTTCCCTGTTTAATTACAGTAAGAATAATTTCCGATGAAGCGGTTTGCGTGTAAGACGGTATAAAGTTGTGAGCCTCGTCTATTATTATCCAGCACAAAGGAACCTTTCTTTCCTTCTTCTCTTCCTCCATTGCCGCCAGTTCTTCCTGCCTTCTTGCCATGACCCTTGCCTCATAGATTTTTTTCATAAGCAGTCCGATAATTAGAGATTTTACATCATCACTGCTGAAAAGACTAACATCAAATATTACAACTTTGCCGGGCTTCAGAAACTCATATATATTTGTTCCCTCCTCTGAAAAAATACCCCATTTATCAGCGCTCAATAAAATATTTTCAACCTTCAATTTAAGATTATTATCATAATCTTCTTCCCTTATTTTAGCGGCCATATCCGATACAGAATATTCTCCTTCCATTTTATTTATGACTTTTGACATCAAAATTCCCTCTAAATCAATCTCTTTGAATCCTAAAGCATAACACCAATCCGCTACAGTAAGTTCTGATGGTTTAAATGAGAAAGTATTATCATACTCAACCTCCATATCATCAAACTTCTCTTTCTGACCTATAGGAACATACTCAAAAACATCAAACTTTTGTGGTTTTAAACCCCATTCATAAAGCAAATCCCTCTGTTTATTATTCGGATGTTTCATACTCCAGAAAATTCCCTGAGTATCAATTGAAACAACGCATAGATTATTCCTTACTTCGTCCGGTAGCTTACAAATCTCTTCCGCAAATATCTGGCTTGTATAAGATTTACCCGAACCCCTTTTTCCAACAATCACAGTTACGTGGGGTCTTAAAACATCAACTCTAATCTCAGAAGCAAGGTGGGTTTCAACTCCGGTCCCAACAATATTTTTTCCTATTGGTATGGTTCCTTTGTTTCCATATTTCTTCAGGTCATCCCAATCCCTACCAATAATTATTTCAGGCATAATTAAGTTTCTCTTTTAAAAAAGGGTTCAAGCATTCGCCACAAAACTGAATAAACTCCGAGGCAATCAGCCAAACAAAGTATCTAAAACAATTTTCAGACTTTTCTTTGTATTCCATTCTGGCTTCAACCCATTATATTTTTTTGCTTTCTTCAAATCTTCCTTTAAATTCAATTTGTCCTGTGAAACGCAATAAAAATTTTTCCTTTCCTTATGGAATTTTCCAAGGTATTCCTGTTCAGTCTGGTTTTTTGTTGGAATAAACAAAGCTTTTTTTCCTGTTTCCGCGAGGTCCATTACAGTAGAATACCCACTCCGAGTTACAATTATTTTACTTTGATTCATAAGTTTTTCCCTTTGATCAACTTCAAGATAAGAATATATCTGCGCATTTCCTCTCGTCTCTGAAAACTTTTTCTCAGGAGTGCCTAAACTTACAACAATTTTCCCGCCCAAATCCCCGACCTGATTTAAAACAGTTTCCTCAAAAACTTTCCTCTGAACCTCAGGTCCTGAAACAGATATAAAAACATCTGCATTTTCTTTAAGTTTCATCTTCCTAAAACTGGAAATCGCTCCGAAATAAACAAGCTTGTCTTCATTGAAAAATTTCAGATTATGGCTTAGATTTCCAGACAGAGAGTTCTTAAAATCAGGAAAATCAGGCACAAGAATTTTATTAAATTTTTTATGCAACTTGGAATTAAAATATTCAGTAAAATAAGTTAAACCAAAAGGCGAGATAAATTTCAATTGATGTGTGATGAAATAAGAAGGACACTTTGAAAAAATTCCATATTTTGAATCAGAAACAATCAATTTTATTTTCTCTTTTCTTACAATCTTTTCAATCAATCCGTGTTCTTTTCTTATATTATTCAATATCGCAGGAAAACAAAAAGAAAATTTTAAGAAAAAAAATGAAGGATTTTTTGTGAAAGGTTGAGGATAATCAGGAATATCTATAAATTTTACATTTTCTTCTGCCAAACTCTGACGGGCTGCAACCAAGGTTCTCCCTGTGGAAACAATAAAAATTTCATTTTCCTCAGCAAGTTTTTTTATAATTGGAAGGTTCCTTGTTAAATGCCCTAAGCCCCAGGAACAAACCGCATACAGGATTTTCATAATAAATTATAAATCTAAGTTTGTTAAATAAATTTGTATTTTAGATAACTCTCTTAAGAACTCAGGGATTATTACAGACATCATAATTTAATTTGAAAAATATTAAATCACCTGCTCACTTTTGATAATTTTTTCTGGTATAACTATCAACCGAAATATTTAAATTATATTTACTTTTAAGCACATTTATCCACCAGTTAACTAAAGTTTTTACAAGACCGCATTCTTCATATCTCCGCATAGAAAATAATACCTTCATTTTTGAATCATATTTTAGCTTACCTTCCGTTCTAAGTCTTAATGGTAATTCAAAATCGTCCCCAGCGTTATAATTCTTGTACCCTCCAACAGAAAGAAATTGTTTTTTTCTAAAAGCCATATTTGCTCCAACTCTTAAATAAACATGAAAATAATATGCAATTTGTATGCTGGTATTTGAAAACTTCAGATATAAACGATTTTTAAACGTATTTTCAAGCGGTTCCTGTTTACCATAAAAACATATAAATTTATTATTTTTAAAATTCTCTTTTATCCGCTCCAACCAATCCTCATGAACCAGACAATCAGCGTCAGTTGTTGCAATTAAATCATATTTCGCCAATTTAACACCATCATTTCTTGCACCGCCAACACCCTTACTTTTTTGCTGGATTACTTTATCCGCATATTTTTTTGCAATTTTTACCGTATTATCCTTGCTTTTACCGTCAACAACTATAATCTCATAATTCTTTCGTGGTAGGGTTTGATTTAACAAAGATTTGAGGCAGTTTTCAATATTTTTCTCTTCATTGTAGGTTGGAATTATTATTGATATCATAATTTATTGGGTATAATTATTAGATTTAACATAATTCATTGCTGATCTCATACAGGCATCCATATTTATATATCGGTACTCTGAAAATCTGCCGCACAAATCAATACCCAGTCCTTCAAAAAATTTATGAATTTTTATTATGTTTTTTTCATATTCCAAATCATAAACCACATAAGCGTATTTCAATCTCATAATCTTTTTGTAACAAACCAAATTTTTATCAATTATTTTTTTATCGTCCAAATCCGCTATTACTTTTTCTACAATCTCTTCGTCAGTCATTTTGGAGATATTATCCCCCTCATTAAAAGTTATTTCGGCTACAATAGAAGACTTTCCATCCGGGGTTGTGGTTGGTGTATTATTTTTTGGAAAAACAAGCCGGTGAGGCAAAACATTTTTATCAGGAATATAAAGCCAATGCAAATCATTTAATTTATCAGTATCAACTCCGAGCATCACAGTTATCAATGAATTATATTTCAAATTATTTATTGTGTTTATTATTTCTTCGGGCACTTCATCCAGCAGTTTTACTAAATCAATAACAGGCATCGTTGAAACAATCCGGTCAAATACTTTTTTTTCATTGTCTCTGTAAACAACCCATTTACTACCTTCCTTTTTGATTGAAGTTATCCCGAACTCTTTGGTTATATTATCTTTTATTTTTTCTTCAATTAAATTTGTAAGCGCCTGAATCCCTCCGTGCTTCGGATAATAAAAATGAGACTGGTGGGTATAACCTTCTGTCTCGATTCCAAGAGAAGATTTTATAATATCTTCTGAAGGAGGTTTTGGTATCCTGCCATCAACCCAAAAAGTTGCCATATCCTCTGTTTTAAAATTCCATATTTTTTCATTATAAGGTATCATATATTTCTCTGCAATTCCTTTTCCAAAAGTCTGGTAAATCCATTCATTGAAATTTTTAGGATTATCGCATTTCTGATTTATGGTTCTTACAAACCCATTCAAACATTCAAAATTATCCTCCTTTGATAAACCTGACAATCCATTTTCAAATGGATATTTAACAAAAACATCTTTGTAGAGAATTTTTGTATTCCTTTTACTCCTCACTTTATTGTCCCCTAAAATATCTAATTTAAAATTTAGAATCTCTTTGTCTTTTGAAAAAATGATGTGTCCACCCGCAATATCAAATGTAAATCCGTCTTCCTGGATTGTTCTGCAGAGACCTCCGCATTCATTGTTTTTTTCAAGTATTTCAAAATCAATGTTTTGTTCCTTCAGTAAATATCCAATAGTTAACCCGGTAAGACCTCCTCCGAGTATCCCAAGTTTCATTAAACTAATTGGAAATAAAATTTAAATGTTTTAATAATTTTGGTGATTGAATATATATTTTTAAGTATCTACTTATATTCCAAACAAAATAACCTTATCTAGTTTATCTTTCTTTTCTCTGGTCAAAAAACCAATCTTATCCCTGAATACTTCGCACCGGTTTTTCCCCTCAATATACAAAGAATAATATATTCCATTCTTATAAATTACTGAATCAATATTCTCAGAATCTAAAAGTTTTTTTATGCTTTCGAGTTGTTCTCTTTTACCGGACATCCTTAGGATTCTGGTTACAATAGATATTGAACTTTTTCCCTCAAAGAATCCTCTTAAAAAACCTACTCTTTCTTTTTTATCTTCCAAATCAGGAATTTTGGTCTTATCAATACCAAGATTTTTAATTAAATTTTTTACAATTATCTGAACTGAATAACCTCTTGAAGTGGTTTTCATAGTTGCGAGATTTGTCATGTTGCAAACCAATTCCGCAAGTTCCTTTCTCTTTGTCTGAAGCTCAATTATATTTTTTGATTTCACTGAACCGCATGAATAAAGCAAACCAATAAGTTCAAGATTTTCCATAATATATATTCAAGTATAATCAGATTATCGCTTAACCTAAATTAATTATATTTAATTATGCAGGAAAGACAAGTTGCTCATAAAATGGATATAAAAACCGCAAATATGGGAAAATATGTTCAGATAGACAGAACCTCTGAAGAAGACAAATATACCCCAAATTATGTTGAGATGGAAGATGGAAAACAGATTTCAAGAGTGAGAATTATGGCAACAGTTCTGGACAAATATGTTTCTGAAGACGGCAATTACGCAAGTTTAACACTTGATGATACCACAGACACAATCAGGTGCAAAATATTCAAAGAACTTGATATAATTGAAACTATTGAAAAAGGTGATTTAGTTGACCTTGTCGGGAAAATAAAAGAATACAACGAAGAACGATATATACAGCCGGAAATCATGGTTAGAATAGAAAATCCTAACTTTGAGATTTTGAGAACCTTGGAACTGAAAAAGAATGTCTGATTAATCAATAATATTTAAGAAATCTGGATTTAATTAAATGAATTTTAATATTGAGTTTATTTATATCTGTAAAATCAAAGAAATCCATCAAAATCTAAAATTCAGAAAACCGAGAATGAACTCAATACCACAAATTTGATTAGATAAAACAGAGTCAAATCAATTACCAATAACATACCAATATATTTAAGCCCTGCAAGTTCTTTTCCTTCCTGAATTAACCCAATCAATATCCCGCCAAATATCGAAGATATAATCATCATAGTTATAGAATAATAAAGAAGAAATTCTTCGGATAAATTAACTCCTGACATAGTTAATTGAATTGCGCCCGTTGCCAATGGCTCATCAGGCAGAACCGTTCCAAGACCAATTAATGTTTCAGTTAAAAACAATGATGCTGAATACAACAAAGGAGCTCCAAAACTCAATGCAAGAAAGATGAACATTGAATAAGCAGTCACCTGAGCCTTTATTTCTTTCCTCAACATAGAAGTGCTTTTTATGTCATCAGCAAGACCTTCCAGCAACAAAGAAAGACTGCTTCCTTTTATAATTCCTTCCACTATCAGGTTTGAGGTTTTCCTTAAAACAGAAGAATTTATTTTTGCGGGGATTGCTTCAAATGCATCTTTTATCTGCCGACCAACAATCAAAAATTTCCCGGCTTCATTTATCTGTTCGCTCAGCGGACCAAATTCAGGTCTGGCGCTCACAAGCAAAGCCTTTTCCGGGATTAACCCCGCTCTTAAATTAGAAGAAATTAATCTTAATGCATCAGGCAACATCTCCTCCGCCAGAGAAGCCCTCTTATTCGAAACCATCACTAAAGTAAGATGCATTATGCCTTCAACAACAAGCAAAACCACTAAAGGAACTATGCAATAAATCCACCCAAAGAAAAGATATAAAGTTAACCCCAGAATCAAAAATATTAATGGGAGTGTGGAAGTTATTTTAATGAATGTATCGCACTCAATTTTTATGCCACTATACTTTATATATTTCTTAACCCATTCAGCATACCTTCCCATAATTATTCTATTCGGGGTCTTTTTGATTTAACAACCCCTATAAATACAAACTGGAAAACAACAATAACTAACAATATTAATGATAAAACTCCTTCATTTATCGCAAAATCTGAAAAGAATGAAAGAATAATCAAAAAAGTAATTCCTATTGAAGGCATTATTATTGCAAAAATCATATACACCAAAGCAAGGGAATTTAATTGACCTCCATACAGTTTAATCTTGGTTTTCTGTTCAAGAGAATATTCTTTCACAAGTTCCTCCATTATGCCTGAAAGATCCGAACCTGAACGAATCGCATTAAGTATCTGCCAAATCACCCTTCTGAAATTCGTGCTTGGATTTGTAATCATTAATTCTTCAAGAGCCTGCGTTTCAGAAATTCCATAAGAAATCTTTTTTACCAATTTTGAAAATTCAGTAGACACCGCTCCATAATCTGATTTGCTCAACGAGACAAAAGAATCATAATTATTAATCCCGGATCTCATTTCAACCAGCAAATGCCTTAAAGAAAAAAGTAGGTTTGCTTCTATATCTATCACCCTTTTTGAAACAACCATGCTCGGACCTGCCAGATTGTACATGAAAACAACAAATGAAACAAAGAAAGGAATAAAAATAGTGAAAATTAAAAAATTTCCTCCTGGAGCTGCAATAAAATTAAATGCAATCATAACAATCAAACTAAGAATTCCGAAAAAGAATGAGCCCATTGTGGCTTTACCAAGATAATCATCAGGAGATACATCCATCTCAGCCTGTTTCAATCTAACACTTAAACTCGGAAATAAAGGGAGTAAAAGTTTCCCAATCTTTTTCACTTTTTTCATCTTATCTTTTTCATCAATTTTTCTGGGTCTTTTATATAAGAAGAAATATATTTTTCAACTGTAGCCGCATCTTTAATATTATTTTTAACCAGATATTCGAGCACTTCCTTGCGATTATCTAATTCCCTGGCTATTTCTATATCATCAAACCCAGTCAATACTTTTAATTTATTAATTGCTTTCTTGCTTTCATGATATTTAAATATCTGATCTGATTTGGAATTCCATTTATACAAAATATTTATTTTCTCGAAATTTTTTCCTTTTGAAAATGGTATCTCCGCAATCTCATAAACTCTCCTTATCCCCTTCCTCCTATCTCTAAACATAACCACAAACAAATCAATTGCATCAAGCAGAGTTTCCGGGATGGATATCGGAGGGTTGATTAACCTCCTATAAGTCTGAACCGCAGTATCAGCGTGGATAGTTGAATAAACACTATGACCTGTGTGCATGGCTTCAAATAATACTTCAGCTTCCCTGCTTCTCCTTATTTCACCAAGAATTATTCTGTCAGGCCTCATCCTCAGGGAATTTACCAGCAAATCCAGCATATCAATCTTCCCCTTCCCTTCCTGATTGGGTTCTCTTGTAACCATAGGAACCCAGTGCAAAAAATCAGGTAATTTTATTTCCCTTGTATCTTCTATGGATAATATCCTTTGGTTCGGAGGAATGAACGGCATAAGACTTGTTAAAAAACTTGTTTTTCCGGTTCCTGTTCCACCCGATACAAGAATGTTTAATTCATACTGAATTGAAAACCAAAATAAAGCCGCAACTTCCGCATCAAGGGTTTTATTTGAAATAAATTCTGAAATTGTCCATGGAATCTTTCTAAATTTCCTGATTGTTATTGTATTCCCATCATTTGAAATTGGCGCTAAAGTTGCATTCACCCTGTCGCCGTTCGGAAGGTGCGCATCCAATAAAGGAGTAAGGTTGGTAATCTGCCTCCCAACTTTTCTCCCGATAATTGAAGAATAATTCAGTATTTCATCTTCGCTTTTTAGAGTTATATTTGTGATGAGCCACCCAAATTTACGGTGATATACCTGCACAGGTTCTTTGCTGGAATTAATTACCACTTCTTCCAATTCAGGATCATTCAACAAAATTTCCAATTTTCCCAAACCAAGCATCTCATGAACTATCATTCCAACCATATAATTTTTTTTGCTGTCTTCTATTTTTGGAATAAGTTTCTCCACCTCATTTCTCGCCTTAGTCCTAAAATCATCAGTTATCTTCATCTTTTTATCCAGAGTGTTGTAAGAAACTAATTGAAGCTGGGTTATCAACCTATCCTTAATTTCTTCATACACCGCCCTGGTGCCTTCGTCCAACTCTAAAAATTTTATGAAATAATTTGTAACAAATCCATCTTCGCTTTTTGAAATCTCTATATCAACGACATAATCTTCCAATTCAATTTTATATTTACTTAACATATTCCACCTGCAATTTTCCAAATAATGATTTCTTGTATTTAATTAATTTATGAGTCTTAAGTATTTCCAACCATTCGTCTATTTTTTCCTCATCTAAATCTAATTTCCCTTCCAATTCCTTCATATTTGTCTCTTTTTTCTTCAAAAGGTCTAAAAGCTTATCAACCTTGGTCTCAATTATATTTCCGAGCACTCCTTCATCTTCTGAAGCAAATATATTCTTTGCCAGTTTACTCAATATTCTGCCTCGTGTCACCACACCAACAACGTTTTTATGGTCCATAACAGCAATACAATTGGATTTATGCAAATGCATGCTAAGTATTGCTTTTGACAAATTATCCCCTCGATTCAGACCAACAAATTCTTTCATAATATCGCCTGCTTTTAATTTTACAATTTTTTTCTTCTTTCTCAATATCTCAAGTATGTCCGGGAGAACTATTAATCCTGTAATTTTTTCTTTTTTTGAAATAAAAATACCTTGGCATTTCTTTTCTGAAAAACCTCTCACCACTTCAACAACTGGAGATTCAATGTCCATAATCTCCGGTCTTTTCATAACCTCAGAAACAGAAATCATAGCCAATAATTCCCTTCCGGATTTTATTGGAATCCTCTTTTTTACAGGAACCACAGAATCTTTTGTTGCAACATCTTTTGTTTTTGAGGTTTCGGTTTTTTTAATTGGTTGAGCCTTTGTTATATTTTCTTTTTCTTTTGCCGTGGATTTTTTTATTTCTTTTGTTATTGTTACCGCGGTTTCCTTTTGTTTTGTTTCGTTCGTCAATTCTTTCGCAATTGGTTTATTTTTTTTTGTTGGACTTGATTTTTTAAATAAAGACATAAATTTAGATTTAATATTGCTTCCTAATTTATTTTCATTTAGTAACAATGGGGGTTTGGATTTTTTTACAGGCTTATTTTCCCTGATATTTTTAATTTCAGAATTAGATTCCTTTGTTGATGCTGTCTTCTTGACTGCAGGTTTTTGTTTCTTTGCTGGTTTTGCTTTTTTGACTGTAGGTTTTTGTTTCTTTGCTGGTTTGGATTTAACAGCGGGTTTTTTTAATTTTTCCTGTTTCTTCAACAACTTATCTAATCTGCTTGTAAGGTCATCTTCTTTACCCATAATTACCTTTAACTTATAATTATGAAAGCCCAAGTGTCTGTAGAATTCCTGATTGTCGTTGGTATTGGGATTATTATCATATCTTCATATGTCATTTACAGCTACCACGCAGTTTACTCTTATAAAATAAACACAGACATCAGCATCACTAAAGATTCTCTTAAAAAAATAAGCGAAAATTCAAAATTTGTTTTCAACCAAAGACCTCCAGCAAAGCATACAATCACAATATGTCTACCTGAAACTATTACTAATTGCTCGTTGAATAATATGGTTATTACATGCTATCTGGGAGATAAAATTATCCATGAAATCTCAGAAATAAATCTTACAGGTTGGATTCCAAACAACTCAGGATGCCATGAAATAAAACTGGTTGCTGAGGATAATTATGTAAATCTGGTTAACCCGGAATAATATTAATATGAAAGCGCAGGCATCTGTTGAATTTTTGGTTCTGGTGGGTATATTGGGTTTAATATTCGTAATTATATTCAGTTATTCGGGTGGATATTATTTTTATTCAGAAAAACTGAAAGTTGAAGAAAAATATGATAATGTATGCACTACAGTGAAATTAGAAATAGAAATGGCTCTTGAAATAGGACCTTATTACAACCGGACTTTTTATATTGACTCCGGAGACCACACGGTTTCAATACAAAATTATGATGTTATTGTCAGAAAAGATAATCTTATAAAAATCTGCCATATTCCAATAAATATCTCAGCAAATCTAAATAATGGTGAAAATACTATAATATATAATGAAACGGGCATTTCATTTGTGTAAAGGTCAGATTTTTTCCTTTGATTTCCTCATTGCCTGTTCAATCTTTATCCTGATTCTTGCAGTTCTGGTCAGTCATATTGGATATAATGCTATACAGCTAAAGGAACTGAAAGAAAAACATGAATTGACCAAAAGCGGTTATAAACTAAGCGAAATATTTTTTATGGATGGGTATCCAAAAGACTGGAATTCCAGCAATGTTAAAATTATTGGTCTTCAGACAGATAACCGAATTGACTGGAACAAATTAAAAGAACTTGAGAACTTTGGATATCAAAAAAGTCTGATATTGCTTGGTCTTAATTATGATTACAACCTGACCATTGGAAATTATACTTTTGGGAAAAATCCTGAAAATGCATCTTCAGCTTTTAGGATAAATCGCGTGGGTATTTTAAATTCATCAGTTGTTCCTATACAAGTGATAATTTTTAAACTATGAGAGGTATGGTTTTTTCTCTGGATATAATAATTGGAATCTCCATTCTTATAGTTGTCCTTCTCTCAAGCTATTATATTTTCTCGGTTCCGGAAATTAATGAAGAAATTGAGTATGAGCAAATGAACATTATGTCAAATGATTTCCTAAATTCAATGGCTGAAATAAAAGTGTTTGAAATATCAAACCAAAGCGAAACAATAAATAATTTAATAACAAACGGAAACCTGACTGAAGATGAACTGGAATTAAGCGTTCTTGATTTGGTTCTGACTTACTGGAGCATTTACAAAGATGAAAATAATTTGTTAAAAAAAGAACTTGCTGAAAATATAACCGAAGAAATAGTAAATTCAATTTCAACTTTGGATGATATTGAGTTTAGTTTAATTATAGGGAATGAGTCCATCTCAGGAAATTGTTCCAACACTTCAGAATCTTTATCTGTGTCCAGCCTGATTGAAAATACTTACGGGTCTGGACCGAAATATGGTTACATCGCCAGAGCATATCTAAGCGGGATTAAAACAAATAAATCAAGATATTTATATTTTGGAGGATTTGTGGGGCAGGGTAATTTGAATTTTAATCTGAACATTCCTGAAACAGCCGGAGTTGTTACGTCTGCTTACATTGAAATTTATTCGGGCTCAAATTTTTCATTATACATCAACGGAAATTTTTCAGGTAATTTTTCAATTGATAACACCACAGGAAATTTTAGCGCAAACATAAAAAGCACAAATATTGATTTGTCAAATTTCATAAAAGGAAATAACACCATTGAGATTAATTTTAGCACTGTAAATATTACAGAACAATATTTTGGAGGTGGTTTTCTTAAAGTTGATTATAACTCAACAGAACTTTACGAAGAAACAAAAGCCGGAAATATGAAATATTATTTTCCGGGAATTGAAGGAATCATGAACCTTTATGACGGGTTTTATGTTAATGGGGATTTAAATAATATGAGTGCTTACATTCATTACAAAAATAATATATCTGGTGGGATTGTTTATCTTACAATCGCAAATTCAACAGTTTTCAGGAGCAATGAAACGGGGGATATTAATATAACTCTTGATAATTCAAACCTAAGCTATTATTTTAATAGTTCTGGATTAAATTATTCAGACTTGAGCATGAAAACAATACCTTTAAAATTTGGCATAGAAAACATAATACCTTCTGATGGGGAAGGTTACGGGGATGCTGTGCTTATTACGGATGTTTCTGGGAGCATGGCAACTTCAGATATACAACCGGGAAATCAGCAGAGGCTTGCTGTAGCAATATCAGCTGATAAAAATTTCATTGCCGGAATGTTAAATATGTCCGGAAACCGGGTAAGTCTTGTTTCATTTACAACCGATGTACATCAGACTCACGAATTATCAGATAACAAAACAACTCTGGATAATCAAGTAAATAGTTATATTCCACTATCAGGAACCTGTATTTGTTGTGGTATAAATAAAGGGAATAAATTACTACAAAAACCCTATTTAATTTCGCTCATAACTGCAAAAAGCGCATGGTTGTATAACACAAATTATTCTTCAACTAACCCCCCGGAAATAAACGGGTCAAACTGGACAGGAATAAATTATAATGATACTAATTGGAGTTCAGGAAACGCAATACTTGGATTTGAAAATATCTCTTATTCTCCAAATATAGATACAGATATAGGAAACAATGGCGGAAACTATTATTTTAGAAAATACTTTAATATAACCAACTCCAACAAAATAAAAAATCTATATATTAAAATTCTTTCAGATGACAACACAGAAATTTACCTTAATGGTCATCTGGTTTACAATGAAACCACGGAACACAATGCAACTTACTGGAATATAGGAAATACCTTTTTTGAAAATGGTTTTGAAAGTTCTTCCTTTGTTGGAAAAGGATTTAATGCAACAATTTGGTCTGTTGAATACGGGAATGACAATAATGAAGCCAGAACCCATCAGGATGCCGCAGATATTTATAGTGGAAGTTGGGGCGCAGAAATGGAAGAAGGTGATGAAGGTGAAGTTGCCCTTAGCACTCAGGCGGGATTTTTGGATTTAACCAATTGCATAAACTGCAAACTTGAATTCCAGCTAAAACTAACAAATGACTGGGAAAGTTCAGACAGACTTTATGTTGACATTTATGATGGAGTCTGGCATTA
>JAUWTN010000022.1 GCA_030614705.1 Candidatus Aenigmatarchaeota archaeon
CACCTTATTCTTACCAACTACAATATCAGTTACTCTGCAATTTTCAATTAATTTTGCCCCGGATTTAATTGCTCTCTTTGTAATAAAATAATCAAGTTTTTTTCGTAGGAATAAATCTATAGAATAATCTTTTGAAAATATAATTTTCTGGTCAAGATATACTTTTAGTTTGTCTGTTCTTCTCTCAACAATATCATTAATTTCAGAACCATATAATTCAATGAGTTCTTTTAGGTAATCAATACACATACCACCGCAGGGTTTATCTCTGGGCAGTTTTTCTTTTTCAATGAGCAGAGTTTTTAATCCATATTTAGCGCATTTTTCAGTGGCTGCGCTTCCTCCAGGTCCAGCCCCAACAACAATTACATCATAAAAATTTTCCTGAGAGTTCATAATTAACAATCAATTTAATTAATTCTACCCCAACCTATCAGATGCCAGTTCCCTCCAACAAGTTTTGAATAACTTACTTTCGCATTCTTCTTATTATTCTAAATTTCAGCCTGTGCATTATGTTTTAAAATATCAATAATCCCGAATTTAGTAAAGAAAACTATTTTTACCCGTTTATATGTATATATGAAGATATAATTGAAAATATAAAATAGAGTGCATATATTGTTTAAATCCAATAGATACTATGATAAAAGTAATTAATGGGTTAAAAAATTAGAATATGGAACTTTGCATAATTGGTAATAAAGACGATAAATCAGCCATCTATCTTTATGAAGAGTCTAAAAAATTTAAAGGAATATCAAACAGTGTTTTAGTAACACTTCCAAAACTTTATATAGAAGGAAATGAAAAAGTTGTGTACAAAGATAAAAATATTGCAAACTATGATTTTTGTATTTTGCATGTTCCCTGTGATAAATTTCCATTTAGTTATTTAATCTCAAGTATTTTGCGTAATAAAAAAGTAATTTTAACTCAAGAGCCAAAGGCCACTCTTTATTTATCTAATAGAGCGCTTTTAGCAAAAGCATTTGGCAGAGCGAAAGTAAAATACCCAAAAACTTATTTAACATTATCCCCTGAAGTGAGCAAAAATATTGTGGGTAGATTTGATAAAATTGTTTTCAAACTTGCTGATGTTCATGGTGGAAATGGCATTATGGTAATAAAAAGCCCGTCTACAGCAAATGCAATAATCGACAGCATGCATAGTGCATCAAAGCCTTTCTATATACAGGAAGTAATAAAAGGCAAAGTTACTAAACTCCTTGTAATTGGTGAAGAGGTAATAGGAATAGAAGAGACTCCAAAACAAGGGGAAGATAGAAGCAATATAGCTCAAAGAAGGACATTTCTCAGACCTTCTGATGAATTAAGTGAACTTGGTAAGCGGGTTGCTAAAGAAATTGGATCTTTATGTTGCGAAGTTGATTTTATAGAGAGAAAAGGAGAATATTATGCGATTGATATTAGTATAGATCCGAATCTTTTAATGTATAAAGAACTCTCTGGAAAAAATGTGGCAAATATTTTGTTTAATTCTATACTTGATAAAAAAGAAGAAATGATAATAACCTGGGAGAAAATTCTCTGGAAAAAATTGGCA
Organism: Candidatus Aenigmatarchaeota archaeon; assembly: GCA_030614705.1. Taxonomy (GTDB): domain Archaea; phylum Aenigmatarchaeota; class Aenigmatarchaeia; order QMZS01; family QMZS01; genus QMZS01. The sequence continues at coordinate 1,568 of JAUWTN010000022.1, forward strand.
AGACTCCTGCCCCAGCCTTTTCAGGAAAAGATATAATCGACAGATATATAAAATAGGATTAATATTAATTATGAAAATGGTGAAAACAAAGATTGGACTTAAAACCCGGGATATTTTCTATAAGGATTCTAAAAAAATTGATATGAAAGTTTTAGAAATTATTAGTAATGATAAGAATTTTGGTTTTAGAAAAGAGAATTTAGATAAGATTAAACAAGAGTTGAAAGGAAAAGATTTGAGCATGCACACTCAAACAAATATGGTTTTTACATACAGAGAAAAAACACTGCAGGAAATGGAAATGAGTATCTTGAAAACAGAAATTTTTGCCTGCAAATATTTGGGTTGTAAAGAATTGATTGTTCATCTAAAACAAGATAAATTAACAACTCAGGAGATAAAATTCTTTTCTGAAGTGTTGAAGATTTCGAAGAAAAACAAAATAGAAATTATTTATGAAGTAAATGAGAATTTCAATGGCAAAAATTTTCTATATAATTTAGAGAAATTTCCTCAATTAAAAGTTAATATGGATTTATGCCATTTAGCGATGGCTGTAAAAAATAAAACATTAAATATGGATTTGGATGAATTTCTAAGAAAAATAAAAAAAAGAATTATTTACATTCATGCAAGCGGATATAATGGAAAAGAAGGACATTTGGGATTAAACAAAAGCGAGTTTGACTGGAAAAACGTTTTAAATAAATTAGATTTAAACAAAATAAAAAAGATAATTATAGAATTGCATAAATTAGATGATTTTAGAGAAACGAAAAAACAAATAGAAAAATATTTGAAATCCCTGAACGAGCGAAGTAAACAGGAAAAATAATCCTCAACTCTTTCTAATAATTGAAATTTTATTAAGTACAACAAAAATATCCTTTTAATTAATTCTTCCCCAACCTATCAGGTGCCATTTCCCTCCAACAAGTTTTGAATAACTCACCTTTGCGCCTTTCTCCGCGCAGATTGGCAGTTTTAAATTTAGTTTTAGTTTCTTATCATTTATTGAAACTATGCTTCCAGTGCTCCTGCTGTTCCTGCAATAAACCAATAAAGTATCATTGGTTTTAAGTTCATAACCCTTAAATAAATTATAATCAGTTTCAATCTCATAAAGAATTTCAGGCATGTTTTTTGTTCCTGCAAGACATCCCGCAAGTTTATCTGATTTTGCCATTGAAGGGTCAAGACTTGTCTGCAAAGCAACAAGACCTCCGCAGGCTGCTTCATCAACTTCAAGTTCATCCCGCATTATTTTTTTTATCTTTGTTCCAATTTCAACATATTTTCCTTTTATGGAAACCGGCTTTATTATTACTTCGTCGCCTTCTTTTAATTTCCCTCTGATTACACTGCCCCCTATTACACCTCCTGCCAGATTTTCCGGTTTTATTCCCGGTTTGTTTGCGTCAAAAGATCTTGCAACAAGGAATAAAAAATCACCTTCCGGATAATTCGGTTTTTCTATTTTCAAAAGTTCGTCCAATAAATATTCTATCCCAACTCCCTGATGCACTGAAGTTGGAATTATCTTTGAATTCTCGGCAATGGTTCCTTTAACCAATTCCTTTATTTCATTATAATTCTTTACGGCTTCTTCCTTTGATACAAGGTCAACTTTATTCTGAACAATTATAATATTTTTTATTTCACCGATTTCCAAGGCTCTTAAATGTTCAAGAGTTTGCGGCTGGGGGCATTTTTCATTTGCGGCAATCACAAGAACTGCGGCATTAAATAAAGCAGCTCCGGTAAGAACAATCGGAATTAAACTTTCATGTCCGGGAGCATCAATTAAAGAAAATATTTTTTCGTGTTTGCAGTCAGAAAAACAATGAACGCATTTTTCATTTGTTGTGTGTCTCCCGCATTTTTCGCACTTGTAAATTGAAAAATCAGAATATCCCAATCTAATTGTAATTCCCCTCTTTTTTTCCTCTGAAAACGTGTCAACCCATTTTCCTGTGAGGGCTTCCACCAGAGTGGTTTTCCCGTGGTCAACATGACCTACTATTCCAATATTTAATTCAGGGTGCATAATTTATCTAATATCATTTTATTATTGGGATTAATCCAAAATTATTTAAATCAATTTTCAGCCTATATTAAATTTTCAATATTCAGCATATTTTGGTAAATCTTAAATCTGGGGTCTTCTTCAGAAATAGATTCTATTATTGAATACCCATGTATTCTTTTTGCGGGAGGCTCAAGATAACGAACTTCTTCCCTTTCCATTAAACCATCTTCACGGGGATATAGGATTACAGGTATTTCTGAAATTTCGCCGCAACTACACGCAATACTACCAGTAACAACAAGCTCCAGGCCAGCATAAACACCAATTTTTCCGTATTTAACCACCGTCTGTCCTTTATCAAGCGCAATTAAATCATCTAATCTATGAATTTCGATTCCTTTAGGATAATTTAACATAATTTCAATCATAAAAAAATGATTAATATTCAAATTTGAGGCGTATATCAAATTTATCGGGAGATAAATTATGGAAAAAAAGAAAATTCTGTTTATGGGAACAGGAGGGACAATTACAGCCAAAATGGTTAACGGCAGTTGGAAACCCGGGGAATTCAATGAAAAAGAATTATTAACTTTTATTCCTGAGATAGAGGATTTGGCAGATATTAAGACTATTGATTTACTTAACATTGACTCATCCAATATGCAACCGAAGCACTGGCTTGAAATCGCCAAAACAATTAAAGATAATTATTCTGAGTATGAGGGTTTTGTAATTACTCACGGAACTGATACAATGCATTATACTGCATCAGCCTTATCTTTCTTATTGCAGGATTTATCAAAACCTATTGTGTTAACCGGTTCGCAGGTTCCTCCGCATATGCTCGGTTCTGATTCAAAAAGAAATATTCTGGATTCAGTTCGCATTGCCACAGAGACAAATATATGCGAAGTGGTAATTGTATTTAACAATAAAATTCTGAGAGGAAACCGAACTAAAAAATTCAGGGAAGTGGAATTTGAAGCATTCGAAAGTATTGGGATGTTGCCTTTAGGTGTGATCGAACATGATATCAGACTAACAGGAGAACATTTTAAAAAAGAAAATATTGAATTGAAATATTTTAATAAACTTGAAGAAAAAATCTGCATACTAAAAATAACACCGGGATTTAATCCAAAAATAATTTCTAATTTAATAGATTTGGATTACAAAGGAATAATTCTGGAAGGTTTTGGGGCTGGCAATGTGCCTATTGATGAAAATTCTCTGGTGCCTGAAATAGAAAATGCTGTGAAAAAAGGAATTCCCCTTATTGTATCTTCACAATGCGCAATTGGTTTCTCATGGATGTACCTTTATGAATGCGGTAAGAAAGCTTTGGATGCCGGAGCGATACCGGGACATGATATGATTAGTGAAACCGCAATGACTAAATTAATGTGGATTTTGGGAAATTATCCTGAGTATAATATTGAAGAAATAAAAGAATTATTTTTAAGCGATGTGTGCGGTGAAGTCTCCAGTATAAGAACTCCAAAAGAAAAAAGAATCTGGGAATATTCATTATAATTCCAATTAACAATAATGGAACCTTCAAGTTTATTTTGGGTTATTTTGCTTACCTTCCTTCCAACTCTGGAACTTAGGGCCTCAATTCCCTATGCTTTGCTTATATTGGAAATGGACCCTTTAATTGCGTTTCTTATCATTATTCTGGCAAATATAATTCTTGGGGAGATAATATTTTATTCCCTCCATACAATTCTACCTTATGTGCTAAAAATAAAGATTTTTGAGAGAATCTACAATAAATGCGTAAAAAGAATCCAGAAAAAAATGCACAAACATGTTGATAAATATGGGACAATTGGTCTTGCTCTGTTTATTGGAGTTCCTCTCCCGGGTTCTGGTGTGTGGACCGGAGCTTTAGCCGCTTTCCTCCTCGGATTTAAAAGAAAAGAGTTCTCTATGGCAAATATTGTTGGTGTATTAATTGCAGGGGTGATTGTGACCTTTGTGGTTGTTGCCGGGATTGAAGGGTTTTCTTTGTTTGTTAAATAAACTCTTCGTTTCCAAAATTCAGGAATAATACCTTTATTTCACAGAATATGGGATAAAACCCCTTATTTAATTTAATGAATAAAATGGTTATGAACAGCAAACTTATCTATATTACATTGGCATTTCTTTTAATCAGTCTTGCCTTTCTCGGGCACAAACAGATGACAACAGGCAGTTTTATTGATAAAAGCATTGATTTGGAAGGAGGAAATCTCCTTATTGTTTCATTCTCTGATGCAAATTATAATGAAATCTCAAGTTTAAGGGATGTAATTCAAACCAAATATCATGTTAACACTTATACCACAACAAGCGCAATTGAAACCCAGTTATCAGTTGAATGCGCTGAAGATAATATTAATGAACTGATAAATGATATTAACAGCACTATTGAAATCAGCACTTATGAACTTAGCAAAATAGACCCTAAATTAAGTGAAGGGATTTTTAATGAAATCATATACTCTGTATTTATTGCTTTCATCGCAATAGCAATTATAATCTTTCTTCTTTTCAGAACAGTTATTCCATCATTCGCAGTTGTCCTGTGCGCATTCTCAGATATTGTAATTACAATATTCTTTATGAATATTCTTTCAATACCTCTATCTATAGTTACCTTTACCGCTTTATTAATGTCTCTCGGTTATTCAGTTGACACAGATATTTTACTTACCACAAGAACCCGTAAATCAGGCAAGAATTTCGACAAACAATATAAAAAAGCCCTTAAAACCGGACTTACCATGACCGCAACAAGTCTGGTTGCGCTTACATCCATTTTATTAATAACAGGATTTTCATCTGTATTTGGACAACTTGCAGCAGTCCTGATAATTTGTCTTATTGTTGACCTGCCAAACACCTGGATTCAGAATGCATCGATTTTAAGGTGGTATTTCAAGAAATACGAACACTGATTTTTTCAGATAATCTCTAAAATACAGCTCAAATCCACAATACACGCCAAATAACCACAAATAAAGCAGCTATTATATAATAGAAAATATATATTCCTTCACCGAAAACTATATATATTCTTTTGTTATTATATATTAGTGGTGATTAAATATGGGAATAAAAGATAAAATAAGAAATGCGCATGAATATATTAGTAATAGCTATTATCTAAATCATCCAAACCTGAAAATTAATGAAGAAAAATGGAATGAGGTTATATTAATGACTCTCCTTACTGGTTTAAATGGGGGGAAGGAATTGTTAATTGGTAATTATGGGTCTGGTAAAACCACGGTTGCTGAGGCCGTATCTTCTTTGTTATATGGTTACCCTCCTGAATTTATACAAGCGTGTGAATTAAAAGGACATCCTTACCAGACAGAAGAAAAAATGGCTGGGAGACCAAATTTAGGTGAATTGCAAAAAGGAAATGAAAAGGTTATATGGAGCAACTTCTCCAAAGCACCTATTCCAAAAATTGTGGACGAAATAAGCAGGCTTTCTGGAGGAGCGCAAGATACCTTATTAGATTCTATAGATAGAGGTGTTTTCAGTTATTTAAACGAAACATTATTCCAAAATGGGTTTGGAATTAACGCAACAGCAAATTATCCTGATTCAGGAAATACAGAAATAATCCCTCCTTTACTGGACAGGTTTGATGTTGGTGTAGAAATTGCTGCCCCTATAGGTTTAACAATGTACAGAGATTCTGCGAAAGAAAATAAAAAAATGCTAAAAAATAAAAAAATTTCAATTGAGATGTTGGAAGCCCTTAAAAAAGATGATTATCATAAAATTGGCTCATTAAAAGAAATCTACCTTAGTGAATTAGGAGAATTGAATGAATTAATATTTACTGAAAAAGAAATTAAAAAATGCAGGGAAAAAATTAATAATATCTCCTTTGGAGCGGAGGCTCCGGTTATTATTGATGTCCTTTATTCTGAAGCAAACTCTCTCACAAAAGTTCCGGGCGAAGCTTATACTGAACATTATGATAAAACCAATCTAGCGGGTATTCTTGAAAATAATATTTCTTATAGATGGATTAACAGTATTAATGAATATTCAAAAAGTCTTACTTTCGCATTAGGTGAAAACGAAGTTACTCCTAAACGGATTTATGAAATTATTCCCCATACCTTATTGCACAGGGTAAAAATTAAGGATGGATTTTCGCAAAAAAATTCCAAAGATGACCTTTATCCTGGCTCCCAGCAAAAATGGAATGTGGATAAACTTACAGATAAATTTCGTGATAATTACCTTGAAAAACGCGATGTTTATCTTGAATTTTATGGTAAGTTGATTAATGGAGAGGATTTGAGTGGTTTTATAAACTATGATTTACCTGTAATAAGAAGTATACTTTATAGAGAAGGGATAAAGGAAAAGGGGAATTAAAATGGTAGAATTAAAATTGCCGGATAGTACAAGAAGATTTTTAGAAGAATATAATCCAAAAGGAAGAATTTTTGATAAATTTGAACCAAAGAAAGTTGATTCAGATGTTATGGAAGATTATATGGATTGTTTTAAGAAATGGGATGCTGCGCAAGAACAAACAATTGATTTAAATTGGGCTTACAGATTTGTAAATGATTATAAACCTGCCTCAGTCAACCCGGAAAATATTCAGGGTTTCATTAGTGAAGTTGAAGATTTCTATGGAGAATTACCAAACCGTGCTGGATTATTCCCTTTTTATCTAATTAATGAATTGTGTCCTGAAAAAGAAATTGCACTGAAAATAAACAAGCCCTGGAATTATATTGGGTTTAAAAACTCAAAAATTCTTGAGATGGATGGGAATTGTGGGGATATATGTGGAGAAAATATGACTGGAGGGGAAATTGTTGTTAATGGTGATTGTGGATTAATGTGTGGGAACCATATGACTGGAGGGAAAGTTATTGTTAATGGTGATTGTGGATTAATGTGTGGATATTGTATGGCTGGAGGGGAAATTGTTGTTAAAGATGAGTGTGGAACTGAATGTGGAAAATCTATGGCCGGAGGGAAAGTTATTGTTAATGGTGATTGTGGAGATAAATGTGGAGTGGATATGGTTGGTGGAGAAATTTATCTAAATGGAGATTATGAGTCTATTAGTAGACATTCCGGAGGGAAAATATACCATAAAGGAAAACTTATATATAAAGACGGAGAGAAGGTGAGCTTATGGAAAAGGATATTTTAGAAATATTCAAGGAACTGAAAGAAAGTTGTTATTCGCCTATCAACTCTATTGAATATGGCAATAAATGTCCCTGCGCATGCATTGATTTTGGAGAAAACATAATTTATATAAACCCAGATTCTTTTGAGGAACTTGAAAAAAAAGGTTTGACTAAGGAAGGAATTATTAAAGGATATTTGCAACATGAATACCTCGGACATAAATCACTTCATCCCTTTGACATAAAAAGAATAGTGATGGAACAGATATCTCTAACTAATTTGAATGTCGATAGCAGCACTAAAGATTTTGTTAGAAACAGGTTTGATGATATTGTTGGAAATCTTGGAGTGTGGAATTATTATGGTGGTGAAGAATTAAAAAATTTGTATAAAGTTCTGGAAGATAGAACAAAATATGATTCAGTCGAAAAATTATTCTACAGCCATATTTTAGGAGATGATTTTGGAGTGGAAAATTCTCCTAAACTAAACGAATATGCGGATAAATTAAAAAAAATAGATTTCCTTTCAGGTAAACCTGTAAAATCAGTGGGTGATTGCAGGAGGCAGATAAAACAATTCTATAGGTATATAAAACCTTTGCTTGAAGAAATGGAAGAAAATAATGAAAATATGGAATGTGGTGGTAAATTTTCTGATTTGCCTCAAGAGGGAATAGAAAAAGCGATTAAAGAACTTGTAAATGGGGAAGAAATTGACCCTGACGGTGCAAGAAAATTTTTGAAAGAATATGCAGAAGAAACCAATGAGAATTCCTCCAAAGAACCCGGCGGATCATTTTCAACAAATCCTGAGATTTACGCAAGCAAAACACTTTACAGAATTCTGTCTGATAGATACAATCTAAAAATTAAAAAGATTCCTTTAGAACAAAATGGGGGCTCTTACCCAAAGACCTATTCTCCATGGGATCTATCTGACAGCATAGAAGACATAGACCCTTTTACAAGTTTTGGAATAATTGCTCCAGGTATAACAAAAAAAGTGGAAAGAGGGGGTATGAATACTTTTGGAAAAACCAGTAAAACAAATGATTTGCTTATTCTGCTCGACGACTCCGGCAGCATGCCAAATCCTGTAACCAACACATCTTATGCAGTTCTTGGCTCATTTGTTGCCGCCAGAAGTTATATAAGAAATGGTTCAAAAGTAGCGCCAGTAAGATTTTCTGACAGAACAACAGAAAGTGATTTTTTGGAAAATGAAGATAAAATATTAGGAGAATTAATAAAATTTAAAGATGGTGAAGATACTCGAGTAGATATTCCTATTGTTGAAAAAATTATTGGTGGCAGAGAAAAAGATATTGATGCTATTTTAATAACTGACGGGGTTATTAAAAACAGAACTGAAACTGTTGAATATCTATCTGGTTTTGGCGGAGCATATATATTTGAAATTGGAAGAGGGGAAAGTGGAGAAGTAACCAAAGAAAATGGAGTGGTAATTTATCCGATTCTTGGAGAAAAAGATTTTACAAATATTGTTTTGGATAAGGTGATTTAAAATGGTAGAATTAAAATTGCCTGATAATACAAAAATATTTTTAGATAGATATAATTCAAATCAGGGTGGACTTTCTGGTAAGTTTGAAGTGGAAAATGTTGATTCAGATGCTATGGAAAATTACCTGAATTGTTTTAAGGAATGGACTATTGCACGAGAACCAACAAATCTTACAATAGAAACATCTTATGAACTTATAAATAAATATGAATCCAATTCAGTAAACCCCAACAAGATTCAGGAATTTATTTATGAAGTCGAATATTATTATAAAATATTACCAAAGTATGCAGGATTATTTCCTTCTTATTTACTTAATGAACTGTGTTCTGAAAAAGAAATTACACTGGAAATAGATAAACCCTGGGACTATCTTGGATTTAAAAATTCAAAAAATCTCAATATAATTGGAGCTTGTGGGGATTCCTATGGATATGAGAATACAGGGAATATTGTTATTGAGGGTGATTGTGGAGATTTGTGTGGAAATGGTATGACTGAAGGAAAAATTATTGTTAATGGTAATTGTGGATGTTGGTGTGGAGATGATATGAAAGGAGGGAATATTGTTGTTAAGGGCGATTGCGGAGATTTGTGCGGATATAATATGACTGGAGGAGAAATTCATCTAAATGGAGATTATGAATCTATTGGTGAACATTCCGGAGGGAAAATATATCATTTAGGAACTCTTATATATGAAAACGGGGTTGAGGTGATTTAAAATGGTAGAATTAAAATTACCGGATAATACGAAAAGATTTTTAGAAGAATATAATCCAAATCATGGTGGACTTTCAGATAAATTTGAAGTGGAAAAAGTTGATTCAGAGGCCATGAAAGACTATATGAATTGTTTTAAAGAATGGAATAACAAGCGAGAATTAACAAAATTAACAAATTATCTAGACACTTATCAATTGGTAAATAATTATGAACCTACCTCAGTCAACCTAAAAAATATTCAGGATTTTATTTATAAAGTCGAAGATTATTATAAAATATTACCCGACTATGCCGGATTATTCCTTTCTTACTTATCTAATGAATTGTGTTCTGAAGAAAAAATTACGCTGGAAATAGAAAAACCCTGGAATCTTCTTGGATTCAAAAATTCAAAAATTCTTGAGATAGATGGGAATTGTGGAGGTGAGTGTGGATATAAAAATGAAAGGGTGTTTGTTGTTAATGGTGATTGTGGACATTTCTGTGGTTACAGAAATGAAAGGGTGATTGTTGTTAATGGTGATTGTGAAAGATGGTGTGGAGAAAAAATGGAAAGAGGGAATATTGTTGTTGAGGGTGATTGTGGAGAGAACTGTGGAGATGATATGAAAGGTGGAGAAATTCATCTAAATAGAGATTATGAATCTATTGGTGACCATTCCGGAGGGAAAATATACCATTTAGGAACTCTTATATATGAAAACGGGGTTGAGGTGAATTAAAATGGTAGAATTAAAATTGCCTGGTAATATGAGAAGGTTTTTAGATGGATACAATCTAAATCAGGGTGGACTTTCTGGTAAATTTGAACCAATAGAAATGATTCACGCAGATAATTATCTGGATGCGTTCAAAATATGGAATGAAAAATATACTCTCCTGAAAAGAAGATTACCTTTTGATGTTTATGACCCTGTTGAAAATTATGAACCTCTGCCTGCTGATCAGAATGCCATTCAGGAACTTATATCTGGAATTGAAATGGATTTTGAGAGAATACCCGAATATGCGGGAATTTATGTTTCTTTTTTGATTAATGAATCCTGTTCTGAAAAAGATATTGCAGTGGAAATAAAAAAAACCTGGGATCATTTAGGGATTTATAACTCAAAGAACCTTAAAATAACCGGTGATTGCGGGAATGATTGCGGAATTTGGATGAAAAACGGTGAGATTGTTGTTAATGGTGGTTGTGATTCTTGGGTTGGAAATGGAATGGAAAAAGGAAAAATTATTGTTAAAGGAACTGCATATTTAGGTGTTGGGGCCCATATGGAAGGTGGAGAAATTATTGTTGAGGGAGATGTCCAGAATTTTGTTGGGGGGGACATGGCTGGAGGAAAAATTACAATCGAAGGAAATGTTTATGGTTTTGTTGGGAAAGATATGACTGGAGGAGAAATTCATCTAAATGGAAATTATGAATCTATTGGTGAACCTTCCGGAGGGAAAATATACCACAATGGAAAAATTATATATGAAAACGGGGTTAAAATTGGTTTATTAAAAAGATATTTTAGATAGAAAAATTAAAACAATACCAAATATAACTCATATTTGGCTCAAAATAATTGAAAAGGTTATCAAAATAAATTTATTTGTAATTTATGGATAAAAATAAAGATTTGGATATTATTCGGATTTTAGGTTAATTATGGGAACTTTCTGGAAAATGGTGGATAAAGTAATAAAAGAATCAGATGTTTTACTGCTCTTGCTGGATGCCCGCCTTGTGGAAGAAACAATGAATCCTGAGGTTGAAGACAAAGTTGAAGATTCTGAAAAACCACTTATATATGTGATAACCAAATGCGACCTTGTTGATAAAGATATTGTTGAAGGATACAAGAAAAAACTAAAACCCTGCGTATTTATCTCAGCAAAAAAACATTTTGGAACAAAGATTCTGCGCGACAGGATTTTAATTGAAGCAGAGAAAGCCGGAATAAAAACCTACAAAACAATCAATGTTGGGGTTCTTGGTTATCCAAATGTTGGAAAATCCTCATTGATTAATGCAATGAAAGGGAAAAAATCAGCTCCAACCAGCATAATCAGCGGGTACACAAAAAGCCTGCAGATGGTAAGAACCCATAAAAGGATGATGCTGATGGACACTCCGGGAGTTATTCCTTATTCAGAAAAGGATTATATAAAACACGCACTTATAGGAACAATTGACTTCAATCAGATAAGAGAAGCGGATATTGTTGTGATTAAATTAATGGAAAAATACTCAGGTATGATTGAATATTTTTATGGGGTTGATACCCAGAAAGACAAAGAAGAAACTATCAAGGAAATTGCATTAAAAAGAGGAATTCTAAGAAAAGGCGGGGAGCCTGATATTATCAAAAACTCAAAAACAATTATAAGGGATTGGCAGACCGGGAAGATTAAATAAAATTCCCGCCCTAAAATATTGGGTATTTAAAAAATAAATATTTGGAATGAACTCTGTTGTCATTAATCAGAATATAACTAAAATTGGATTAATATTTAATTTTTCTTATTTGATTCTTCCTTAATCTTGGCAAGAAAAACCACATAATTTTTACCATATACTTTTGCGCAATCAGGACAGGTTGTGAAAAAGAAATACAATTTTTCAATCCCCTCATTTTTTGATTTTACATAGATTTTCATTTCCTTAATCCAGTCCCCAATATTTTTAGAAGAACCTTCGTAAACTTTTGTTAAAAAAGTTCCGGACAATTTAGCCATTTCCTCTCCGGGAACTTCCCGGTTTACCGAAACATAAATTTCAGAAGTCAAAAAACCTTTTTCATATGAAAGAATGAAAGGTTGAGGTGTGGTAGCCCCTACAAATTGAATTATCTCTCTTTTCTCAGACAGAACTTTCTTTAAATTCCACGGAACATGGAACAGACTTCTTACTTTGTATTTAACAAATAATTTATTCATCCAGATAATTCTTTGATCCATCCACGGTCTTGGATTAAATCTTGGACAACAGCATGTCCCGGATTTTTCATTAAGTTGAGCCATAATTAGTCTAATTTATTTAAGAAACAAGATGATAAATAGTTGCGTCAGCATTTTCATAAACAAGTTTAAAACCATCAATCTCTTCCTTGTTTATTGCTTTGAACAAAATTGTTTCCAATGCTTTCTCTTTTGGTTTGTAATTAACCAAATATTCTGATGTATTTAATCCTGCAATAGTGAAAATTACATAACTTTTATCAGAATCAAAAGA
>JAUWTN010000040.1 GCA_030614705.1 Candidatus Aenigmatarchaeota archaeon
TAGGTCTTGTAGTGATTGCATGGATGATTATCAATGGTGTTGTAGGCGGAATGAACTGGTTCTACTTTGGAATTACACAGGACTTAATTGCTTTGATAATAATCTTCATAGTAATTGGAGCGATGATGTGGTTCATTAACAATACTGAAGGTAAACCCACCCCACCAGCAACAGGAAAAAAACCCGGTGAATAATAATAAATTATTTTTAATTTTTCTTAATTGTAATTTTTGTAGAGAATTTGCTGGATTTTAAATTTCTTTAATCAAAGCCTGCCCATGAGCTAAACTTCCTAATTTATCATAAACATCATTTTTCTGTCCAGCAGGAACTTCAAGTGTGCAGGAAAAAGACCCATCATTATTCCATTGTTCTTTCAGGATTTTTCCAAGTAATTTCATCTGCCCGTATGCAGATCCCGCATAAATTGATGGAATTCTTATTTCCATTTTTGCGGTTTCAATTGATAATGGAATCTCCTCTTTGATTTTTTCAATCACTTCCTTTACCTGATCCTCAGCTTTCCCATAGAAATTTATATTAAGCCCGGCTTTTTCCATTACCCCGAGAATTCTGTCAATTGGATGGGGGGCTTTTGTCTGGGGATTTATTGCGGTCTTTGAAATAATTGTTGCAATCTGTTTCCTTTTTTTGTTAATCATTTCATCCCTTAATTCTTTTGGAAGCTGAAGTTCCCCGTCATGAAGGATTTTTTTGGCAATATCAATAATATTTTCAGTCCCAAAACTGTTTTTCAAATCCTGCAAAGATGCTTTCTCCCCTTGTTCAATATCCGCATAAATTTCCTCTGAAGCAAGAACTTCGCTGATTTCTTTTTTCCCTCTCTTGAATTCAAGGGCTTCTCTCGGGTAAACCAGTATTTTAAACACATTTCCGTCTTTTTTGATTCTTGAAATCACAGGTTCCATAAAAGTACTGGAATATAGATATATACTTGATTGGCTGTTAAAATAACCTGTTTTTAAAATTCAGACCTAATTATGAACCCCGAGGAATATTTTGAGAGAATTAAGTCAGAAGTTGACAATAGCTATGCTAAAGCCACAATAGCCAAAAAATCAGGCAAGGATTATGAGCTTTTTGTTGAATCAAAAAGAGCTGCGGACAAGAACAACCGTTGCGTGGATATTCTTGAGATAGTTCACCCTCAATTAAACGAAGTCAGGAAGGAAATTATTATAAGAATTGAGGAACTTGAGAAGCAATACAGTGTTGGGAGCGATGAGGTTGCTTTGGGAATAGCAAAGGATATTGCAACAGAGAAATTCTTAAAATTCGAAACAATGGAAGAAGCAATACTCTGCGGTCTGAGGTTTGGATGCGCTTATAATACAAAAGGAGTTGTTAGCGCTCCAATAGAAGGAATTGTCAGCGTGACAATTGACCCAAAGGATAAATTCGTATCTGTTTATTACGCTGGACCAATAAGAACTGCGGGAGGAACAGCTCAGGTATTTACTTTATTTATTGCGGATTGCATAAGAAAGGAACTTAGATTAAACAGGTATGTTCCAACACAGGACGAGATTGAAAGATATTTTACTGAAGTTACTGATTATCTTACCTATGTGACAAGGAAACAATACAAACCAAATGAAGAAGAAATTAGCTATCTTGTAAAAAATGTTCCTATCTGCATCACCGGAGAACCAACGGAGAAAAGAGAAGTTTCAAAACACAAAGATCTTGAGAGGGTTGGAACAACAAGAATAAGAGGTGGAATGTGTTTAGTTTATCTGGACGGACTTCCACTAAAAGCAAAAAAACTTCTCAAAAAATTAAATAAATACGGGGATGAATTTAAATTAACAGAGACCTGGAGTTGGCTTGAGGGTTTTCTTAAATTAAAAAAAGGAGAAACAAAAGGAAGCAAAGGAGATAAAGAATACAAATTCATAGAAGAGGTTCCCGCGGGAAGACCTGTTTTCTCGCTTCCTTATCTGAGGGGAGGATTCAGATTAAGATATGGCAGGTCAAGAAATACAGGGTCAGGTTGTTTTGGTTTTCATCCCGCAACTTTAGTTATCTTGGATTCTTTCCCCGCAATAGCATCGCAGATGAAGATTGAACTTCCTGGAAAAGGATGCACAGTTTCTGTGTGCGACCAGATAGAACCCCCAATTGTAAAACTGAAAAACGGGGATGTTGTGAGGGTTGAAACCCAGTCAAAGGCAAAAGAATTAAACAAGGATGTTGATACAATTTTGTTTGTGGGGGATATCCTAATCACTTTCGGAGACTTTTATGAAAACGTAGAAAAATTAATAAGAAGCGCTTATGTTGAGGAATGGTGGAAATTTGATTTGGATGAAAAAAAGGAGGAAGCCGGGAAGTTAATAGGTTCAGAGAGAACAGAAGAATTGATAAAAAATCCATTAAATATAAACTCTGAAGAAGCCCTGAAGCTTGCGGGAATAATTCCATTGCACCCAAAATATCTTCATTTTTACGATTCTTTTTCTTCAGAAGAAATTGCTGGTTTGGCAGAGTATTTAAATTCCGGAGAAAAGAAAGATGGGAACCTGGTTCTTAAAAATTCTGAAAAGAAAGAGCTGCTTGAGAAAGCGTGCATCCCCCATACTTTTTCAATAGACAAGCAGTTTATTATTCTTGAGGACTTTGAACCTTTATTAAAAACTTTTGAGGGAATGGATTTGGTAAAACTAAAGGAAAGCAAACTAAAAGGTTTTGAGTTGATAAATGAATTTTCAAAGTTAGACATCAGGGAAAAACTAACAAAGTATATTGGCACAAGGATGGGAAGACCAGAAAAATCACAGGAAAGAAAAATGAAAGGTTCTCCTCAGGTATTATTCCCTGTTGGTCAGGAAGGCGGGAGGATGAGAAATGTTATGGAGGTTTCTTACATCACTGCGGAAATCAGCGAGTTTACCTGTTCTGAACACGGGACTTCAATAGTTCCTTATTGCATGAAATGCGGGAAACATCTGGATAATCCGAAAATCGTGAAGAAGAAAATAAATGTGCTTGGATTGCTTAATGAAGGATATGAGAAATTGAATGAACCGAGGATGAATTTAATAAAAGGCGTCAGGGGAATCAGTTCAAAACACAAGGTTCCAGAACCGGTTGACAAAGGAATACTAAGGGCTAAATATGATTTATATGTTTTCAGGGACGGAACAATAAGATATGATATGGTGAATGCTCCATTAACCCATTTCAAACCAAAAGAAATTTCCACAAGTGTTAAAAAATTAAGGGAACTTGGGTATGAAAAGGATCGGGACGGAAATCCTCTTGAGAATGAAGATCAGATTGTTGAACTTTTCCCACAGGATTTTTTGTATTCAACTTACGGTGAAAACAGCGCGGCGGATTATTTCCTCAGGGTATCGAAATTTATTGATGATGAACTTAAACTTTTTTATGGAACCAAACCTTTTTATAATGCAAAGAAGAAAGAAGATTTAGTTGGGCATTTATTCTTGGATATAGCCCCGCATATACTTTCTCCTGTTGTGTGCAGACTGATTGGGTTTACTTCAAACAGGTGTCACTATGCGCATCCTTATTTGTTTGCCTGCACCAGAAGGGACTGCGATGGGGAAGAAAACGGGGTTATGCTTCTCATGGACTGCTTGCTTAATTTTTCAAGGGAATATCTTCCGACGAGGAGGGGGAGCATATCTGATGCGCCTCTTACAATAACAACGCTGCTGGATTTGGGTGAAGTTGATGATGAGGTTTATGATATGGATGTTGTTTTTGAGTACCCGAAAGAATTTTATGAAAAGACAAAAGATAATCCATTTCCTTTTGAATTAAATATAGAAAGAGTTGCGGACAGGCTGGATAAAGGAAATATGTATTCTGATTTAGGTTATACAACGGAAACAACTGATATTAATTCAGGGGTTCATCTTACCACTTACAAAACTGTTGAGAGTATGATTGACAAAGTAATGATGCAGTTGGGGTTGGCTGAAAAACTTAATTGCGTTGATGAAAAACTGGTTGCTTATAAAATTCTTTCAAGTCATTTTATTAAAGATATCAAAGGTAATTTAAGGACTTTCTTCAGGCAGACTTTCAGGTGCGTTGGGTGCAATACTATTTACAGGAGACCTCCTTTGTCAGGGAAATGCCTGAAGTGCAAAGGGAATCTTGTGTTGACTGTGTCTGAAGGAACAATCTCAAAATACCTTGAAGCAAGCATAAAGATTGCAGAGCAGTATCATATACCGGATTACACAAAAGAACAATTGGAACTTGTTCAGGGTCAGTTGGATAATATATTTGGGAAAAAGGCAAAGCAGTTTTCTTTGAGTTCTTTTTAGTGTAATGTCCTGTTATACGAGCCGAAGGCGAGAGTGTAAGTGGTCGAGTGAGTGAAACGAACGAAGAAGTTTGCGAATCGCTCAAAATGCCTTAGGTTCGCAAATTTCGTATAACA
>JAUWTN010000055.1 GCA_030614705.1 Candidatus Aenigmatarchaeota archaeon
GAACCTGAAACAAACCTGGAAACACCTGAAGAAATTGCTGAAAAATTCAAAACACAATGGATTTTTGAGGAAAATCTCACAGAACAGGAAAAACAGTTTATGATTCAAAGAGGATTTACCATAGCCACATATTATTATATTTCTGATGGAGGATTCTTTGAACTTGAAGAACTTGTAAAATCCCTCGAAGGGCAGGTAATTCTTGAAAAGATTAAATCAGAAGAAACAAAACTTGAACTAGAAAGTATGAGAGATTTTGTAATTATAACTGATTTTAAAGAAGGGATCATATTTAAAGGGTTCTGCGACACAATCTATTATCCACCGCCAGACTGCGCTTCTTTTGGCGATTAATAATCCTTTAAATAAGTATATTATTATGGAAGAACCGCAAGTATATGTTTTTTTGGTTATTGGGGCAATCTGCATGCTTATCGCAAGTTTGTTTGCCGGTAATGCTGAATGGGTCCTTGGGACAACAACAGCGAGCTTTTATGGAACTCTCGCAATAAGTTTTGTCTTAATACTGGCTACTGGGATATTTTGGGTCTCTGCTGCGAAGATTGTTTGCAAATAGTTCAATTATTTAAAATTTTAGATTATTTATTGTATGGTAGATTACAATAAAGTGGTTATTCCTATTGCAGATGGAGAATCAATTCATGTAAACCGTAAAGAATATGAAGAACTTGGAAGGGCTGGGTGCATTGAAAAATATAATATTCCTCTTGGAAAATATTAATTAAAACAAAGAATCCCTGTCAGAACCTATATTGCAATTGTCGAAACAGGGTAAGACATTTTCTATAATTAATTTTTAGATAATCTAATGGGCAAAAAATTAATTCTTGTAAAATTTGGGGGTTCTGTAATCACAGATAAACTAAAACCATATACAGCAAATTTTGAGGTTATTAAAAGACTTTCAAAAGAAGTAAAAGAAGCTAGAGAAGAAAAAGAATTTAATCTTATAATCGGTCACGGGAGCGGATCTTTCGGTCATGTTTCAGCAAAAAAATACCAAACTGCTGAAGGGTTTGTAAATGATGAGAGCAAATATGGGGTTTGCGTTGTGCAGAATGATGCAGCAAAATTAAACAGGATTGTTGTTGATAATTTGTTAAAAGTTGGGGAAAACGCAATTTCTGTCCAACCCTCTGCCTGTTGTATTGCAGAAAATTCAAAAATTAAGGAATTTTATTTAGAGCCAATAAAAAAACTTCTTGAATATAAAATGATTCCAATTCCTCATGGAGATATAGGACTTGATTTAAAAAAAGGGTGCTGTATTTTATCAACAGAAGAAGTTTTCACCTACCTTGCAAAAAATCTTGGATTTGAAAGCAGAATAATAATGGTTGGAAAAGTTGATTGGGTTTGCACTGCAGATCCAACAAAAGATGAAAAAGCTGAATTCGTGGAAGAAATAAACAGAGATAACTGGGAAGAAATTAAGAAATATCTCGGATGTTCAGACGGGACGGATGTAACCGGGGGTATGATTCATAAAA
>JAUWTN010000001.1 GCA_030614705.1 Candidatus Aenigmatarchaeota archaeon
AAATAGTTTTTAACACCTTAATTTGCATCCTTCTGAGGTTTATTAAAAATGAGCCTCTCTTTTTTAAAGAAAAGGTTAATTATGTTCCAATTAGAAGAAGTTAATCCAAAAATTAAAGTTCCTAAAGATTTGAAAAAAATAGATATAAAATATGAATTAATCAAAAAATTTATTAATATTTCCATACATCATCAGGGAAAAGAAATTGTATACGAACTCATAGAACCAAAATTAACAAAAAAAGAAACTATGATATTTGACAAATTATATGATGGGTTATTGCAATTAATAGACTTGTCTCCAATGGATTTTAAAAACAAAGATGAACTTATAAAATATTTTGAGACTAAAATTAAATTTCTACTGAATGAGTATAATTATCAGGTTTCTGAAAAAAGCTATGACAAATTAATGTATTATATTTACAGGAATTTTGTTGGACTTAATGAAATTGAAGGACTGATGCAAGACGATTATATAGAAGATATAAACTGCAATGGTTTAAACACAGAATTATATATAAAACACAGGCTCTTTGGGAATCTGAAAACCAATATAATTTACAAAGAAAGTGAACTTATAAAAAATTTTATAATCAAACTTGCGCAAAGATGCAATAAACACATCTCTTATTCGGACCCTTTCTTAGAAGGCAGTCTTGCTGATGGTTCGAGAATCGAAGGGACCATCTCCGAAGAAATAAGTCCTAAAGGACCTAATTTTTCAATAAGGAAATTTAGAAGAATTCCTTTTTCCCCAACAGAATTAATTTCATCAAACACAATTTCTGCGGAAGCATTTGCCTATCTCTGGTATCTTATAGAACACAAATCAAATATCTTAATTATAGGTGGAGCCGGAGTTGGCAAGACTACATTACTGACTTCTTTATTAACTTTTGTTCCTTCAAATTCAAAAATTGTTTCAATTGAAGACACCAGAGAAATTAGAATATATCATGGCAACTGGATTGCAACCGTGAGCAGAGAATCTGTCGGAGGGATGAAAATGGGTGAAATTAATTTAGATAAATTATTGAGAGAAAGTTTTAGAGAAAATCCTGAATATGTTGTTGTTGGTGAAGTCAGGGGAAAAGAAACTTATGTAATGTTTCAGGGAATGGCAAGCGGACACCCGACTTTGTCAACATTCCACTCCGAAGATGTGCCTTCAGTTATTTCAAGATTGAAAACACCTCCAATTAATTTACCTTCGTCCCTCATAGAACTGCTTGATATTGTCATAACCGTTACCAAAAATGAAGATAAAAACAGCCTGAGCAGAAGAATAAAAAAGATTGAAGAATTTATTAAAATAGATGAAGCGAGAGGTGTTGCTGAAACCAAAATAATTGTGGGTTATGATTCAAAAAATGATTCTTTTGAATATACGCCTATGAGTCGCATCCTTGAAAAAATTTCAATAAATCAGGGAATAGACCCGGAGAAGATTAAAAAAATTATTGAAAACCGAAGTAAATTTTTGCTTTCACTTGTAAAAAAAGAAATATTTGATATGTGCGAAGTTCAAAAAGAAATAGAAAATTATATTTATGATGAAAAATGAATTTAAGGGTGACCTTAAAATAAGTCCCATAATCTATCTTATTGTTACCATCTTCATTTTAGTTGTTATTATAGCTTTTATATTCAATATCTGGAATCCCGGGATTTACTCAGCCAATGAAGAAATGAATTTACGGGGGGAATGCACAAAGTGGATTTCCGCAGAAACAGGTCCTTGTGTAGATAAACTGGATGTACCTGATTTAGAAGGTGAGCTTATATATCCTTCTCTAAATAAAACTTATGGGGAAGCTAAAAGAGATGATGCTGAGAAGTTTTGCATGTGTCCCAAATAATAAAATATGAAAATTGAATGTATTGGTCTGAGAAAAATATTTAACTCGAGAGGAGAAGAAACAATTGAATCAACAATTTTTTCAAATAATAAAATTGGGGTTGGAAGCGCTCCGAGCGGCGCAAGCGTTGGAACCAAAGAAGCCAAACTTGTTAATCTCGATACTGGACTGAAAAATTTTAACAAAATTAAAAATAAATTTACAGGGAAATTTACTCAGGAAGAATTTGATTTATTGTTGATGAATAATCTGGAAAAAATTGGTTCAAACCTCACAACCAGTTTGTCATTTGCCTTCTTCAATTTAAATACAGATAAATTCCTTCAGGGAGTTTCAGGTGAGATTCCAATTCCCATGGGAAATGTTATTGGTGGCGGAGCTCATCATGGAAAAACAGATATTCAGGAAATTTTATTATTACCTGTTAAGGCAAAAGATATATTTGATGGAATAAAAACAAATTTTAACATAATGGATGAACTCAGGGATAAATATAAAACTAAATTCCTTGGGGTGAATGATGAAGGGGCTCTTGTAATGGATTTCTCAAATGAAGAAGCTCTGGGGAATGTTCTTGACATTGCAAAAAAATATAAAGCAAAAATCGGAATTGATTTAGCTGCATCAGAATTATTCAACGGGAAAAAATATGTTTATAAAAACCTGAAAGTCAGCAAAGAAGAGCAGATTGATTTAATGGGTCAATGGATAAAAGATTATAAATTATATTACATAGAAGATCCTTTTGAAGAAGATGATGTTTCTGGTTTTAGGGAATTAACAAAAAGATTCAGTAAAAAATGTTTAATCTGCGGGGATGATTTGTTTGCCACGCAAATCACCAGACTGGACAATGAACTTGCAAATTCATGCATTGTAAAGCCCAATCAGGTCGGGACGGTTACAGGAGCTTTGGATTGCATAAACAAAGCAAAGAAGCTAAAAATGGTTCCTGTTCTATCTCACAGGTCCGGAGAAACCTGCGATTCCACAATTTCCAAATTGAGTCTACTAACAAAAATTGCAAAATTTGGAATATCCCAGATAAGAATTTCCAAATTAAATGAATTAATCAGGTTAAGAGATTTGCTAAAGCTTAGCGGCAAAAGAACAAAGTTGGCAAAATTATAAATTATATTTCTCTTTAACAACTGCGTTATCCAAAGCAATTATTAGATTTTTATAAAAAACTTCTCTAAAATCCACAGTGTGGGATTTCCACCCTTTTCGATATTCTACAATTGAATAATTTTTGTTATTTCTTATTTCACTCATTTTATATTCTTCCATCAATTCAAGTGAAAAAGGTTCTTGTAAAGGAATCCAATAAGAAGCCATTGGAGACTTCTTGTCCACCCTCACATAATTATCACCTCCAACAGGACTTATGCGGTCTGGAGCTATAAATAATTCTTTTGTAAATGGAAACTTTGGAGAATAAATTCCTCGTTGTTCTCCTTCAAAATACTGGGGTGTAAATTCATCATATTCATAAGAAGATGATTCTATAATATCTCTTATATTTGATTCAGCAAAATCCAATTTAGTGTTTTCAATGGACTCATCAATAACAGATAAAGCCAAAGCCAAATTAATTCCTTCGTTCACAATCCGGGGATGAAAAGGAGGTATCCTAAATGGATTCGTAAAAGGCTCGCCTGAATAATCAACCAACTCTACAGGAAACTGTTCTCTCCTCAACATTAAATCTTCAATCATATTACTACCAATCAATAAAATTATATATAAAAATACAAAATTGAATAATAAATAATCCGACAATCCACCACAACAATACAATACTGATTTATAGTTTTTTTATAATTATTATATGTTGCATCATACTAGAAAAAGTTACTGTCCGATATGCGGAGTGAAAGGAAATAAAAAAGGAGAACACTATCAATGCATAAATTGCGAAACAGTATTTTCTCATTTCGGAATAATCAGCGGTCCATTTGATGACCTATTCTTACCGTCTGAAATAGAAAACCTAAAAAATTTACTGGAAGATAATTAATCAAATACTCCCGCCAACAGGGCATTGCATTTCCTGCATTTTGAGTGTTCAAAATCCACTTCATATCCCTGTCGTTTTATCATCAACTTTCCGCATGAAGAACAGAAAGTGCTTTCATATTCTGGTTCAGAAACATTTCCGATATAAACATACTTTAATTTTTTCTTTGCTTCTCTAAATAAATCTTTAAGAACCTGAATTTTCGTTGGTTCTAAATCTAAAAGTTTGTAATCAGGATGGAATCTTGAAAGATGCAACGGCGTTTCAGCACCAAGGTTGGTTTTAATCCACGATGAAATATAATTGACCCATCTTTTTGTATCATTATGCCCTGGGATAATTAAACTTGTAAGTTCAATCCAGACATTTTGTTTTTTGTATTCCAAAATTGATTCAAGCACTGGTTTTAAAGAAGCCAAACACAAAGTTGAATATAATCTTTCCGGACCTTTGATATCAATGTTTATTGCGTCAAGATAAGGAGCTAATTTTTTGATTGGAGTCTTGTTTGTATAACCATTTGAAACCCAAATGTTTTTTATTCCTTCTTTTTTTGCCAGTTTCATTATATCCAGAGCATATTCATAGAAAATGGTAGGCTCAGTGTAAGTATAAGCAATTGTTTTTACCTTGTGTTCTTTTGCAAGCTCAATAACTTTCTCAGGCGGAACAAAGTCACCGGAAATTTCTCCCTGTGAAATCTTATAGTTCTGACAGAAAGCGCAGGAAAGATTGCACCCGCAGGTCGCAATTGAAAGAGCGGTTGTTCCAGGAAGGAAATGAAATAAAGGTTTCTTTTCAATTGGGTCAATTGATAAAGTGCAGGGTTTTGAATAAACCAATGAATATAACTTGCCTTTCAGGTTTTTCCTTGCCCTGCAGAATCCTGTTGAATTTTCGGTAATATAACATTTTCTGGGGCAGAGCAAACATCTTACTTTTTTATCCGGTAATTTTTCATAGAATTTTGCTTCTTTTGGTTTTTGTGGGGTTGGTTCCATAATTAATATAAATTAGTAAGTTCATTGATTATTGAAACAAGTCATTTAAATATTCTTCATTTCTTTCTACCACTCTTAAGTATTCTGATTTTCTTGTGTCAGTTTCCGGCAACTTATCTGATTCATTCTGATAAAACAAAACGCCTTTTTTGTAAGCAATATAAATTACCTCATTTATTTCGTTGTTTGATTTGACACCATACGCTCTTAAAGATTCTAATTGATCTAAAACCCTCAACTTCCTATATGTAGGATGTTTTCGGGTTCTTTTAAACCGTTTTGCATTTTTTCTTGCAAATCTAATTAAATCCTCTGCGCGTTTCTGAGCCAATTCCGGCAACAGTTCTTTTAATTCGTCCAAAGGAGAAGAATCAATTTCGTATCCCAATCTTCGAGCCGCCTTAATAGTATTCTCAGTATCTTTGATACAACTCAAATAAGTTGTAAAGAAATTTTTATAATCCGGCAGTCTCCCTACAAAAAATTCAAATTCTTTTTCATAAACTTTTTGTTTTAATTTATCATCAATTAATTCCGGGTGTTCATCTTCCATAACTGCCAGCTCAAAAACAGATATTTCTCCTTTATCAACAGCACGTTCCAATTCCTCCTTGCTATTAACATCACCATATAATTCCATAACAAATAAACAGAAATTATTTATAAATTAATAATAAAATCTATCTTTTAGTTTATTACAAAAAACCTAAAAATTATTCCTCAATTCTCGGAGCAAGGATGAACCCAAGTTTGACTTTGTCCTTAATCATATACTCCAAGTGAACCGGGTAATCTTTGTTAAATTCAAGTTTAACTTTATCTGTAAGTTTTCCTGCTTTCAGCATCTTGCTGAGGTATTCAATTGAATATCTCGCAACAGTATCTTCTTTGCAGGTTAAGGAATATAACTGGGGGTTATCTGCTTCTATTTTTATCTGGGTGAAACTTGAATCTCCTTCCGCTTTCAAAGTCAAAGATTCTTTTGAAATCATTATTGCAATTCCATCAGAAATCAAAGCGCAATTTTCAAGACCTTCTTTTAACACTGAAGGGTCAAGTTCAATTGAGTTTTCAAAATTAAATCTGCTAATGTCCTGCATTTCCTGTTTTGCAACAGAAATAATTGGCATTGCAAATTTCCTTGTTGTGCTTCCATCAAGAGTTAATTCAAATCTATCCTCGTTTTCATCAACAGCTAGAGTTAATTTATCCTCTGGTTTTGATTTCTTTATGAATTGCAGCATTTTTAAAATATTCAAACCTATTTCCAATTCCTTATCACAGGTATAACTTTCAAATGCAGTTGGAAGGATTAAAAAATCCACAACCGCAATAACAGCCCTGTCAGGACAGATAAGTGAAATTCCGTCTTTCTTTATGTTAAATGTGCCTTCATCCACAATCTCCGCAATTGCGTTAAAACTTTCTTTTATCAGACCTACATCCTCCAAAACCGCTTTGAACATAATATTAAATAAAGATAAATATTAGTATTTCCAATTTTTTATAATCAACTCTGCGAATTTGATTGTTTCTTCCAAATCCTTCACATTAAAAATCTCATTGGGTGTGTGCATATTTCTCAAAGGAATATTAATGGATAAACTCAAAATACCTTTCCTGATTATCTGCACTACTGCAGTATCACTCATTCCCCCTTCAACCAATTCCAGTTGATATTTAATTTTGTTCTTTTTCGCCAAATCAATCACAAAATTCTTTAATTTTTCCGGCAAAATCATTCCCCTACCTCCGGCTTCTACCAAAGTAATTGAAACACCCTTGCCTAATTTTATCTCAGTATCTTTTTCAGTCACAGCAGGCACATCCCCAGCAATAGCTGTATCTATAACAATCGCCAAATCAGGATCTATTGCATACACTGCGGTTCTTGCTCCTTTTAACCCAACTTCTTCCTGAGTTGAAAAAACGAAATAAATATCCTCTTTTGAGGTTTTCATGTTTTTAATCAAATCCATTAAACAATAAACTCCAAGCCGGTTATCAAGGGATTTTCCAACAAAAAGATTGTTTCTCAATTCCTTAAATTCAGATTTAAAAGAAATTGGAGATCCTATTTCCACCTTTGATTTATCTTTCTCAGTAAATCCAGCTTCAATGTATAGTTCATCATATTTCATCAGTTTTTTCCTTTCTTCTTCTTTCTGCAAATGAACGGGTTTTGAGCCTATAATTCCCTCAATATCGGATTTTCCTTTTATCAAAACTCTCTGAGCCAAGAGAATACGGTCATCAATACCACCCATCTTTGAAAATTCAACAAAACCTTTATCAACCCTCTTCACAATTAATCCAATCTCATCCATATGCGCCACTAAAGCTATTTTTTTCTTGTTTTTACCAGAACCTTTTTTTAGAACAATTAAATTGCCCAAATTATCCTCAGTCACACTATCCGCATATTTTGAAATTTCTTTTTTTATCACTTCTCTGACCTCGCCTTCAAACCCAGAAACACCGCATGATTCGCTCAATTTTTTTAATAATTTTAAATCCACCATAATCTAATATTGAAATAATTATAAAGAATTCATCATAATGCAAAATAAGGATTAAACTGTAGATTATATGAAAATAATAATTATTATGAATAAAATTATTCCTTTCCTGCTTATCTGTCTAATATGTTTATCTGGATGCACAAATCCTTTTGAGGATCAGACACCAAGACAAATACAGCCTCTGGTTATTACTTTATCCTCTGATTTAACAACACTCAAATCAGGAGAAAAAACATTCCTTTATCTGACTTTTGACAACCTTGATGAACTGGAAGAATACGAAGTTTCAGGAAAAATAATGGATGGGGGAATTTTTATAGTATCCGATTCATTTGATGAAGAAGAACTTGCGGGTTTGCAGAAAAAAACCCTTGAGATGGAAATTGGAGCTCCAGAAGTTGGCGCGGATATACCTTCAAGAATGAGCGTTGAGGTGCAGGTCTCCAAAACATCCAAATTTTATGTTCCTGTTTTATTTGCAGACCGCGAATATGTAATAGAAAAAGAAATTGCGGGACAGCCAATTCAAAAACAACCAAAAAAATATTCTTTGGTTGACCGGCTTGTGAATATTGAAATAGAATTAAACAAAAATCCCCCAATAGATACAGGAGCCGCATGGGGCACAATAAAAATCACGCCAAGAAGAGATGGAATTCTTGATTTTAAATCAATTTTCGGCGAAGATATTTCCTGCGAAGAAATAAATGAATTCACGAATACAGTTTCGTGTGAATTTAATGGTGATCCTGACCAGCTTGAAGAAATAAAATTTGAAATGGAAATTGAATATCTATACCGAGAAATAAAATATTTAAACTTCATGATTCTTACGGGAGAAGGGGACTATATTCCAACAGATCCCACAACAGACACAAGCAAAGTTGGGGATGATGCTGAGTTTAATTTTGATTCTTCAACTGAAAAAATATACCCAACTACTTCGCAGATAACACTTACTTTTGAAGTTGAAAATAATAATGATGTTCCTTTGACTATTGAGGATATCGATTATAATTATCCATCTTACTTTGAACAATATATGATTAATGATAATTGCGAAGGAATTGTTGGTTCAGGCGAAACTCAAGAATGCCGACTTGGATTGAATATAAGAACGCATCAGGATTCGGGCACAACCGCAGAGGTTTCAGCCACAGTAACCTACACAACAACATTGGAATATGATTTGTCAACAGGAAATTCAATAGGCGATAAAAAAGTTTACACCGGATGGTCTCCTTTTGTAATTGAATCTGAAGTTGTTGATGTTAGCTATAATACAGAATATTGCACTTATAGGGTGGATGGGATAGATCAGATTTATAAATGCGATGAAGGATGTCCTTCTGGGTGTGATTGTGTGGGAACGGTTTGTAAAAGAAAAACTGATGTGGATCAGATGTCTGTGGAAGTGACTATTCGCAATAATGGGAATGAAGCCACTACGCCAAAAAATTTAAAACTTGATGGAACAACTTGTAGCGGCAATATTCCCGCCGGAGGTGAAATAACATGCGGACCTTATATAAAAGACCCGAGAGAAAAAATCCAAATTAGTATGGAATATCAGTCAAGCACAACCTTAAAAAAGAATATAGAGTTCTCTGAATAAATCAATTAAAAAAAATTATAAAATTAAAAATCATGAATGCATAAAACTTTCATTTTTGTTTTAAATCTTTCAGAATCAAAACACACAACGGCATTTATATTTTTCTTCTCAATCTGTTCCGCAAGTTCCTGGGTTAGTTTTCCGTCCATTAAAACAACAGAAACATTGTCCAAGTCTGCGGTTTTCAACACTTGTTTAATTTCACCATAGTTCATCTTATGGACTTCATTAAGATTGTTGTCCAATAACCGGACTTCTTTTGTTCCAAGCATATTCTTAATCATTGGTTTTACTTTTTCTTTTAAGTCAGCTGGAAGGATTGTTTTATTTTTAGGTTGTTGGGTTTCTTTTGATTTGACCTCATTTTTCTTTTTGACTTTCAGACATTGGTAAATTTCTTTTTTTGTTAATTCTTCAACTTCTTTTCCGTCCGGGGCTCTCGCAAAGAAATCTATTTTTATTTCCTGATTTAATCTTTTTGAAATTAAATCACCTCCGCGATCACCGTCAACGAAAATAGTTACAGATTTATTTTTCACAATTTCTTTTATCTGAGGCGAAGGTTTGCTCCCGCCAACAGCGATTGTGTTTTTTATTCCATAACCAACTAAATTAACTACATCTGCTCTCCCCTCAACGATTATAATTTCTTTGTTTGTTAACACATCAGGACCTCCGGTTAAACCTTTGTAAGTTTTTATTTCTTTTGTCCTGATATCTGAGGAAAGTTTATTTAAAGTCTCTTTTGTGTCTGGTATATCTTTGTATAACCTCTCAAGAATTTCTCTGCTTCTCTTTTCAATGAAATTTCTCTTGCTGCTTCTTATATCCTCAATCTCTTCTAAAGTTACTTTCGCAGTTGTATAACCAACCTTGTCAATTGTCTCAAGAGCTGCCGCCAACAAAGCGCTTTCTGAAGTTGATAAATTTGACGGAATTATTATTTCCACTTTTGTTTTTTCCTCTTTGTTTTTCTTAAAGTGGATGTCTATCCTGCCTATTTTACCGCTTTCCTGCAGTTCTTTTAAATCCATTTCCTGTCCTAATAATCCTTCTGTCTGGCCAAAAATTGCGCCAATAATGTCGGTCCTCTCTACAAGAGATCCTGCTTCTAATGAAAGTTTTATAAGGTATTTTGCATTTTCTGTAATTTTTCCCATAATTTATATAGAAAATGATAAATTCACGCGAAATGGGTAAAATTGGTTATTACAGTGTAATAGTTTATAATTCCTTTAGGTAAAATGTCTCATATGAAAGTTTTCACAACAAATCAAAAAGGTCGACTATCCCTCCTCAAAAAGAAAATGTTTTGTAATCCTAATTTTGAAGCGATTATATTCACATAATTATCAGAATCATTCTCTGACAACTTAGCTCTCTGGTCTGCTTCAATCAAAACTGTTGGGAGTCCGTAAGTTTTGCTCTGCGATGAAATGGTATAAACAAGTTCCGCAATTCTTTTTCCCTGAACTTCATCACCTATAAATTCAACTCTTATTGGTCTGTCAAATTCCACGGTTTTTAAGTAAAGACAATTTATCTCTCCTTCCAGATTAATTATTTTTGTGACCTCTCCTTTTTCAAGCATGTAATGAAGCAGGTTTGTATCTTTTGTTCGATTCAAAATAGTTACAAGTTCCTGTTGGTTTTTAATGTCTGCTTTCTTAATAATATTCTCCGCAATATATTTGCAGAATGCTGAACTTCTTGAATCTTCAACAACTCCGGCAAGAAGACAATTTTCCTGTTTTGCAGTGTCGCATAATTTTTCAAATAATTTATTGACTTCAAGATAATCAGAATAAACTGTGCTTTCAGTGCTCGGGGCATCTGCGGGATTTACCAATAAACTTCCGTCTATCAAAAATAAATTCGGGGAATATTTTGAAATTGTTTCAATGCTCACAGTAAGTTCTTTTTTTATTCTTTGGAGACTCCAAAAAATCCTGAATTCAATATCTGAAAAAGATTCTTTTGAGTAGGTGATTTCAGGGGTTGGATTCATAGTCGGGTAATATGCAACATCCGCAAGCTTGCTTTTTTCATAACTGAAAATAACTCCTATTGCCCTTAAAAAAACAAAGTCCATCAGATGACCTGACTTCTTTGTCAATCCACCATCTTCGCCCCCAATTTTAATATTGCCCAGCTCAACTTTTGAAACATTCCAATATAATTCTGGTATGTCTCTTAAAAACCCTGCGAGTTTTTTCTTCTCAATTTCAAGAGTTTTTATTTTATCAACTATTTTATCAAGTTCGTGTATTGAAACCATAATAGTCTAATTTGTTAAAATTTACTCTTTAGTATTTTGATTTTATAATCACTTTAAAAATCCATCAACCTAAATCTTCTTACCTAAAATATATCTGTGCCCTTCAATGTCAAGATAAGACATTGGGGAAATATTGAACTGCGGAAGCAAGTCATGAACCATAACTTCAGTGTATTGGGCTTGTTTTTTTGGGACCTGCATTTTAATCAAAACTTTTTTATCTGGATTTAACAAATCAAGAAATTTACCCATGACTTTGAAACTAGTGACAATATTTAACGGAAGATAATTCACAATGCAATCAACTTTTTTTGGGAGTCTGGAAAGATCTAAATCATCAGGGGTCTCTTCAAACTTTTTTAATTTTGGACTCTTTAAATCCAATTTTTCTGGAGAAACATAGTAAGTCTCTTTTGAGTTCATAAGAGTAAATTTTAATATATCCGGGGTTCCTAAATAAATCACCTTATTGCTGTCTTTAAAAAACCAATAGAGCAACTGAAAATCAGTCCAATCCATATTTAAATATCCTACATAGTTTTATAATGAATAAAAAACTGAAAACATTCCTGAAACAATGCAAAAGAATATTGACTATTGCAACAAAACCCGGTAAAGATGAATATTTTAGTTATTCGAAGATTATTGCAATTGGGGTTCTTGCATTAGGTCTTTTTGGATTCATATTTTACCTCATATTCTCTTATCTGGGTGTATAACTAAGAAATACGGCAATAATTCTTATTTTCCTTTATTTGTGAATCGAATTATTTTAGTCCAGAAATAATTTTTGCTAAAAATTTATTAATTAAGCCTAAGAAACAACAATCAAAAGCAGTTTTCCCAAAACCTGACTTAACCCTTCAGCATCTTTCCCCTTAACAATTACATTTTCACCGTCAAATTCAAGTGAACTGCCTTCTAAAGTCTCATCTGGTCCCAAAATGATTATTGCTGGCTCTTCAGAGAGATATTCTGATAAAACTGTAGAATTTATATCTTTTGGGTCTTTAAGGAAAGTATTGTAATAATAACTCAGATAATACGCAAATGACATTGTCCTGACAACGCCTTCTGTGGTCTCCACAACAAGATTTATTTTTTTTGACTCAAAAAGTTCCTTTATTTGCTCAGTATCCTCGATTTCATATTCTTTTGCCAAAATTAGGTTAGTTCCAGCATTATAAGCGGGTTTATGCCATTCATGGTCAATTAAAAAACAAATGGAATAATAATCGCAAATCATGGTCTTATTGTTCAATTGAAAATTGCCAGTTCCTTCAGGTGCCGGGGGTTCTGAGGTTTCCGGGATTAACAGTAATATCGCAAATAATAGTATTATTGTGCCCATTATACCTAAAACAGCTTTCCCGTCTCCCATAAATAATCATTTCAATTTAAACCTAAAAACCCTGGATTGAGCCAATATCTTTGATAATGAGGTAAACTTAAAATTTAACTTAATTACATTAATGGTAGAACTAAAAGTTGAAGACCTCAAAAAATTAAGAGAAAACAAGAGAAATTTCAATCAGATGTTCGACTTAGTGATTAATATCTCTGGTTTGGACTTAAAAAAACCGGAAAACAGGATTAGGGACAAAGTAAAGCTAAATCATAAAGTCAGAGACCGTAAAATATGCTTTATTGTTGAATCTCTCATAACAAAAGCGAATGAGACCAAACAAAAAGTATTAAAAATTTCAGAATTAGATCTTAAGAAAACCGAAGGCAAGAAACTTGCCGGAGAATATGATTTTTTTGTTATAGAAGCTCCTTTAATGTCTAAAGCAGCAAAAATTCTTGGAAAATATATTGGACCGAGGAATAAATCAATGATTCCAATTCCTCCAACCGCAAAAAATCTTCCTCTTATAATTCAGGATCTTGAAAGAACAATTTCAGTAAACCTGATAAAACAACCTATGATACAAATCCCCATAGGAACTGAAAAACTAAAGGATGAAGAATTAATTGAAAATTTCAACACAGCATACAACCACATAAGTGAAAATATTGAAAATAAAGGCGGAATTATAAAAGGAGCTGATATTAAATTAACTATGTGCAAACCAATAAAATTATTATAAAATGGTATCTGAAAAGAAAGTTGGGTTACTCAAAAAAATCAATAAGTTGTTAAAAGAACATGACAGTATTTTGATTTTTGATTTAGACCAGATACCTTCAAGACAATTGCACCAGATTAGAAACCAATTAAAAAAAGAGGAAATATTCGCAGTAGTTCCTAAAAAAAGCGTTCTTGAATTGAGCCTTAAAGAAAACAAAAAAGATTTGAGTCTTGATGAATTCAAACAACCAGCGCTTATTTATTCAAACAAAAATATATTTGATATTCTTAAAAATCTTAAAAAATTAACCGTAAAAAGAAAAATAAAAGTTAATGAAATTGTATCTGGAGAAATAGAAATTCCTGCAATGGACACTGAAATTCAGGCGGGTCCTGCAATCAGCATTTTCAAACAGTTCCAGATTCAGACAATAATGAAAGCCGGTAAAATCGCTGTAAGAGAAGCAAAAGTTGTGTGCAAAGAAGGAGACAAAGCAGACAGTGGTCTTGTTTCACTTCTTAACATGTTAAACATTGAACCAGCTGAATTAACAATCCAGCCTGCGCTTGGTCACAGCCAGAATATGGTATACAACAAAACAATTCTTGAACTGGATGAAACTTATTTCAAAGACCAGATTAATGTGTGCGCAAACAACTTATTTAAATTAACAACTCATGTGAACTATCCAACAAAAGACAATATAAATATATTGTTACAGAAAAGCGGACAACACGCAAGAAGCCTTGGTTTAAAATTAGGAGTTCCAACAAAAGAATTGCTTCCTGATTTATTGAGAATTGCTCAGGGCAATGCAAGTAATTTGGACGCGAGTTCTAAATAGAAATAATTGCCTAAAATTTTCATTCCTGATTATTAAAAAAGACTATTTGAATTTTGTTGCGCATATCTTGCACAAACCTTTTTCAGCATTGTAGCATTCTGAACAAACCAATCTTCCGCAAAGATTGCAGGAGTTCATTATCCCGGGTTTTCCGCAAATTTGGCAGAGACCTTCTTTTATCATATATACAATCATAGGTAAAATCAAAATAAACAGATTATTATGGAAGTTCTGTATATTATAATCCTCATTCTTTTTCTGATAATTATTCTCTTATCATATCTCTTAATTTCAAGAAGAAAAGATATAAAAGCCATCAGGAAAGATGCAATTGAAAAAAGTAGACTTGTTCTGGAAGGTAAATTCAAGGAACAACTTGCGCCTTTCCTCCCTGATTTTAATTTTAATCCCACAGATGCGAGGTTTCTTGGTTCCCCGATTGATTTTGTTATCTTTGACGGAGCCGCAGACAGCAATGTGAAAAAAATTGTATTTGTTGAAGTAAAATCAGGAAAAAGCAAACTTACAAAAAAAGAAGAACAAATAAGAGATGTTATATACGATGGAAATGTTGAATTTAAAATATGCAGGATTTAAATAAAAAATATGTTATGATTAACTCTAAAACCCTCGCTAAATCTCTGCTTCAGGATTAGAATTATTTAGAATGAAAATTTTGCCATCAATTTTAAAGTTCATAATCAAACAGGATTCAATTCAAATAAGTTATCTTGTTCTACAAATTCATCAAAAGATACTTCTTTATAATCTCTATTAATCAGAAGTTCCTTTAATTCAGAAGGATTTCCTTTTAAATCAAAATGTTCTGAAATTTTATCAGCATCTCTATATAAGACCTTAATATAACTATCAGCTTCATATTGCGCAAGTATTTTATCAAAATGATTTACATACCAGACCCTTGATTCCTCCGGCTCATAAATCTTCGCCCTGTTTGAATTATCTTCATAGGTTAGATTTCCTATATTTACAAAAACAGGTATTTTATCATCTTGAAATTCTATATAAAATTTACAGGGTTTTTCTAAATTAGTCATTAATCTGAATGTATCTTCCTCAACGAGTTTTCCTATATAATATAATTCCACCATACTTTATTATCAAAAAATAATTTAAATGTTTATATAAACTAACAATATCCAATTCTCCTAATCAATCAAATTATCCCAAATTAAAAGAATCCATTTGAACATTTGAACATTTCCCATTAAAAGTCATCAGATTGCTGCCATATACCATATCTCCCTGAAAACCATAAATCTTACTGCCTAAATCAAGTTTAACCTCAAGATTCTGCGGATAAGTTACAGTCATGTCCCCTTCATTGATTGTTAACTCACCTATTTTCAAATGAGAAACTCTTAATTCCTCAATATTCATATCATATAACTGCACTCTTGAATTTCCATCAAGTTTAAAAGTTCCAGAAGATAAACCGGTTACTGAACCTGAAATTAATGAATCAG
Source organism: Candidatus Aenigmatarchaeota archaeon (assembly GCA_030614705.1). GTDB lineage: Archaea > Aenigmatarchaeota > Aenigmatarchaeia > QMZS01 > QMZS01 > QMZS01. Next base: position 15,701 of record JAUWTN010000001.1, read on the forward strand.
TAAATGAGATTGAACCTGTGAAATTCTTCAATAATAATTCACCATCAACAGTCAAATCCTTATCATCTACTTTTAACTTATAAGCTCCGTAAAAGTTCATATTTATATCAGATGGAACGCCTACATGCAAATCATTCAGCTCCCTTGTTGAAAAAGACAATAAGATATTTTCCTGAAATTCCTGATTCCTATTAAATAAATTATTAAAAAGCTCATTAACCGGAGAAAGCACGTCTGTTAAAGAACTAGCAAAATCCGAGGAAAAAAAAGGGAATATCCCTAAAGAAACAATCAACACCAAAATTAATATTGTAATAGGAACCTTCCAATCCACCATACCTTATCTTGTTTTTATGTTTAATATCCTGTTAGCTCAATTTTAACGCCTGTTTAACCTCTTCTAAATTAACGCCTTCCCTTAAAATTCTCCTGTTAATCAAATCAACGATTGTAGAGGGTCGCTTGTATTTGCACTCTCCATTAACAACAAAATCAACATGCGGTTTCACATTTTTGGCTTCAGTAACATCTTCCTCTCCTGAAAAGTTTGCTGAGGTTGCTGTAATTGGAAATCCTGCTTTTTCAATTATTTCTCTTGTAATTTCATTTTCTGGAAATCTTATTCCTATTAAATCCTTCCCTGCTGCAATCAAATCAGAAACAACTTCTTTTCTGGGAAGAAGTATTGTCACAGGTCCGGGCAATAATTTTTCTAAAATCTCCTTGTCCTTCTCAAAAACGCATGCAATATTTTCCAGCATTTTAAAATTTGACACAGCAACAGAAATGGGTTTTCTTAAAGACCTCCTTTTTATCTCGAACAATCGACTTATTGAGGTTTCATTAAAAATATTTGCTCCAAGTCCATAAACAGTTTCAGTCGGGTAAGCGATTATCCCTCCTAATTTTAAGACTTCTGCGGCTTTTTCTATTTGATCCATAAATTTAAGGAATTTTAGTAAACTTAAACTCTTTGAGAATGTATTTAATCATAGCCCCGCGCGGATGCTCGTTCCACCCTAATTTGTGTTTTGGGGTGCAGACTTTTTCAACAGTTTTGAAAAGTTCATTCGAACCGCGGTCGCTGGCTAACTTCAATCATCGCAAATTTAACATTTGCTCTTTCCTTTGAATTCCAAAGGCCAGAATCCTTGACCCTTTCCTCGCCTTATTTGACAATCTATCGAAGAAAGATGGGCCGCTAGACTACGGGGCTATAATTAAGCTTCCTAAAAAAATAAACAAAGCAATTATTACTTTTTTATGTATAATTTATAATTAATTATGTTCGAAAATATAATTCCGCATGATTACTTATATGCTATTTTAATTATAATTGGTTCTGTTATTTGCGCAAAAATATTCTATTTTACGCTTAAACAATATGTGGCAAAAATAACCGCAAAAACAAAAACCACTATGGATGATGAATTACTGGAAACCTGCCACAAACCAATTTACTTTGGTATTATGTTAATTGGGGGTTATTACGCATTAAATTACCTTAGAATACTTGCCCCCTACAAAGCCTCAATAGAAACCTTATTTGTTGTTGCGGGTGTTGGTCTTAGCGCCTGGACTTTAATAAAAATCATAGATACTTTCGTGATGCATCACACAACCAAAGACAAGACTTCAAGAGCGCAAAAAACAGTTTTCCTTAGTTTGAAAGGATTAATTAATATTTTCATTTACGTAATAGCCATTTTTATCATCTTAAGCTATTTCAAAGTTGAAATAACACCTCTACTTGCAAGTTTGGGTGTTGCTGGTTTGGCTGTTGCTCTTGCTCTTCAAAGCACACTGGCCAATTATTTTGCGGGATTGTATATATCCTCAGACAGATCAATTAAAATCGGCGATTATATTGAACTTGAAAATGGTTTGAAAGGGCATGTGGAAAAAATCGGGTGGAGATCAACACAAGTAAGAACCCTTCCAAACAATCTTGTTATTATCCCAAACGCCAAATTGTCCGAAATGATTGTTACCAATTATTCTGACCCAACCGAAGAATTATCGTTTTCAGTTAACTGCGGTGTGGGTTATGATTCTGACCTTGAAAAAGTTGAGAAAATAACAATTTCAGTTGCCAAAAAAATGTTAAAATCCATAGACGGTGGTGTGGAAACTTATGAGCCTCTTATGAGATTCAAGAATTTTGGAGATTCAAATATAGAATTTTCAATAATCCTGAGAGTGAAAGAATTTGTCAAACAATATAAAATGAAACATGAATTCATAAAAGCATTAACAAAAGAATTCAGGAAAAATAAGATAGAAATAGCTTTCCCTTGCTTGAATATTTATAATAGGAAATAAATAAAAATTTATTAATCAACATCTTATAACTGAAATATCCAATTATCTAAAATTCAGGTTAATTAAATTAGTGGATTTACTCCAAAGAAAATTAAAATAAATTCTTATTACAAAACCAAATTCATCAAAGCTTCTCTCTGATCCTCGGCCTTAACAATCGCGGAAGCGACCAGCACACCTTTTGCGCCCAACTCCTGAGCAATCTGCACATCCTGCTTGGTTGCAATTCCCGCACCGCATAGAGAGACAATCTTGGGATTTATATCTTTTAGAACTTCTACAAAATTAGAAATTGCGTCGGGTTTTTCCTGAGCTATTGACCTGCCGGAACCAATTAACTCCGGGTCTTCATAAGCAATATAATCAGGGGAAAATTTTGCAATTTCCATTACCTCTTTTATATCTGCAGCGCAACAAACAGTCTTTATACCGGACAACTTTGAAGCATTTATAATTCCTTCTATTTTATCCAGGGGCAATCTCCTTTCTGAATGATTAATCAAGGTTCCCATTACACCCGCATCCTTGACTGAAGCCGGTAAAACAGAACCTGTATGAGAACCAAATGAAACCGGGTCAATGTGCTGCGATAAAGTTGGGGCTATTTTTGAAATTTCCTTTAAATCAGTAAATTGTGGTGCTGCCCAAATATCAGCACTTAATTTTTCTCTTACATCCGCAATATAATTTGCCAGTTTTATGCCTTTATCTCCCAAACCTTCTTCATAAGTCTTGAAATTTATCAGATACAACATAATAGATACAATAAGTATAATATAAACGCTGGGGCTGGGATTCGATTATGGCACTGTTCGAGAAAATCAACGAACAAGTGTACCCAGGGATCCATTACAGAAACTAGCTTAGCAGGCTAGCGCCTTAAGCCACTCGGCCACCCCAGCATAATTAATTTATAAATTTTAGTTTAGGGTAAATTTTGACTCAAAATAATTAATTAAATTAAACTTGCCAATATATATAAAATAATACAAACTAAAATATGGGAATCTATAACAAAATTTCAGTAGTTTTTTTAATGGGTTTAGTAATAGCGATGAGCGGTTGTACAGATACTGGCGGAGAATCCACGATAGCAGCAGGAACACAAGGACTAAATATCGAATATTTTGGACCTGATGTAGAATATCCAGTATCCGGTCAGGACATAACTCTTGAAACCAGACTTAGAAATATTGGTGGGGTAGAAGCAAGCAATGTTGAAAGCACCATCTATTTATTAAGTTGGGATACAAGAAATTCTCAAAACGCATGCACACAAGGATTAAGACCACCAAATGCTGAAATCGGCAGAGATGGAGAAGAATGCAAAATAACTGACGATACAACAGCACCGGAAGTAACAGAAACACAAACCTATGATGTTGGAGTACACATAAACTATGATTACAGCACAAATACCGTAGCAACTGTTTATGCTTTCTCTGAAAACGAATATGTTAAAAAAATGGAGGCAAACCAAGCCATACCTAAGGTAAAAAATGTAAAAAACAGCAATGCTCCAATTCATGTTGAAGTGAGAGTGCAGAATGTATTAAAAACAGGCGGAACTGTTCCAATCACACTAATTTTCAGAAATGTTGGAGGCGGTAATGTAAAATACGAAAACCAACACTATGTGATAGACACTGCAGACGTGCATATTAATGGCAATTTCCTTGACAGTTGCCCACCTATAAATATGAAAGGTGGTCGAGAAGGTTCATGCACAGTGCAAGTGGACATACCTGCTGGTGAAGAAGTAAAATTACCTATCGAAATAATAACCAGTTACACCTATGTAACTTCTGCTGAAACAAAAATAGTGGTACATCCAAAATTAACATAAACCCTTTTATTTTTTATTTTAGAATATATTTTATTTTATGAATTAATTATATTTTTACTGATTTGATTATGGTGGATTATAAAAAAATAGGTTTAAAAATTGGCATAGAAATACACCAGAGATTGGCAACAAAAACAAAACTATTCTGCAATTGTTCAACAGAAATTTCAGAAGATGAAAAACCTATTTTTGAATTCTCAAGAAAATTAAGACCCACTGCAAGCGAGACCGGAGAAATTGATAATGCCGCAATGCAGGAATTCTTAAAAGAAAAAGAATTTACATATTATTCTTATCCAAACTGCTGCTCTGTTGAAACAGATTCAAAATTTCCAAATGAATTAAACGAAGAAGCTCTTCTGATTAGTTTACAATTAGCTAAAATGTTAAAAATGTGTGTTCCTGATTCATTGCAAATAATGAGAAAAGTTGTTATTGACGGGAGCAACACAACAGGTTACCAAAGAACTTCATTGGTTGGAAAAGGAGATGGAGATTCATACATTGAAACCAGTTTTGGGAAAGTTCATATTCAGGATTTAAACCTTGAAGAAGAAAGCGCAACAAAAATCAAAGAAAAAGAAAATATGATTTATTACCGGCTTGATAGATTGGGAATTCCATTAATTGAACTTAGTTGCCACCCGGATATCTGGCATCCTGAACAGGCAAAAGAATTTGCATCAAAAATTGGGTTGTTGCTCAGAAGCCTTAAAGTGCAAAGAGGTATTGGAACCATAAGACAGGATGTAAATATCTCAGTAAAAAAAGGTTCCAGAATAGAAATAAAAGGATTTCAGGAATTAAAAAAACTTGACAAACTGATAGAAAATGAAGTTAAAAGACAGCTGGATTTAATTTTAGTAAAAGAAAAATTAAAAAATAAATCAATAAATTTAACTGAAAAAGAAGTGAATGGTTTATTTAAATCATCAAAATGCAAAATTCTAAAAGGTAAAGAAAAAATATTGTGTTTGAAACTGGAAGGTCTCTCAGGATTATTCAAGAATCCATGCGGCGAAATAACTCTCGGAAAAGAAATTGCAAATTATGCAAAAGTCTTCGGGATTGGAGGAATTATCCACTCGGATGAAGACCTTAAAAAATATAATTTTGATTTGAAAGAAATTAATCAATTAAAAAAAGAAATTAATTCAAAAGAAAAAGATTTGTTTTTGTTGATAACTGGGAAAAACTGCGGGAATGCAATGAAGTTGATTAAAAAGAGAATTTTATATCTTGGTAAAGGAGTGCCTGAAGAAACCAGATTTGCAGAAGATATCCTTACAAGATATGCCCGTGAATTGCCTGGAGCTGCAAGAATGTACCCAGAAACAGACCTACCAAAAATAAACCTCAACAAATATTTAAATAAAATAGAAGTACCTGAAACTCTTGAAGAAAAATCAGAAAAATTTTTAAAATTTGGTTTAAGCAAAGACTTGGCTGAACAGATTTCAAAAAGCAAAGAATTGGATTTATTTGAAAAACTTTTAAAATACAAAGTTGAGCCTAAAATAATTGCTGATTTAATTTTAAACAAAAAAAGAGCTTTGAAGAGAAAAGGAATTAAAATTGAAAAAAATGATTTAGAATTTGTTCTTAAAAATTTGGAAAATGGAAAAATTACAAAAAAAGCAATGGAAGATGTTTTAATCAATAAAAAAATCAAAGGATTTGAAAAAATTTCCGGGATTGAACTAAAAAAGATTATTGGCGAATATTCAAAAAAATACGGGAAAAAGGCAATGAGTGAAATTATGAAAAAATATGGGAAGAGGGTTAATAGTGAAGAAGTTTTGGAATTGTTAAAGTAATCTCTTTGAGATAAAAAACTAATTGTTAAAACCTTGGCCACGGACGCAACGCACCCGCTGATCTGAATTTACATGAAGAGAATTATCAACCATGCAATTGGTGTCATAAAAATATTTTGCTTTTGCATAAAGCCCATTATTTTCAGACGACCAATAATTGCTCTGAAACACAGACTCCCCAAAACAAGTAGTTGAATACTCTTTCATAATACAAGAATCTGAAATACACAAACTATGTAGTGTTGACAGGTCAGGAAGAATCCAGTCATCAAAGCCATAGGTTTCATAACCATTCCCTTCGCAATTTCAAAGACAATCATCAGCACAGGAAGTAACAGTCTCATCACAGTTGCAAACCCCATCTCCGCATTCAGAACCGCAATCCTCGCAGCAGATCAGAGAATCTTCATTGGAATCGCATCTTCCATCTTCACACACAGCGCAATGTTCTAGATAATCCAAAGAATCCTTTTCGCATGTTGAACCATCGCAAACCAACTCAAATTCACAGGTGCAGAAAGGACTGCATGAAGGTTTAGTGCAAGTATTTGGAGCTAAAAATTTACAAGTAGTTAAATCATTAAGCTCGCATTCTTCAGAACCTTCCAGCACACCATCCCTACAAACCGTGTTCAAATTCAAAGTAGTGTAACTCAAAATTAATGCGTTTCCAGTATAAAAGAAATATTGGTCTTCCAATAACCCAGGGGCACTTATCTCAAGTTCGCAGGTATATTCTCCAGCTAAAACATCGCCCTCAAAAATATTGTTTCTTTCTTCAATAGCAATATTTTTATTTATCTCGCAACCATCAAGCCCAATAATATTTATCTCTCCGTCATAATTTTTTTTATCAAAAAATAACATTATTTTTACATGCGCTAACTTATCAAAATAAGTATTTAATTTTAAAGTTGTTTTATAAGTATTCATATCTTTCGAAAATAATATTCTTGAATTCTTGTCTTCAACAATAGTATTCCTGCAGTGCCAGGTTCCATCCTGGCAGACGCAATTTTTATATTCCTTGGATTGTGCCACTTCATTGTCCCCAACACAAACACCAGTTTTTAATCCGCACTTCCCCTCAGGACAACAAATGCTATCCCTCTGATCATATAAGATGCGTTTGCAAAAAAGCTCAGTGCCTGAATCCTCCGAACCCGCACAATCACAATCTCTTGAGCATATTTCACCCAATTCCCTTTTACCCCATATTTCATCTTTGCATTCCCACAAACAAATCTCCTCATCAATATTTAAAGCATGTCCTCCTTCCTCATAACAAATTGCTTCAGCACCTGATTCGCTATGAGCACAAGTTCCTTTAGGGCAACAATAATATTCATTTTCATCACCGGCAATATTTGAAGGATTGTCCTGAGAACAATAAGAACTTGACCAGCACTCATCAGATTTGTAATTGCAACCATAACCGTCCGGAGTATAACAATCAACATGATAATCAAATATTTCTCCCTGTATATTTTCAAATAAAGAAAAAGTAGCTACCGCGCCATCGGTATACTGTTTGATAATCTTCTGAGTCCCGTCACCCCCAATATCAAAACCATAAAGATTCTTGGAAAGCTCTATCTGAACGAATTCTTCGCCTGGCATAATATAAGCAACAACATCCTTGGTCTCGCCTGGAAATGAAACCGGGTAAACCAAATAAGAATTTTGATAGCCTGATGAAGGGTTATAAGCATCTGGGTGCATTGGATTTTTATTAAAAAATAATTGATAATCATGGATTGTTTTTCCGCAATTATCGGTGTAATCTCCGGATTCCCCTGTAACAAAATTCCACATCCCATTATCGCATTTTAAAGAATCACCTTGATATTGTATTACCGCACCATTGGAATAACAATATAAATCCTGATCTATACTATCAACAAGATTATTATACTTTGGCAGTCCATTCGTGATTTCTACATTCAATCCCAGATGTGGGCACTGTCCTGAAGGACAACAATAATTTCTCCCATTTGCAAAATCAGGAGCGCAATTTCGGGATTGGCATGGATGGGAATCTGTTATTTGAGTGGAATCGCATTCATGATGATTCTTGATTTCATAATAATTGCAATAACATCCTCCACCCATATTTGCAGAGTGATAATCTATATCTAATATATATTCATGGGGTTTTGGAAATGTTGATATCACCCAATCCCCATCACTTGCAGCGCTGCAACTCGCCAATCCATCATATACTGGAGCATTATCCATACACCAACCTTTACAAAATTCTTCTTCGCAGTCACATCCATCATTACCCCCCCCACAACTCGTTTCATAGCAAGTTTGCCAAGGTCGGCAGGTCGTGGTTGGGTAAATACATTTATAAGCATCACCACAACAATACTCACAAGTATCACACCCAAATTCATTGCAATTGCAAGGATAAGAACACATCTGACAACAATCAGAATTACTATAATGAATACAATCTGAATCTGTAAAAGTATAAGGTGTGGGATAAAGATAAGTTGTACTAAAATCATAACTTCTACTAATCTGATCTTCATGATACCAGACCATCAAAGGGTTGGAATTTATAAGATTTGGAAGTTCGCAACGGGAATTTCCGCAATCACAAGAAGAATCACAAGAACCACATCCAAAAATAAATCCCATTTGAGCAAATAATAGAAAAATCCCTAAAGATAAAATAATTAAGCCCCTCATAAATACCTATTATTTTGGCTTTATTATTCTGTTAATTACCTTTTATTTATACGCTCTCAATTCCTTCTCAAGTTCACTTATTCTCTTTTCTTCCGCGGCTTCTGTTTTTCTCTTTTTACTGGATAATTCAGCATAAACATTCTTTAATCCATGTTCAACAGACGCAGCAATCCGATTCCTGTCAAGTCTCCTCAAATCCTGACCTTCCAGAGTTCTCAACTCCTGCTCCACGCTATCCAATTGATTTAAAATCCTGCTTTTTGAAGAACCTTCCATTCTCAAAGCTCTTAACCTATATCTGCACCACTTTTTTCGTAAACCTCTAACCCTTCCGTTAAATCCAAAAAATAAATCCAATCCAAGCATAATAATATTTAAATCCTATTATAAATATGACAGAACTACCTAAAGAAGCTCAGGATTTACTGATGAAAGTACAGATGCAAAATCAGGAATTGCAGGAAATCATTATGCAAAAGCAAAACCAGGAAATGCAGAAAATGGAAATAGAAGAAGCTCTTAAAGAAATAAAAGACAAAACCGAAATATATAAAGAAATTGGGGGAATTCTTGTTAAAACAGATAAAGATAAAATACAGAAAGAACTTGATGAAGAAAAAGAAATGTTGGTCGTAAGAGAAAAACAAAGAGATGCAAAAGAAGATAAGCTAAAATCAGAAATGGAAGAAAATCAGAAAAAATTAATGGGTTTTATTCAAGGCGCAAATCCAGCAGGATAAATTTTTGTTAGATGTTTGGATGAACTATTTAACAGTAATTTGATTAAGAGGATTAAAAATATAGAATTAATCCAAAAGTTCAACTATTCTCTCTGCAAATTCTTTTGCTGCCTGAGGTCCGTTTGCAGTCACAATTTTGCCGTCCTGCTCAACATTTGCCCCCGTATAATTTGCTCCGCCTTCTTCCAGTATTTTTATAAACATCTGGTCTCCTGAATCCCATATTGTTGCTTTTTTCCCCTTCAAAATTCCCGCTTTTGCCAAAATGCCCGGAGCAATGCAGATTGCCGCAGTAATTTTACCATTTTCATAAAACAATTTAGCCAATTCCAAAGTAATCTTGTCCTCATAATATATTGAAGAACCAGAGCCCCCAACAAATACAATAGTATCATAATACGCCACATCTATTTCTCCAACATCTTTATCGACCTCTGCTGTTGCATTAAACATCCCAGTTGCCTGTTTTACGCCTTTAGAAGCCACAGTAACATCAAATCCTAAGTTCTCAAAAATCTGCTTTGGAATCATAAACTCCTCGTCTCGGAAATTCTTCGGAGCAATTACCATCAAAATCCTTTTTCCCATATTAAAATAAATTACAAAAGTAAATTATAGCCCCGTAGTGTAGTGGCCAATCATTGCGTTAGCGTATTTTCCGTTAACGTGAGCCTTTAAGAAAGACTCAAGTGAAAAAAGGGTTATGCATATAGGACTCTGAATCCTATGACCGCGGTTCGAATGAACTTTTCAAAACTGTTGAAAAGGTCTGCACCCCAAAACACAAATTAGGGTGGAACGAGCATCCGCGCGGGGCTATTTTTTATTAATCCTTATTTCTTTATTTGAAATTGAAGACAATACTTTTTCAAGTTCATTTAATAATTCTCCAACAACTCCTTTTTCTTCTGATTTAATACTTTTCTTTTCTTCTTCCAATTGTCTCAATTTTTCAGTCAACTTTTCAAGATTCTTCTCAAACTCTTCAGTTGATAATTTTGGTTTTAATTTTTTTATGGTTGTAATATTCTCAAGAAGACCTTTAGAAATTTCTTTGTGTTTTATTTGAGATTCTTTTATTGAATCAGTTATATTTTTTTCAATACTCAAAAATTTCTTTTTCTTTTTCTCATCTGGCTCTACCTTATCAAGATGTTTTTTTACATTTTCAACCGTCTCTTCAAAAAAATCAGATTTTTGAAGCAAAATTTCAGGATTATCAAGAAAATCTTCGATTTTTGCTATTTGTTTTTTATCTGGTTCGCAATTATGGATATATCCTTTAATCTGTCTGCTAACCCCGGACACAATTTGAGTGACTTCCCCCACCACACTCTCTGCTTGCAACTCAAATTCTTTTTGTTGTTTTTCAAGTTTTGCAAGATTTCTTGATTCTGCTGAAGAAGCAACCTCAGAAATTTTTAAGTTATGGGTTTTCATCTCTTTTTTCAATTTAATTATTTTTTCGTCCAATCCCTTTTCTCTCTTTTCTGATTTAATCTTATTGTCCTCAATACTATTTATTTTATAAACCAACCTTTCCGCTTCTTCCACCTCAGAAATAAGAGAATAATCTGAATTGAGGAATGATTCAAAATTATCCATCTCTTTCTTAAACTCCTTCAATCCCTGAGCTATGCGTTTCATATCTTTTTCAAAAGGTTGCAAAAGAATAAGAGCCTCTCTTGAAAAACTATTTAATTTGTTGAAAGTTTCCAGAACAATTGATTTTATTTTAAAGATTTGTGGTTTTTCATCCAGAGAATTTACTGCCCGGATAATTAATTTTTCTGAATTGGAACAATAATTCTTCTTACTGGTTTCAACAATATTTGAAATGTCTCTTTTGTCCTGTAAAATAACAGGTTCAAAATCAGAATCTGAAAGTCTCTTAAAAATACCTTCTAATGAATTGAGCTGATAAATTAAGGATTTCCGAAATTTTTCAGATTTAGTCTCAAGTTCCTGCTTCTTATCTCCAAGCTCTTCTTCTATAAAAACGCCAATTTCCTCAAAATTCAGGTCTTTTGTTGATTTTTCACTTTTTTTCTTAAAAAATCTATCCAACAATCGCATAATGTTAATTTAAATTTATTTTATCCTATATTATGGCAAGGTTTGGACATGGAAAAATCAGTAAATCTAGGAATAAATTAATAAGAGGTAAAAAGAATGATGGAATCACCAAATACCTTAAAAAATTTGAAATTGGTGAGAAAGTAGTAATTAAGATAGACTCAAGTTCCCAGAATTACCCTCATCCGAGATATCATGGCTTGATAGGTGAAGTCAGCAACACAAGAGGAAAAGCTTATATTGTAGATATTGTTGTGGGAAACAAACAAAAACAGATAATTTCAGTGCCTGAACATTTAAAGAAACATTCAACAACCAACAAATAAAATTGTTTGGATTTTAAACTTAAAAATATTTTTGATATAAACTTTCTAAATTCATCTGGAATTAAATTTGCAGTTAGATCTATCTGGCTTCCCAAAGCTCTTAATTGTTTATCATATGATTTCTGCATATATTCTGAAAGTTCATGAAAAGTATTCGCCAGGTTTCTGCCAGCTTCAAGCTCACACCCAATATCCGTGAAATATTTATCAATTACTTCCCCCTCACTATCAGAAATATATTCAAAATGAGGCACTCCGGCACAATCTAAAAAAGGATATACCACACCCATTCCAAATTTAGTATAGACCCTCATTTTATTTTATAATTAATTAAATAATTATTTGATTTGAGAAAACCATCTTCACCAAATCTTTTATTTTATATCTGACCTTTGCAATCGAGAAAGAATAGGTTTCTATTAATCCAATTCTCGGAGTAATCTTATATGAAAATACCCTTGTTTCTTTTGGCTCAAGTCTTGAAACTTTCCACACCAGCTTATTCTTTGCGCCCACTTTCATAATCTTATCAGGTCTTATGCCGCTGAACTCCCGGTTTAATTTAAAAATTGGTTGGACATAATCTTCGATTAACACATTGCTTAATTCGTGTTTTGTTTTGTTTATGACTTCTATACAAACACCCACTTCTTTTCCTTCCTCTAATTTATTTATTCTCTTCATTAAGAATTTCTTTACCTTTACTTCTCTTCTAAGAGACAAGCCAAATAAAATAACAAAGAATGCTATTGCCAAACAAACTATTAGAAATAAAGAATAATTGTAAGAATAAGAGATTATATACTTTTGATTTGGCAACAGCACAAATTCCCACACATACTTATAAGAATTACCTTCAACCAATTTCTCTTTATAATTAGTTGCCTTAAAAAAAGAATCCAGGGATTTATCAACAAGCACTGAATATTTTTTACTCTCAGTTATCATTCCTCTATTATCAAACACTATTCTGGAACCTGAAACAAGATAATAATTCCAATCGCTCCTGCTTTCAACTATTTTTGATTCCTGTTCAACACCCTCAATGTACTGGATTAGATAAGATTTATTTATTCTCTCCACAACCAAATTCCCTTTTAAAAAACTCGCTTCAGCCATATAATCACCATATTCAGAATCTAAAGGAAAAGTAAAACTGTTTTCCCCGATAGAGATATTTTCTTCTATTCTTTTTATCAAACGACTTCCTTTATAAATATCCATAAACAATCCGAAAGTTTCTTCAGACTCAACAACCAAACCTAAATTTTTGCCATCGCACACAAATTCTTTAATTTCTGGTTTCTTTAAATCACGGATAATAATTTTCAGATATTTTTCAATTTCATCCTTCCTGGATTTTGCAATTAATTTAATATAATATTCACCTTCATCTATACCCAAATTTGGCTGCAAAAATACTGAGATATTTTTGGATTCTCCTGATTTGACTAAAATCTGAGAATATGAGAAAAATATCCATGGATACCACCCAACAGAATAAACAGAATATCTGAGCTCCTCACCGTAAGAATTATTTATTTCAAATACTAATTCTCTATGTTCTCCTTGTTGAATATTTATGGTTTCAAGTCCATAAACCGAATTAATCGAACAAAGAAGAACTAAAATAAAGACAAATAAATTAATGTTTTTCCTCATAATAATTATTTAACTATTTAGATTATATAACTGCTAAAAGGTGGATTTAGCCCTTCAACCCTAATTACAGTGAAGATAATTAATTATGATCTTAATTCCTAGGCTTTATCATATGCTCTGTCAGTTTCTCCATAAGTCGACTCATGCCTTGTTTTTATTTCCTTTCTTGTTAAAGGATCTTCCGAAGAATCTAAAATACTTCTCATCTTCGTTAAAGACTTCAAAATATCTTCTTTTCAATATTTCGGTTTCATAAACAAAATATCCTTGCAAATTATAAATATTACTCTATAAATTCATTTTGGACAAATTCTCTTGAAATATTTAACTTTTCAAAAATCTGATAATCATTCACAGACAGTCCCTTAAGTTCACTTAATTTTGGCACATTTTCCGGAGTATCTACATCCCTGGTTGGCATCTGCATTGCTTTTGTCTCTGAGAGTTTTTTCTCAATTTCTTTTGAAAGTAAGTAGTCTATTAATATTTTCCCGTTTTCTTCATGAGGGGCCCCATTGATTAACATTACTGAGTTTGGAATTATTAGGGTTCCTGACTGTTCAGCACCCTGGTCTGGAAACACCATCTTAACAGGTTTTCCATCAACAACTGCATCATTTGCATCATCGGTGTCTGTAATCCCAATCCAGCACTCGCCCGCAACAACCTGATCTCTTACCATTGAATTGCTTGACACAATTTGCATTTCATTTTCTTTTAAATTTAGCAAAAATTCCTTTGCTCCTTCATCTCCCATCATTGCAAATAACGCAGCTATATGAGATCCTGTTGTCCCGAACAAAGGATTTGCAATGCACACTTTTCCTTTCCATTTTTCATCTGTGAGTTCATAAATTGAGGTTGGGGCTTCGCTTTCATTAATCAAATCTGTGTTATAAATAAGAACTCTCGCTCTTGCCGCAAACCCTGTCCAGTAACATTCCTTGTCTTTGTATTTTTCAGAAATGTTTATACTGCTTACAGAACAATAGGGCTTGGATATAAACTCCTCCTTTAACTGTATTGACCTGCTTATTTCATTATTCCAAAAAACATCTGCGCGGGGATTGTCTTTTTCAGCAATTAATAGGTTCACCAAGCCAACAGTCTTTGTTAATTCAGTATCATATTTAATCTTAACTTTCATTCCGGTCTTTTCTCTGAATTCTTCCAGAATAGGTTCGCTGTAATCCTGATCATGAGCAACATAAATCACAACAGTTCTGCCAATAACTTCCTGAACACTCCACATAATTCCCATCACCAACATTATCGCAACAAAACTTCCAACAGCATAAACAATGAGTGACTGACCTTTCATATATATCTATAATAGATTAAAATAAATCCTGCTAAAGATTAATTAATTTTGTAAAAATAATTTGGTTTTTAGGAACAAACACAAAAATTAATTTAGAAAATCCAAATCAAGTTCAAAACCTGTTGTGGGATTATCCAATTTGAAATTATCTAAAACCTTTGGACAAATCTCTCCGATTATTCCGCTCTCTTTTCCATTAACAATTATTTTTGCAACCCTTCCTTTTATAAATCTCTTGTCTTCGGTTTCCTTCAATTTATAAGAAACATTCAAATTTGAAAATATTGAATTTAGAACAGAAGAAATTTCTTCATAAGTGGAAATTGAATTTGAGATGACTGAAGATAAGTGAGTGGTCTCCCTCGACCGGGTCTCTGATTTCTTGTCTGGAAATAAAACCTTTCCAACTTCAAATATTTTCTGAGGGAATTCATAATGCTGATTTGTTTTTAACACTCTCAATAATTCAGGCAATAAAGAAACCCTTATCATATTAATGGATTTGTCAACCTGGGCGTCAAGTAAAATTGCATCCCCTTCCCGTCTCATCTTTCCAAACTGTTCTTCCCTGCTTGTGAGAAGCAATGTAAAAACTTCCTGAAATCCAAGACCGACCACCAATTCCCTGACTTTGGTTTCTATTCGGGTATTTCTCATCAAATTCCCTATCGTTGAAACCTGCGGGAATTCAGGAATAAAATTGCCTGGTTCGTAAGCTCTTGCAATATCATCTATAACATCCACTTCGTGCAATATATCCGTCCGGTAACAAGGAGCAAAAATCTTAGATCCTTTTATCAGATAACCTGTTTTTTCCAAAAGAGAAAATATTTCTTTATCAGATAATTTTAAACCAAGCATACTTTCTGCATTGCATTTTTTCAGGTTAATTTTCTCCGAATTTAAATTTGGAGTTTCTATTTTTTTATCTTTATAAACAACATCCATTGAATAAACTTCTCCCCCAAAATCAACCAAAGCCGTAACTATTAAATTCAAAGTTTTTTTAAGAGTTTCCATATTGTGTCCTGAAAATTCTATGAAAACTTCCTTTGTATTATTTGTAATTTTCCCAAGTTTTGCGGAATTAATTATCGGAGGCATTGACAATATCTCATCTTTTGAATCTATAAAAATAGGGTATTTATCGCATCCTTCAAGAAGGTATTTGTAATCCATTCCTTTTGGATGTTTTTCAAGAATCTCCTTTCCGGTCATACTCTCTGAAAAATCCAAAGGGATAAAAGATAATTTTTCCGGTTTCTCAGCCCTGTAATAGATAGGTGTTGTGATAGCTTCAAAAGGGTATATTCCTATTGCAGCCTTCTTTCTGCCCCTTGCAAAAGTTGAATGTAATTTTTCCTGATAATCTATTATCTCTTTTAGATTGTCCTCATTAAATTTCAGGTTTTTCACAACAGCGCAAACTGTAAAAGGTCTGACTTTTTTAACGGTAGATTCAACAATAACTTTATACCCGCTTTTCCTGGTCTTATATTCTCTGGGTTTTTCTCCGAGATAATGATTTATTGCTCTTGCAAGACCGTGAGCGCATAACAAATCCGGTCTTTCAGCAGTCATCTCAATTGCAATTTCGTCTCCCTTTACCTCATCCAATTCAAATCCCATATTGAACAATACATCTTCAAGTTTATCCAAAGACAATTTCTTCTTTATTAAACTATTAAAATATCCCAGACTCGTATTTAACATTACCATTTTTCAAGTTTCAAAAGATTATAATTTCTTAAATATTTTAGGTCGCATGTGTGTCCAAGAATTTCTTTAATGCTTTTATTTCCATAAATAAACATTGCCAATCTCTCAATTCCAAAACCCCACGCAATCACAGGAACTTTAATTCCGTAAGGGGATAAAGATTCCGGTCGGAAAATTCCTGAATTTATTAACTCAATCCACCTGCCCAGCTTTTCTGAATATCCAAATGCCTCAAGACTTGGTTCTGTGTAAGGGTTATAATTAAATTTAAATTTCACTTCGTCCAGTCCGAATTTGGAATAAAATGATTTTATAAATCCCATCAAAGTTCTTATATTAAGATTATTCGCCGCAATAAAACCTTCTGCATGATGAAATTCCGGGAGGTGAGTTGCGTCCGAAGCTTCATTCCGAAAAACCCTTCCAATACAAAAACGCTTGCATGGAGTCTCGATACCTCCTGCAAGAGTCCGGTAAGTCACAGAAGTTGTATGCGTTCTCAACAATAATTGTTTTGCTATTTCAGGCACCCATTTTATATTCCACCCTTTTGAACCTGAATTGCCTCCGGTCTCATGAACCTCTTTAACATTCTTAACTATTTTTTTATCTGGCAAGTCGCCCTCACCTGAAAGGTAAAAAGTATCCTGAATATCTCTCGCCGGATGGTCCTGCGGAATAAACATTGAGTCCATATTCCAGAAAGCTGTTTCAACCAAAGGTCCTTGCATTTCATCAAAACCCATCTCAATAAAAACCTCTCTTATTTTTTCAAAAACCAAATTCAAAGGATGTTTTTTTCCGGGATAAATTTTCTTTCCCGGGAACTCAACATTGTATTTCTTAAATTTAACATCTCTCCACACACCTGATCTAATAATTTCAGGGGTTACATCCACCACTTCTTTGCCTATTAATTTTTTGGTTTCAAGTTCTTTTTCAGTAACATTCCTTACAAGATTTCTTGTTAGCAATATTTTCATTTTATCCTCATCAAATTTTCCTGATTTAATTTCCTTCAAATATTCTTCAACTTCGTATTTTTTTTCAAGTATGGATTTTCCTGATTCTGTAAGTTTCATCACCCCTTTTTCGATTTCAATCCACTGGTTCTTCTTTGCCCACTGCAAAGCAATGTTGAAGTTTTCCAGTTTTTTTGCCTCAGAAACAGACAATTCTTTTTTGGAAAGTTCTTTTACCAGATTTATTTCCGGCAACTTATTTTTCAGATATTTTTCCCCTTCTTCAGTCAAGACATACATAATCATCTAAAGTCAATAATATTATATAAATCTTAATTTCTTATCTCTTCCATTTCTTTGTTTAGCTGATTAAAATCAATATTTTTCTCACTTTCCTCGATTTTGACCAAAAACCAGAATTTGGCAATATTGACCGTAAAATAAAATTAAGTGGGAAGAGTGGGATTTGATTGCGGCTTCTTTTCAAAATATTTCAGAGAAAAGAGTACCCACGACATCACGGTCTTCAACCGTGCGCTCTCCCAGCCTGAGCTACCTTCCCATAATTTGTTAAAATTTAATTTAAAATAGAGAGAGAATATTCTGGAATAAAGGATAATACCTTAAATTACATATATCCTAGAATTCCTTTTATCTCCTCCAGCAATTCAAGGTCAGTTTCATCGCATTTTATTAATTCACGATAATCATCCTTTGATATAAGAGAATAAAGTATTTCACCCTCTTTTACCTGCCTGCCAATTGTAACTCCGTTAAAGGACACTGCTGCCTGTTCTTCTTTTTCAAGCACTTTCAAATGTTTGCCTTCTTTCTGAATTTGATTGGCGGTGCCGACAACCTTGCCTTCTGAATTTATTAGTTTTGCTTCGGTTACCAAATTTCCCGCAAGAACCTCAACCCCAATTATAGCCGGATTATTCTTCCTGAAAACACGCCCGGGCAATAATTTTATCTTAACTATTTTTTTCATTTTCTGCTTCTTATCAGCTTGTTCTGCCTCTTCCAATTTATTCACCCATTCTTCATACTCTTCGAATAATTTATAAATTACATTTCCCTGAATAACTTTTATGTTTTTATTGAGCGCCAAATCTTCAAAAGTATTTTCAACATTAAAACAGATCAGCACTTTGTTTTTGGGGGTGGCATTTTCGAGCATCACTAAATCTTCTTTAATCGGAGCGCCTACTTTTGCTCTTCTTATACAGGATTTGCAAAACAAATTCATCAACGCTTCCAAACCTCCGATATTTGAAGTCCTCAAAATAATTCCATCTATCGATTTATCCACCTCATTTGAAGTCTGTTCTTCTTCAAGCTCATCCAGCAATTTCATTTTTTCTTCCTCTGATCTGAAAACCGTGAAATTAGCACCCGCAAAAGCAGTATCAATATTTTTCCCTATAACTTTTATTCCCGCAGCCGCTTTTATTTCCTTGACTGCCACAAACTTTTTTTCTGCTCTGATATCCTGCAATGAAGCTGGCTCAAGCAAAGCTCTTATTTTAACATAAATAGGTTTCTCTAATTCCACCATCACTTCGTCCCCAACTTTCAGAGTCCCGTCATATAAAATCACATCCACATTGGAACCTAATTTCTCATCTTTTTTTAATTCAAGTATGACTCCTTTTCCAACATCGGATAATTGCAATTTATCTATTAAAAATTTCTGCGAAAGACCAATTAAAACAGCAAACAGATTTTGCACGCCTTCACCCGTTATGCCCGAACATGGAACCATTGAAATTTCTTTTGTAAAATCTTTCACCTCATAAAATAATTCTGCATTAAACCCTAAAGTTGAAAGTTCACCCTGTATCCTATAAAACCTTTCATCAAAATCCTGTTTTGTTCTCTCCTGTTGTTCTTTGATATTAACTGAAAAATCCTTGCTTTCATTTCTCCACCCCCACAGTCTGTCAACTTTTGTCAAAGCAATTACAAAAGGTGTTTTGCATTTTTTTAGAATATTTAAACTTTCTTCGGTCTGGGGTTTTAATCCCTCAGTAATATCTATAATCAGAATTGCCAAATCCGCAATTGCCCCTCCTTTTTCTCTCATTGCGCTAAATGCAAGATGACCTGGAGTATCTATAAATAACAATCCTGGTATTTTTACCTGATTTCTAATTGGTTCAAGATATTCAGAAGCAATATCAAAAATCACTGACATTGGAATGTCTGTTGCTCCGATTTCCTGTGTTATATTTCCGGCCTCTCTTTTTGCAACAACAGTCTTTCTCAGATAATCCAGTAAAGTTGTTTTCCCGTGGTCTACATGCCCAAGAACCGTGACAATTGGTTGTCTTATTGATTTTGATTCCTGTTTTTTTGATTGACCTTTTTTAGACTCCGTTGCCATAAACTATTTTGAATAATCTTAACAAACACTAAAATCTGGTTTTATTAAGGGTTTTGAAAAATCTTAACTGATATTAAATTCCTGATTCTATTTTTGGATTTTTTAGAAATTCCAGTTTTTCAGGAGTTTTTATAAGCGAGTACATATCTTCCATATTTTTTCCCTGGAGTTCTCTGAGATCCGGAACCAAAGGATACCTGTTATTTTTTACCCAACCTTCATTAAGAAAAAAATGGCATGCGCCGCCCATATATTTTATGGAATGGTAAACTGATTTAAAATTTGACGCAACCCAGTTGGACATAACAAGTTCCTGGTTGGAATGGTTGATTGTAATATGACCATAATTTGGTGGAATCACAAAAACATCTCCGACAGAACATCTTGAAAAACACACATCAATTATTTTGTTTGTGTCAAAATCAATTTTCTGAATTAAAAAAATTGCTTCGCCTTTCAAAACCTGATAAACTTCAGGATAAGATAAATCTTCGACCGCAATTTCATGGTAATGTCCAACAGTCTTAGTAAATTCACATCCGAGCATTCCCGGCGGTATTACAGTAACATCATATCTCAAACCAGATTTTTCTATTTTATTTTTATCCTCTTCCTTAAAAATATTCCTGTACATAAAATACAAATTTTTGTCTTTCTGGTTCTTAAGCCAGGGTTTATCATAAACAACTTCCTTGATATCAAACAAAGTTCTTATGTCTGGTTCAAGTTTATTTATCTTTTCAAGTTGCCACATAATTACCTTATTTAGTAATTATTGAATAACCCTGGTCTTTTATTTCAAACCAGTTATCCAAAAGAAAATTTGATAGGTATGCTCCTTCTAAATTATACACATAAAAAGAATTGTCTGAAAATTTTGTTCTTTTTCTTATCTCTATTAAAGATTCATTGCCTTTTATTATTTTTGGCACAAGAAAAAATTTCCTCTTATCATCTTTACCCTCAGCCTGTTTAAAATTCGTACTACCCAATACTTCAGCATATTGGAAAGGTATTTCATTTTCTGAGACTTTGTTTATCAACTGGAGGGTTTTTCCAAAAAAAGTGATAAATTCTTCAGGGGTGCAGTCAAAAATTTCAGGGTCTAACTTCACCTCAAAACTATAGCCCTTCTGATAAAATGGGTCAGTTATCCAATAATGATGAACACCTCTTCTACAATCATGAAGTTCCTGATTATTAATATAATTAGTAGGATTTTCTAAAAAATCCGAGTAAACCTGTTCAATGGTTTTTGTTTCACTATTCTTAAGTGCTGTATCTGACATAAAATATTGTAATCTAAAATTTTAAATAATTGAATTTTTGTTAAGACTTATTTTTACTTACTTCCTTTTATTGCGAGTTTCGCCGCTCCAATCGCCGAGTTTTTGACAATGCAAATCTCCGCTTTTGGAAAAAGTTTTTTAATTCTCGGGTTCAGATTTTTCATTATAAATTTATTGGTGAAAACGCTTCCAGTCAAAGCAATTTTAAAACTTCCCTTAAGTCCTGCTCTTTTCACAACAGCCTTAAGTCCACACTCAATTTCATCAACTGCTGAACTGAGTATCTCTCTCGCAATTTTGTCTTTTTTTTCAAGGGCTTTTTCTGTTAAAGGCGCAAATCCCGCAACTTTTTTCTTTAAATTTCCAGTATAAATATAATCCACCAGGTCTTCCACGCTTTTTATCTTTAATTTATTAAAAACCATCTTTTCAAGAATTGTTTTCTTGCCTCTGCCGTCATTGGATTTTACTACCGCTCTCAAAACCTTAAGTCCAATAAAATAACCCGAGCCATCATCAGCCAGCAAATAACCCACACCGCTTGCCTTAACAGTTTTGTTTTTGTTTACTGCAAAAAAAGCGGAACCTGTCCCCGCAATTGCAACAGCCCCATTTTCCGCATCAATAGAAGGCAATACGGTTTCTATATCATTTACAACAATAAAATCTGATTTAATCATTTTACCAAATTTGCTTTTTTTAATCATTTTTACAATTTTCTTTTCTTCCTCTTCTGTATCCATTCCCGCAAAAGCAAAACATGAAAATTTAAGATTGAATTTAATAGACAAAGCAATTTCATCAAGAGTATTTACAAATTGTTTTTCTGTCAAATGCCTGTGAGATAAATTATCTTTTCTTGTTTCAAATACCTTTTTTCCTTTTGAATTAACCACAAATACAGCCGTCTTTGTTACTCCCGCATCAATACCTAAATAATATTCCGGTTCAAGCATAATTAAAATACTTTTGTTTTATTTATTATTTTTTAAATTCTGACAAAATTTTTCTGAAATCTGGGTTCCGTTTAACTGTGTGCCATTTTTTCATGTGGGGCCACTGGTCTTCATAAATTGGTTTATTGGTTTCATAAAAAATACCTGTTGGAATTTTTGAATTTTCATTTTGGCAATAATCCCACTCCAAAGCTTTCTTCATCGCATCTTCATAATTTCCTGTATTATGATTTTCAAGCTTGTAGATATGCTCCCTAATAAATTGTGTTGTGTTGTGATAAGAAATGCATGGCTGAAGAATTTCCACAAATGAGAATCCTTTATGCATAACTGCTGCTTCAATTAATTTTGTCAGGTTTGGAATATCCAAAGCAAAACCTCTTGAAATAAAACTCGCTCCGCAGGTCATAGTAAGCGCTAAAGGATTAACTGGTTTTTCGTGAACTCCCAAAGGTGTTGAAGGTGTAACCAGACCTTTCTCGCTTACAGGCGTTGCCTGTCCTGTTGTCAAAGAAAACATTTGGTTGTCAAAAACAAGAAATGTTGTGTCTTCATTGTATCTGCAGGAATGCACCACATGAGCCATTCCCTCAGCGTAAGTTGAACCATCTCCCCCAAAACCTATAATTTTCAATTCAGGGTTTCCTAATTTTATTCCAAACATTGTTGGTAAAGATCTTCCATGCAAAGTGTGGAAAAAATTAATATTCAGATAATCATAAATTTTATCAAAACAACCAACACCGCTGACTCCAACAATATTCTCGCGTTTCACTTTTTCATCATTCACAAGATTTGTTATTGCCTGCTTGACTGAAGTTAAAATTCCAAAGTCTGTGCAACCCGGGCACCACGTTGATTTTTCCCCTGTATTTAAATCTTCTGCTTTCATTTTACTACCTTATTGACCCTTTCAACAATCTCTTCAGATGTGAATGGTCTTCCATCATATTTTAAAACTTTTTTATTTATAATCTTTCCTGTCTGCTCAGCAATTATATCTCCAAGCAATCCAGTTGCATTGTTTTCAATAAGTATAACTTCATCAGAATTCTCAATTTCTCTCTTCACTTCCTCTGCTGGGAAAGGCGATATATAAGAAACCTGCAAGAATCTGAAATCCGGCAAATCTTTCAATGCATCAACTATTGCACCTTTTGTTGAACCCCATCCAACAATCAATTTCTTTCCCTGTCCATGAAGATATACCGGAACCAAATCCATTATCTCTTCTTTCAAATCATCCAATTTCTTTAATCTCTTATCATTCATTTTAATTACTTCGTCGGCTTTCTCAGTTGTGTACCCGTATTCATTGTGTTCATAACTTGTAGCCCTCACAACAGCGCCCTGTCCGGGAACAGATCTTGGAGAAACTCCATTTTCAGTTATTAAATAACTCTTGTAATCTTCGCAGGGTTCTGTGATGTAACGGCTTGGTTTAATTTTTGGTTCTTCAAAATCATCAAAACTATAATTGCTTTCTCCCACATGCTTGTCACCAAGAATCATTACAAGCACTCTGTATTTTGAAGCCAAATGGAAAGCCTCAATTGTCCTGTAAAAACATTCCTTTGCGTCACCAGGAGCAACAACAACGCGGACAAATTCGCCGTGCCCCACATTTACCGCAAATTTCAAATCTCCCTGTGAATTGTAAGTTGGGACTCCTGAAGCAGGTCCGGTTCTCTGGCTAAGATACACCACTAAAGGGACTTCGGACATTCCCTGCAAACTAAGAGCTTCTGTCATTAAAGCAAATCCAGCTCCTGAAGTTCCTATCATCGTATTCGCTCCGGCATAACTTGCCCCTAATGCAGAACAGGCAACAGCAATTTCATTTTCAGGCTGAACAACTATAAAATCATGCTCCACCTGTTTTGATGCTAGTTCATGAAGGACCGGTGTTGCAGGAGTTATTGGGTAAGCAACGTACATATCAATTCCTGAAGTAATTGCACCCATTGAAATTGCTTCATTACCGGTTATAAAATATTTAGGTTTTCCATCAGGATTATCCAGTTCCATTTTCTTTTCAACGCAATTATAACCCTCAATTATAGATTCTTCAAGCAAATCTATCTTTTTCTTAAATGCTCCCTTTACCACTTTAACCACAGGTTCAACAGGCAAACCAATAATTTTTGCCAAAGCTCCTATTAATATATCATTTCCTAATTTTGCGGATGCGCCTAATTTCTCAAGGTGAGCCTGCACATCAATGCCAATCAGATTTTTTCCTTTCAGATTCTTGTCTCCCAAAATAAATCCGCCTTCTTTTAAATCGTTTTCATGCCTGTCAATTAGATCCTGATTTAAAGCAAAAATCACATCATAAGAATTGTCATGAGAATAAACCGGGTTATCGGATATTTTAAGAACATTAAAATTAAATCCACCTTTTATCAAAGATTGATATTCCCTATAATTAAACACATAATATCCCGCATTTGTAAAAACTTCGCTTATCAGGAGAGTGGTTTTGGCGATTCCTTTTCCGGCTTCGCCACCAATCAGAATGTGCTTCTCCATCTTACTATTTGAAATAAGTTTTTAAGTTATCTAAATATTTGGAGTTTATCTAAAATCCAAAAAGGCGTTAAACTGATTTAATTGACAAAAGAAACTAAATTAATTAATAAAATCATTCGGTTATTTGAAAGTAGATATATTATGAAAAACTATTTCAGATTATTTGGGTTAATCGGTATAGGTATATTTATCTATTTAATGTCAACAATTAATTTAAATCTTTTATTGGATTCTTTCAAATCAATGAATTATACTTATCTGCTGATATCTCTTTTGCTTATTATTCCTGTAGTTTTTGTAAAAGTTATAAAATGGTTATTGCTCATAGATAAAAAAGATAAAATTAGTTTGTCTGAAGGTGTATTCGCATGGGTTGCAGGATTTGGTATTGGAATGTTAACTCCAGGAAAAGTTGGTGATTTTACAAAAGTAAAATTTCTCAAATCAAAACCTGGAAAAAGTTTTCTCACCATTCTGGTTGACCGTCTTAATGATATTTTCGTTCTATTTATTCTCGGAATATTTTCGGTTTTCATATTATTCTCAAACAAAACACATCTAGCTAATTTAAGTTATCTATTCCTATTATTCTTCGTATTTTTTATCATAGGAATACTTATTTTAAGAAATGAAAAATTAATTAAAAAAATTGGTATGCCTTTTTACAAAGTTTTGGTTCCTAAAAAATTTAAGGGTATTGCCGGAGAAAATATTAATATTTTTTATGAAAACTTTAACAAATTGAATAAAAATAAAATAATTATTAATTTTCTGTTAAGTGTCCTTGCCTGGTTTGGTTGTTTTATTCAGTTTTGGTTTTTGTCTCTTGCATTTGGATTAAACTTATCTTATATTTCAATTTGTTTAATCATGCCTGTGCTGATTTTAGTTCAGTTAATTCCTATTTCAATTTCGGGTATAGGTACAAGAGAAGCTGCCGCAGTTTTGCTCTTATCAACTTTTGGAATCTCTCCGGAATTGGCAATTGCTTTCTCCTTGGGGATTATGGTTGAAGATTATATTCTTGGAGGAATTGGACTATTATGCTGGCTGAAAGTTAAATAAAAAAATTCTGTTTAATTTATAAATTTCTTCCTGATTAAAAAATAAATAATTCTAAACCCATCTGATTCTTTAAGTTTTTCTTCCCCAATTCTTGGAAAATAATCAATCAAAATTTCTTTTGATTTTAAGTTTAACCTGCGCATATTCATAAATAAATCCGCTTCAAGTTCAAAACCCTTTGCGGAAATTTTCATACTTTTCAAAACATCCCCTCTAAAACCCCACATACCCGTGCAAATATCAATATATTTTCCATACAACAAAAATCCCAATAAACTGATAATTTTATTTCCTATAAAATGGACTATATTTTTCAATTTAAATCTTACTCCTTTCCTTTTTCCTGAAACTATTTCATATTCTTTTAGATTCTCCAAAAATATTGGTATATCTTTTGCGGGATAACTTGCATCCCCATCAAGCATTACATAAAATTCGTCTTTTTTAATTGGATATTTTTTCAGGAAAGTCTGGAAACCCATGCCTTTGCCTTTGCCTTCCTGAAACAAGATTTCAACACCCTCATTTTTTGCTATTTTCACAGTTTTATCTTTTGAATATCCATCAACAATAAGAATTTTATCCACCCAAGGTTTTACCTGAGTTATTACTTTTTTTATACTTTCTTCTTCGTTTTTAGTCGGAATTAATGCAATAACTCTTTTCTTTGACACACCCATATTTATAATCTATTTACAACAATAGTTTAATTTTTATAAGATTTAATAATGGAAATCCTGACTATAATTTACTTCTTCACAGTTATTTTTGGTTTGGGGTATTCAGTAAAAAAATTATTAAAATTGGAAGAATTTAAGGATATTTTGGAAGAAATTATATTTATTTTGGGTTTGGGTTTGGGTTCTTTTGTGTTGTTATGTATTCCATTAAACGCAATTCGTGGTTTAATTTGGCCGGCGTTTTTAATCATCTCTCTTATAATTCCTTTATATTCTCTGGGTGAAAAAATAAAACAGAATAAGTTAAAATTAAACTTTTCAAATATTGCTTATAAAAATTATATTGTTGTTGGATTAATAACTCTAATATTTTTCTATGTGTACCTTACAGGGGCTTTTGGATATCCTTATCTTGAAGATGATGATCCTTGGATACACGCTGAAGCCGCAAAATATGTTTCAATTGAACATACATATATTCAACCAGACCATTTTCCAATGCATTACCTTGAACCATACCCTCCTTTTTATTCTACTATGATGGGTGTGTTGCATCAAGTCCACCCAGAATCCGTGCAATGGGTCTTGAAATTTTTCAATGTTTTACTCATCACTTTAGGTCTTCCTTTTATTTATATCTGGTTGAGAAGATTTACCCAATCCGATAATACTGCCTTGACCGGAACTTTTTTGTTTGCGGTTCTTCCCTGTTTTATGAATCATTTTATCTGGGCGCAGACACTTGCTTTAGTTCTTTGGTTCCCTGCTTTATATTCCATTGAAAAAATGAAGAATGGGGAAAAGAAAAAATGGTTGGTAACAAGTATTTTAACAATATCCGCAATTTTAATAACCCAATCCTCAACAGCAGCAATCTTTATGATGTTCTTTGGGTGCTATTTTTTAGTTGAATTTGTCGCCAGTTTATTAAATTCTAAAACTCACAATCCAATCAAAATATTCAAAAGTAAAGAAATAAAATATTTATTTCTTGCGGGATTTCTCGGGTTAATTCTTGCTGTATCAATTTATTGGTTGCCTGAAATAGGTTTCAGAGGTTGGGATGACGCTGGAGAAAGAATGGGTTTCATTAAAAAAGATTTCTTTGTTGGCGGAACAACTGCAGATACTTCAGGAGGTCTTGTTTATGGATTGCAGGATTTCGTAATTGCGCCCAATGTTTCAAAAATGGATCAGGCAACAGGGTTGGGTCCTGTGATTTTTGTGTTATTATTATTCTCCATCATTGTGTTGCTATATCAGCGAAAGAAATTAACCAGCCCGCGCAACAAATATCTGCTGGTCTCTTTATTATGGCTGATTATTGGATTCCTTGGTGTTGAAGGAAATGCTCTTCCTTTTAAATTAATGCCACACAGATTCTGGGTATTCTTTGCAATACCAGTTGTAATTTTAGTTGCCTGGGGAATAATTTTGATTTATAACTCAACAAAAAAAGATAAAGCAATTTCTTACATAATAATCTCTTTGATATTTGCCGGAATTTTAATTACTTCCGCTTATCCAAAATATATTGTCCAGACATCGCAATGGCCCTCTGGTGTTGGATGGTCTTCCAATGAACAAATTCAGGGTTATGTTGGATTAAAAGAACTTCCTCCAAATACTTTGATTTATAGCTTATGCAAAAACCCAAAGACGGTTATAGGTGTGGATAAAATGGATTATCCCTGGATTAAAGAAATCGAAGATTATCAAAAATTAGCATTAAATGACACTTTGAATAATAACCATGCGTTTCTAAAAAAATATAAATATTCTTATCTAATACTTGATGGTGGGTGTGTTAAGGACTTTGGTTTAAATCAAACTAACTTAAAAATACAGGAGATATTTGGCTCTGGAAAATTCAGAGTTGAAGAAAAACTAAGCAATAAGGGTTTCTTTTTGTTTAAAATATTATAATTTAGAATGAAAATATGTCTCTGCGCTAACGGGAGCAGCATCCATACCAAGAGATGGATAAATTATTTTGTTGACAGAGGTCATGAAGTGCATTTAGTTAGCAATATTTCTTATAAATATAAATCTTCAAAATTCCACATATTAAAAAATTATACCAACAACAGGCATCTTAATTTCTTCGGATATTGCTTACAAATAAAAAAAATAATTAACAAAATAAAACCCGACATAATTCATTCCCATTATGCAACCACCTATGGTTTTCTAGGAGCTCTATCAGGTTTTCATCCTTTGATTGTTTCTGTGTGGGGCAGTGATGTTCTGGTTGAACCAAAAAACTCAAAAGTTTTTGATTTTTTTACAAGATATGCTTTGAAAAAAGCTGACTTGATAATTCCAATGGCAACACCAAAAGCAGAATTTATGAAAAATTATTTAATCAAATCCTTTTGTGTGCCTGAAGATAAAATCCAAAGAATTCCTTGGGGTATAGACCCAACTATTTTCAAAAGAGGTTATAAACAAGAAGTGGAAAAATTAAGAGAAAACCTAAAAATACAAAAAAATACAAAAATTATTTTAAGTGCCCGCCACATGGACCCAAAATATGGAATAAAATATTTAATCAAAGTAATACCTTACCTCACTAAAAAATATCCAAATACTAAATTAATAATATTAAGAGGTGGGGGTTCCAAAGAATATGAAAACAAAATGAAAAATCTATCATCAAAATTGAGGGTTTCAGATAAGATTATATTTATTCAAAAACACATAAATACAAAAGAGATGTGTGTATATTTGAATCTGGCAGATATATTTGTTTCACTTACAAAAACAGATCAGTTTGCATGCAGCTTAATGGAAGGGATGGCTTGCGGAACTATTCCTATTGTAAGCAACATTGAAGTATATCAACAATATCTTAAAAACAAAAAAAATGCTCTTTTTGTTGAACCTGAAAATCCAAAAGATATTGCAGAAAAGATAATTTATTGCTTTAAACATCCTGAAATAAAAAACAAATTTTACAAAATAAATCGTAAAATTATTGAAAAAGATGAAGACTGGAACAAAAATGCTAGAAAAATGGAAGAATTATATAAAAAATTAATAAAACTATTATGGTGAAAATTAAAAATATTATCCAAAAAATTCCATTTTTTGATACTTTGATAAAATGGAAAAATAGAATTATTTTTAAAGGCTCTAAAAAATACTGGAAAAATAGATATAATAAAAAAGGAAATTCAGGCACAGGTTCATACGGAAAACTTGCTGAATTTAAAGCCAAAGTCTTAAATTCATTTGTAAAAAATAATAAAATTAATTCAGTTATGGAATTTGGGTGCGGCGACAGTCATCAAATAAATTTATTTAATTTTCCTAATTATATTGGTTTGGATATTTCAGAAACTGCAATAAAAACCAATATGGATTTTTTTAAGAAAGACAAAACAAAAAGTTTTTTCCTGTATGATTCAAATTGTTTCAGCGACAACCATTCAATATTTAAAACAGAACTCACTTTATCATTAGACACAATTTATCATCTGGTTGAAAAAGAAATATTTGAGAATTATATGAACCACTTATTTTCAACTTCAAATAAATTTGTTATTATTTATTCTTCAGATATTAACACAACAGCAGAAAACCATATAAAATATAGAAAGTTCGCAGAATGGATTAAAATTAAGTTTCCTGAATGGAAATTAATTAAAAAAATAAAGAATCCTTATTATAAAGACCGCCCTGATTTTTTCATTTATAAAAAAGTAAAATAATGAATGATTTTAACACTTATTTCAAATTTTTTAGGCATTTATTTTACATTCATTGAGTCTCTAAAGTTTTTTTGTTAAATTATAGGATAAAAACAAAGGATTAATAGAAGATTATCTAAATATTTATGCACTTAAAAAATATTAAAGGGTCTTATCCATTCTTCTTTGTAATTGACGACGGTGGTTTTGATTTTGCAGTGAAAGGAGATAAAAACAGTAAAATAACTTTAGAGACCTATGACACAATATTAAAAATTGCAAAAAAATTCAACATAAAAATTCCCATCTGCTTCACAATGAAATATCTTGATAAAAAAAATATCTCTAGTGTTGGAACTCCTTTAGAATATCTGGATGAATTAACAGAACTCTTTAAAAAAAATAAAAAATATCTCGAAATTGGTTCTCATGGTCTTACACATGAATATAAAACCAATCATCCGGGGGAATTTTATTGTCTTGATATCAATAAACCAGTTCCTGAAAAAATACAAAGAGAACATATAGAAAAAAGCGCAAAGATATTTGATTACTTAAACCTTGATTTCCCAGAACTATTTGTTCCAGCTTATAATATCTGGGAAAAGGGGATTACCGATAAGATATTATCTGAGTATGGGGTAAAATACATAATTGGTCAAAAAAAGTTTGGATATAAAAAACATATTTATAAATATATAAATTCAGATTATCTGGAATTTTTACCAAGAGCCAGTCTTGGACTTGCAAGCAAAGAATATTCCCTAACAGGACTTTACAAAAATTACGGTCCTTTTAAATGGAAAATAAAGGAGTTTGTAAAAATGTTTATTATCCCAAGAAATCCTTTTATCAATCTATATTCAGGAAAATCATTGAAACAAAACAGAGTCCATAGCTACATGACCCATATAGGAAATTTCATGCCCTTAAACTATGATTTTTGGGTGGATATGCTAAACGGGGTGAAACAGAATCAAAGATTAAAATTATGTAAAGATAATCGAGAAGCTATAAAGTATTTTTATAATCGGATATAGTTATATGAATAACTCATCTAACAAACGAGATAAACACGCTAAAACTAAATGGGATAACTATATAAATGGCAGACTCTCAATAGGCACTAAACCTTACATGAAATCCCTGAAAAAATATGGTGTAATAAATAAAAAAAATGTTCTTGATGTTGGTTGCGGTCCGGGTGAATGGTGTTTTGCGGCAGCAAATTTAAATCCTAAAGCAAAAGTGATTGGTGTTGATATCAAAGAAAAAGATTTGAATCTTGCTATTAAATATATGCGGGATAAGAAAATCAAAAATTGTAAATTTTTAAATGAATCCTATGAAAACTTATTGGAACGTTTTCAGCCCGCAAGTTTTGATGTAATTATGTGCAACAGCGTAATCCAGTATATTGACGAAAAAAAAGCATTATATATTTTTTCCAAATTACTTAAAAAAGATGGAATACTTTTGATGTTCTGGAATCACGGCCCGGGATATTATCTGCAAAAATTATTTTTAGGGATTAAAAAGTTAGATATTAGAGAATCTCTTTTTATGCCTAACGTGCTTATATTAGGCACTCTAAAAAAATATCTTCTTAATACAAAACAGGATTATTTTGTCACATTAAAAAATTTAAAAAAGATTTCGAAAGAGGTCAATATAAACTTAATTAAAATTGAAAATGAGCCCAAACTCCACTATCAGGATTCTTTTTTAGGTCTCCCTTGCGTTTTTTCATGCAAAGGTATTAAAACATGAAAAAATTTGCTGTGTTGGTGGCCAACCCATTTCCTTACCTCTGCCCTCTGTTTCGAACACTGGCAAAACATCCAAAGATTGATTTAACGGTTTATTTTTGTTCAAACATTGAGGATGACGCTTCATTGTTGAAAGGTTATAATTATAAATTATTTAAAAATTACAGCCCAAAACCAAACCCTTCTACTTTCTTTGGTCTGATAAACACAGGAATAATAAACGAACTAAATAAAGAAAAATATGATGGTATTTTGGTTTTTGGATATTTTTCAGTTACAACATGGCTTGCTTTTTTTGGAAGTTGGTTGACCAAAACACCAATCTTATTTAGAGGGGAAGTGGATTTGCTCAAGAAAGAATCATCCACCAATAAAATTATTAAAAAAACTATAATTTCTGGTTTGTTTAAAACAATTCGTGGTTTTTTATATACTTACACTCTAAACAAAAAATATTACCAATATTACGGAGTTCCTGAAGAAAAATTATTTTTTCACCCCTGCGCTGTGGATAATAAATTTTTTCAGAAAAAAGCACTTGAATTAAAAAAAGTAAAAAAGAAGATTAAAAAAACATATGGATTGCCTGAAAAATCCATAATTATCCTGTCTGCGGCTCAATTAATTCCAAGAAAGAGATTTATGGATTTAATCAAAGCGTATGAAACTTTGCCAAAAAACCTGAATGCTTCTTTAGTGTTTATTGGTGATGGTTCGCAAAAACAAGAACTTGAAAAATATGTAAAAAGAAAAAATATCAATCAAGTTTACTTCGTGGGTTTTAAAGAACATTCAAAATTACCTGAGTTTTATTCAATTGCAGATATTTTCGTGCTTCCTTCTGAATATGACCCTTCGCCAAAAGCTATGAATGAAGCTATGAATTTTAGTTTGCCTATAATAACAACAGATAAAGTTGGTACGGGTTATGATTTAGTTAAAAATGAATTAAATGGGTTTATTTACCCTGTAGGTGATATTAAAGCCCTGTCCGCCCATCTAACAAAACTTATAAAAAACCCAAAATTAATCAAAAAAATGGGTGAAGAATCCATTAAACTTGTTTCTAAATGGAGTCTTGATGAAGAAGTTAATGGAATAATTAAAGCATTGTAATCTCTCTTATGTTTAACAAAATAATAAATTATGAAAACAAATTATAAAAATTTCTATGAAAAAGAAGCCCGTGGCACAGGTTCAGTCAAAGACCTTGCAGCTGCAAATTTTGATATAATAAATTTCATAAAAAAATTTGGGTTATCTAAAAAAAGAGTTTTGGAAATAGGAAGTGGAAATGGTATGTGTCAAGATGTGGTTGAAGATTATACTGGAATAGATGTGGCAGAATCCTTAAGTAAATCATACCATAAACCTTATTTTATAATAGAAGATGGTAAAAAATATCCTTTTAAAGATGAATATTTTGATGCTATTTTTACAAGAGTTACTTTTGAACACATTCCAGATATAAACTTTGCATTAAAAGAAATGTTGAGAGTTGTAAAAAAAGGAGGGTTTATATTATTTAATATGGCTTGGTGGGTGAGACCTTGGGTTTCAAAAGGTCTTGGAGTTAGACCTTACAGGGAACTTAATTGGAAAGAAAAAGTTAGTAAATGCTCAATACCTGTAAGAGAAAATTTAGTTTTCAGGGCATCTTGGATATTTCCGCTCAGATTATTCCATATAATTCAATTCTTAATTAATAAAAAAAACTTTAAAAATAATTTAAGACTACAAAAATTGGAGCCAAACTATGAATTATTCTCTCCAGAAAGTTTTGTTGATTATGGCGGTGACTCTGATGCCTGCAATTCAGTGGATCCTCACTCAATGATTCTATATTTTATGGCAAATAATTGTAAAATAATCAATTACAGCTCACTATTGCGAGCATTCTCGGTAGGTTATGCTACTTTGATAATAAAAAAATTATGAAAAACTTCGAGATTGCCAATAATATTTCAGTCCAACCCGCAACCTTTGGTCCAAAACATCACTTCTTTGGATACTATGATAAATCTCCGTGGGATATATCAGGCAGATATATGTTGGGTTTGGAAACTGACTTTATTGACCGTCTGCCAGATTCCAATGATAAAGCAACAATTGGATTAATTGATTTAAAGAAAAATAATAAATTTAAAAAACTTGGAGAAACAAAAGCCTGGAACTGGCAACAGGGTTGTATGTTGCAATGGTTGCCTCCTGGATATAACAACCAAATCATTTATAATGACCTGCAAAACAACAAATTTGTAAGTGTTATATTGAATGTGAAAAATAAAAAGAAGAAAATATTACCTTTGCCTATTTACGCCATCCACCCCAATGGAAAATATGCGCTTACTTTAAATTTTTCCAGACTATGTCGCACAAGAAGAAGCTATGGATACGCGGGCGTTCCTGATATTCACTGCAATGAGACTGCGCCAAAAAAAGATGGAATCTTTATTTTGAATTTAAGAACCGGAAAATATAAATTAATTATTTCAATAGATAAACTCCATAACTTAAATCATGTAAGTTCAATGGAAAATACTGATAATTGGGTAAATCATATTGGTTTCAATCGCGATGGGTCTAGATTTTGTTTCTTTCACAGATGGCAGTTAAAAGATGAAACTACATATACCCGTTTGCTTACTTCAAATTTGGAAGGCTCTGATATTTCCCTTTTAGCGGATGGTGGGAATTATACTCATCATTATTGGAGAAACTCAAAAAACCTATTGTGTTGGGGGTGCTTACCTAACAGAATACTGCGTCTAAGACAGAATAAAATAATGACAAATAAAATTTCAAAAATAGCATTTAAAATATACCACCACCTATTGCCAAATATGAAAAAGAAAATAAGCAACAGCGGGTATATTTATTTTACTGATAAAACCAAAAAAGCAGAGAAATTATTTGATGACGAAGATGGTCATTGCTCTTTTTCACCAGATGGAAACTGGATATTGACTGATTCATACCCGGATAAAAAAAATTACCGAAAATTAATTCTTTATAATTTTGAAACAAAGAAAAAAATGCTGTTGGGAAAATTTTATTCTCTACCCAACAAAAAATATAGCGAGAACGAACGATGGGATTGGAGTGAAATGAGATGTGATTTACATCCGAGATGGAATCGAGATGGAACAAAAGTTTGTATTGATTCTGTGCATGAAGGGAACAGGCAAATGCATATAATAGACTTAAAAAAATGTATTAAAAATAATTATAAACTATTATGAAAATAATATACACAACATCAGAATCCTTAAAAGGTTGTGATGAAGAATGGAGTGCACAGATAGGAGAAGAATTAAAAACCCGGGGAGAAACAAAAATATTTTTAGAAGGTCGTCATAATGTAGCTATTAACCCGGCCACCATTTTCCGCCATATTAAAAGAGAATTCCTTGGATATCCCCAGTACCCCATCCGTCCAAAACAAATCAACAACCGATTACTGAAAATCTGTAAAGAATTTAAACCTGATGTTCTTATATGTATGAAAGGTATCCCATTTGATCCAAAAATAATAAAACAAATAAAATGCAAAAAAATATGCATTAATAATGATGATTTTCAACACTTTAATGAGGAATTAATGAGAGAATTTGATTTTATTTTTACGCCAGCAGAAGATTATATTCCTAAATATAAAGAATTGGGTGTTAAATCAGAATGGATGGGATATGCCTGTACTCCAGCAATACAAAAAAATCTTAATTTAAAAAAGGAATATAATATATCTTTTGTAGGAAGAACTCGTCCTGAACGAGAACCTTATTTCGATAAAATGAAAAAATTTGAGAAGTGTTTTCTTTGGTTGAATAAAGGTGGTAATTTATTAACATTTAAAAAATTTACAGAGATTATGAACAAAAGTAAAATTAATATAAATATGCATCAAGAATTGATGAAAATCCACAGAACCAAATCAAATTTAAGAGTTTATGAAGTGTTGGGTTGTGGTCAGTTCCTATTAACGGATAAAGCTGGTGGAATGGAAGATTTGTTTAAAGAAAATAAACATATGGTAACATACAAAGACGCAGATGATATGGAAGACAAAATAAAATATTGGTTAGAAAGAGACGAAGAACGAGAAAAAATGGGTTTAGCAGCTCAAAAAGAAATACTAAAAAAACACACTATTAAAAACAGAGTTGACCAGATACTCAAGGTCTTGAAGAAATTATAATATAAATATACAAAAGAAATGTAAAAAATACCTTCTTTATTATAAACCACAACAAACCCTAAGCTAAAAATAGATTAAACTTTTTCCCTCCAGTAATTTAATAAATCCTTCATTGTCTTTTCAAATGGAATTTCGGGTTTCCAACCGGTTTTCTCCATAAACCTAGAACAATCACCATGCAATACTTCAACATCAGAAGGTCTCATTCTTGAAGGGTCTTGTTTTATTTCTATTTTCTTATCGGACATTTTAAGTAATAAATTAAGCATATACTGAATCGTCACTGATTTGCCAGAACAAATATTATAAACCCCACCATATTCACATTTATTGACTGTATACCAATAAGCGCGCACAACATCCCTGACATCTGTAAAATCCCTCTTGGCCTCTAAATTTCCTACTTGCATAACAGGTTCTTTTGAACCCTGTTCAATTTCAGCGATTTGTTTTGCAAAATTGGAAGTAACAAAAAACTCTCCTCTTCTGGGTCCTGTATGATTAAATGCTCTTGTTACGATCGTCTTTATACCATAAGACATATGGTATTGTATTGACAGAAGTTCCTGCCCCACTTTGCTCACCCCATATGGAGACAAAGGTCTCAAAGGATTGGTCTCTTTTATTGGAACCTCATCGGGATTAACCAACCCATATTCTTCTGAACTCCCGGCTATTTGAATCACAGGATCGCAGTCTGACTTCTTAACAGCTTCAAGTAAATTCAAATTACCTATTATATTAGTAGTGAGAGTTTCAGAAGGAGAATTCCAACTAGTAGGCACAAAAGATTGCGCAGCTAAGTGAAATATATAATCTGGTTTTACTTCATCTATAAGGGTCTGCATGGAATGAGCATCTCTTAAATCCATTTCAGAAATTTTTAATTTATCAACAAAACCATCTAAATTCTCTTTCTTGCTTCTCCATCTTACAGTTCCATAAACAGCAACACCTTCATTTAATAAGAATTCTGCTAAATGAGAACCAACAAACCCGGTAATCCCGGTTATCAAAGCTTTTTTCATAATATAATCAATATATAAATTTAAGTATATTTAAAAAATGGGTGACTTAAAATCACATTTCAAACTTCTTGAAAAAGATTTATATTTCACAACCAAATTTCTCGGTAAGTTACCTATTAATGTTAAATTGTTTTGTTATTCTATCCAGCGTCCCATTTCCAATATTATCCTAAAAACTAAATTAAAAAAAACATTATATAATGATTTTGTATATAATAAAATAGATAATTTTCTGTTAAACGATGGTGGTATGTTTAAAACCTATGTATACCAGCTCTGCAATCAATTTTCAAATATAAAAAATTCTTCTGTTTTGGTGCCGGGATGTGGTTATGGGAGAAACATTCTTCAATTAGCTTCATTCAAACCAAAAAAAATAATTGCTTTTGATTTATTCTCTTATCCAAAAGAATGGAAATACATTTCAGAAATTGTTAAAAAAGAATTTGGTGTTGAAGTCCATTTTATAAAAGGTGATTTTGATAAAATAAATAAACAATATTCTGAATATTTCGATTTTATAATTTCTGATGCTGTTTTGGAACATGTACGGGATTTTCAGTTTTTTACCAAAAGTTCTGAAAAAGTTCTGAAAAAAGGCGGTATCTTTTATGCTTCTTTTGGTCCTATTTGGTTTGGTCCTGGTGGAGATCATATAACCTGGGGGGGGAACAAAATATTTGACCATTTAATTTTACCTAAATCATCCTACAAAGAAAAACTCAAAAAACTCCCAGTCATCACTGAAACGGATTCCTGTGAAGGTGTTTTTATGATTGAAAAAAAACTTTTTTCATATTTATCTGTCAAAGAATATTTGGATATATTATCAAAATTTGGATTCAAAAAATTGCGTATGTCTGCCAGCATATCAACAGAAGCCAGAACTCTTCTGAAAAACAAAAAGGAAATTATTAAATTACTAGATGAAAAAAAATGTCCTGATTTTGACAGATTCTGTAAAGGTATTTATTTATGGATGAAAAAAGGTGAAATATAACAAAATATTTTGTAGTTATCCCTAAATATTTAATAAACTAAATTATGACCTCTGAAAGTATTGCTGATAAATGGCGTGAAGATTTGAAAGAAAGGGGATATGAACACCACATCTCTAAAAAAAGAGAATATAATAAATTAAAAATATTCACTCGATTTTGGAAAACGGTTCTTAAAACTACAAAAATAAATCCCAACACAGAAAATTTAAAGATTTTTGAATTTGGTTGTGGGGGTTGTAAACATCTGATTCCTTTTGCGCTAAAGGGTGTGTCCTGTGTTGGATTGGATTGCTCAAAAGAAGTTCTTGAAAGGTCTAAAAATTATATAAGTGAAGTCTCCAAATTCAGTGAAAAAACCTTAGATATTAAACTTATTTATAAAGACTTTTTGAAATACAATGATTCTAAAGAAGAATTTGATTTGGTTTTTCATGTAGGTGCTTTGGAACATTTCTTAGATGATAAAGAAAGAATGTATGCATTAAAAAAAATGTTTGATTTAACAAAACCCGGGGGTTATGTGGTCTCAGCAGTGCCTAATGGAGTTCACATTCTAAGAAATAAAATGAGAAAATTTAATCTTGGTGGGTATGGCATCCCTGAAATTGATTATTCTCCAGAACTTATATACAAAGAAATGAAAGAATGTGGGGGAGAAAATATTAAGGTACTTCCTTATAATCTATTTCTCTATGTCTTGTTTGATAGATCAAACCCTATATTTTATCCAATAAAAAAACTATTTTACTATAGCACCCAGATAATTCCTTTAAGTCTTCTGCCTAAATCCTTTAGTTATAAACATACAGGACTTCTTATCGGAATTGCAAAAAAACCGGAAAAATGAAGGTGAGTTTGGTTGTAGGGGGTTTATTTGATGCACCTATATTTGCAGAAAGCCTGCAAAAATTAAATTATCTGAACTGTATTGTAACCTCAATGCCCAAATTCCTGTTTAGAAATATAGATCCAAAATTAATCACAATAATTCCTATGACTACGCAAGTATTGGAACACGGACTAAAAATTAGAGCCCCAAGAAAATGGATAGAAAAGGATATGAAATTATTCGGAACTTTGGCGCGTCATTTTGTAAAAAAAGATACTGACATCCTTTGTGGTTGGGGCGGCTATTCTTTGGAAACCGCAAGGAAAATAAAAAAAGAAGGTAAATTGTTTATACTGGATAATCCCTGCCCTTACATTCAATTTCAGGAAAATCTAATGGAAGAAGAAGCAAATAATCTGGATAAAAAGTTTGTGAAATGCAGTAAAAATTATTTTGATAGATTTATAAAAGAATACGAACTGGCGGATAAAATAATTGTTCCTTCTGAATACACCTACAATTCTTTTATTAAATATAACTTTCCAAAAGAAAAATTATTTAAAATACCTTTAATTGGTAGAATGAAATTACTTGATTCTAAAGAAATAGATGCTAGAAAAAAGAAAGATAAAATTTTTAGAGTTGGTTTTATAGGTGGAAATCCTCTTAGAAAAGGATTAATATACCTCTTAAAAGCGTGGGATATGTTAAACTTAAAAAACGCAGAATTGGTAATTAAATCTCCTGAAAAAGAGATAAGAAAATCGCCTGTAATTGATAAATATTTAAACAAATTAAAAAATATCAGATTCGTCGGATATTATAATGATCTTAGTGATTTCTATTTGGATTTGGATTTGTTCTGTTTTCCTTCCATAGATGATGGTTTTGGGATGGTGGTAATTGAAGCAATGTCTCATAAAATTCCTGTAATTACAACAAAAAATGTTGGGTCTTCAGAATATATAAAAAATGGCAAGTCGGGTTTTGTATTGCCTATTAGGGAACCAGAAGCAATCGCAAAAAAAATAGAAAAATTTTATTTAAACAGAGAATTGATTAAAAAAATGGGCGACTTGTCTTATGTTGATGTAAAAAAAACTTTCAATTCTGAATTGCATAAAAAAAAGATGTTTGAATTAATAGAAAAATTAAAAAACTAATTTTTATATATTTTTTCAATTCCCTCAACAACATTTCCCCAAGAAAATTGTCTTATAAATATTTTAGCATTCTTGCTCATTTTCTCCCTCTTCTTATCATCAATTAAAATTGAATTAATTGCCCTTGATAACTGTTCTTTGTTGTATTTCACAACAAACCCAATCTTCTTATTGATATATTCAGAAACACCGCAATTATCTGTAACAATAACTGGTGTCCCGCAAGCAAGACTCTCAATAACAACATTCCCAAAAGATTCATATTTATCTTTTGAAGGCAACACAAAAACATCTGAATCAACATACACCTTGAGTTTTTCTCTTTCAAATACAGGACCTATAAACAAAACTTTATTTTCTATTCTAAGATTCTTTGCCAATTTTTTTAGATTATTTAAATAACCATCGTCCGGTC
This sequence comes from Candidatus Aenigmatarchaeota archaeon, assembly GCA_030614705.1. Taxonomy (GTDB): domain Archaea; phylum Aenigmatarchaeota; class Aenigmatarchaeia; order QMZS01; family QMZS01; genus QMZS01. The sequence continues at coordinate 56,192 of JAUWTN010000001.1, forward strand.
CCGCAATCACAAGTTTCAGATTATCTGATTTTTTGGATAAATCCGCAAATATCTCAATAAGCAAATCCAACCCCTTCCTTTCATGCACCCTACCTAAATAAAGAATTATTTTTTCAGTTTTTTTTATTTTATATTTTTTCCTGAATTCACCTTTTTTTGGAAGGTTTTTGTATTCCTCTAAATTAATTCCATTTGGAATGCAAACAACTTTTTTATTGCCGGAAAAAACATTATCATATTGCTCAGATTCTATTTTTGAAGAAGCGATAATTTTGCTGGAATTTTTTATAATTTTATATCCAAACAAAACATCAAAAATTCTTTTTTGTAATGATTTTGAGAACCTTGGCATAGAACCTCTTGGTTGCAATACATAAGGAATTTTATACTTCCTTGCATAATGACCCACAATCGCCGCAAGTGGGGTTCTATATTCATGAATATGAATCACATCAAAATTTTTAATTTCTTTTCTGGCAACAAAAGGCGAATAGCAAGGTATTGGTAAAACAAAATTCCGGCTCAGATAATTTGAAATGTTTCTGAAATAATAAACCTTGATTTCATCGACCATCACAGGTTTGTTCTTCGCAACATCCAACCTGTATTTAAAACCATCTGTTGTATACACCGTTACTTCGTGTCCTCTTCTGACCAATTCTTTTGAAATCTCATAACAAGACCTCGCCGGACCGCCTGATTCCCAGGAAGGTTTAAAAAAATTAACAACTTGTAAAATCCTCATTTTTTATTTAGGATTTTATCTAAATATTCTTCAAAGTCATCAGTAATCTCATCCCAACTATTTTTCTCAACAAATTTCCTCGCTTTCTTTCCTTCAATTTCAATCCTGTTTTTTTTAATTAATTCCAGAACCTTGTCAACAACATCTTCGGGTTTGTCAACATAAATTACTCCGTTGTCATTTCCAAATTCAAGTATAATTCCCGGAAGTTTAGTTGAGATAACAGGTTTCTCCATTGCCATGTATTCATACATTTTTATAGGAACAATATCCCGCATAATTTCATTGTTGTAAGCCGGAAGCAAGCAGATATCTGAAGCAGAAATAAATTCAGGAATTCTCTCAAATGATTGTTTTCCAGTTAAGATAATTTTATCCCCAAATCGAGCCCTTATATTTTTCAGGTCTTCATAAGCATCACCCTCACCAACAATCAACATTTTTATTTTTTTGTGTCCCAATAAACTTGAAGCAACTTCTTTCAACCCGGAAAAATCATATAGCCACCCCATGAAAAACAAAACAAGTTCATCATCTTTAATCCCATATTCTTCCCTTATTTTATCTCCTTTAATTTTTGAATTATATCTCTCAAAATCAATTCCCGCCCTGATAACATCTGTCTTCTTTATATCTGCGCCCATTCTGGCAGTATACTCTCTCAAACCCTCATTTATAGACAGAACCTTATCAGAACCAATCATATTTCTGCGCTCAATAACTTTTGCAATTTTCCGAAGGAATTTCTGCGGGACTAATGTATTCAAAGAGTCTATTATATAATACACAAAAGGTATTTTATTTTTCTTAGCCAACTTAATCGCAATATTAGCATTCAGAATCCCAAAACCAATAATCACATCAGGATGAAATTCTTTTATCTGCTTTTTTATTTCTTTCCTGTGTGAATAAATTAAAGAAAAATATTCCAATAAAGGCAGTTTTACAATTGGTGGTCTTATCACAGTAATGTTTCCATCTTTGATTGCTTTATGTTGATTTTTAAAAACCTTTCTCTTTGATAATAATTCTTTTTCATGAGACCTCCAAGAAATTTCAAAATCTATCACTCTTACTTTGTGTCCTTTAACAGATAATCTTTCAAAAAGATGATGTGATTGGTGGGGTCCTTTTTCAACCCAATCCGACTCCTGAACAACAAGAATATTCATTTTAAAATTCAGCGTTTTTATTTATATTATGTTTATTTTCCATAAACCAATCATGAACTTTTTTTAGACCTTCTTCAAAAGTTGTCTTTGGTTCATAACCTAGAATTCTCCTTGCCTTCTCAATTGAAGAACAAAGTCTTTTTTTAACATCCCAATCTCTTTCACCAACCTGTTTCATCCCTGCATTATTTGTGGTTAATCTGTTTACTTCAGCGGCCATATCAATTACTTTATGTTCTTTTCCAGAACCAAGGTTAATTGATTCTCCGATTGCCTTTTCTTCCAGACCCATTGTAAGTAATCCATCAACAATATCTTCCACATAAGTCCAGTCTCTTGTTTCCTCTCCTGTTCCTGTTATTGGAAGTGATTTCCCGTTCATTGCCCAGTAAAAAAAGTTGGGTATTACATTTCTGTATTTTCCCGGAACTTCTCCAGGACCAAAAACATTAAAGAATCTTGCGTTCACAATTGGGAGATTATATAAATTATAAAAATAGTTTGTGTACAACTCACCGAGTAATTTTGTTACCTGATAAGGTGTGTGTAATTTTATAGAAATATCATGTTCCTCAAAAGGCATTTTTGAATCAAGTCCATAAACCCCGCAACCTGAAGAAGAGTAAACAAATCTTTTCACTTTTACTAGATTGGCATACTGCAATACTTTTAGAATTCCAATCCCGTTTATCATCAAATCAGTTTCCGGGCTGTCCACAGAATTCTGGTTTGCAAAATGCGCAGCTAAATGGAATACATAATCCGGCTTTTCCTTGAAAACTCTTTTCAAATCCTCATCATTAAGAATATCCCCTTTTACAAATTTTATGTTTTTGTGAACTGGTATATTCCATTCATAAGCAGAAGAAAGATTATCAAGAATTGTTACCTTTGCCCCGAGTTCTGCCAATCTTTTTGAAAGATTCGTGCCTATTGCTCCGGCTCCTCCGGTTACAAGAACTTTTTTTTCATTATAATCTGGAAATTCCTCTGGTTTCTGTTCTTCAGTTTCTATAAGAGGTATCTGCTCCCCAAGCATTGCTATCTGGGCTTTCATAAGTTCAAGAACCTGTTTTGTATCTGAAATATCTTTCTCCAAATCCACGATATTAACACCCATATTTCTCTTTTCCAGTTCCATATTATTCTATAATATTATTATCTCTAAAATTATTAGAGACAATTTTTCTTTCAAATAGTTTAACATTTATATTAACTACCATAATAGGATATAATTTTATATATAAACTTAAATTAGTGGTTTTATTAAATTATCTCTTCAATTCAACCGATAAAACCATTTCATCCATTCCACAGTTCTTTTAATCCCTTCTTCAGGAGATATTTTTGGGTCGTGTTTCAGGTCATTAATTGCCTCTGAGCAGTCAATTGTCTTAATCTTTGTTGTAAAGGGCTCTGCTTCTTTGTATGTGACTAAAGAGTCCTCTTTTCCTATTGCTTTTAAGATTATACCTGCATAGTCTTCAATAGGTTTCTCCCATTCAGGTTTACCCGCAACATTGTAAACTTTTCCAGAAATGAAATTATCTATTATATTAGCCCATGTAGTGCAGGAATCCTCAACATAATCAATTATTCTCTTGTGTCCTTTATATATAGTAAAAGGTTTGTTAAAAAGAGCGTGATATATGAATTTTGGGATAAATCCTCTATAAGGGGTGTAATGTTCATGAGGACCATAGCAGTTTACTGGTCTGACCCTGACTGTTTCAGTTCCAAACATCTTTGCTGAATTCAGGCACATTAATTCCCCGGCCCATTTAGTTATTGCATAATCATTCATCTGGTACGTGTCTTTTATTGGGTTATTTACCATTATATTCTCAAGCATTCTCCCTTCGTAATCTCCGTAAACCTCTGCGCTTGAGAAAAAAATCATTTTAAATTTCAGTTTCTCCTGCAATCTCAACATATGTTTGGTCCCAATCACATTTGTCTGCCATAGATTTTCATAATAATCCTCTCCATTCCACCTTCCATATTCTGCCGCAAGGTGATAAACATAATCAAATTTCCGGTTATCAAAAACTTTCTCCAACTGCCTGAAATTCCTGACATCTGTTCTGCAGTACTTCTCCCTGTCTGTGTTAAAAAGGTCAACAGCAATAACTTCATGTCCTCTTTTTTTCAGTTCATTTACTAGATTTGTTCCGATAAATCCAGCTCCGCCAGTTACAAGTATTTTCTGCGTTTCCATAATTATTATTTAAACTTTAAAAATTATGGTAAAAAAGTCTTGTCTTTTGGAGCGCATCCTGATGATATTGAACTTGGGTGTGGTGGTACAGAAGCCAAATTAATAGATAAGGGATATAAAATAGTGCATGTTTATGCTACATCCGGAGAAGCAGGCAGGCAGACCATATCTAAAGAAAAACTGGGAAAAATCAGAGAAGAAGAAGCGAAACAAGCTGCGAAGGTTCTGGGTGTGGGTGGAGTTGAATTTTTAAGGTATCCTGACGGTCTTACGGATTTTATCAGAAAGATGAAAATTGATGTAATTAATTTAATTAGAAAAGAAAAACCAAATATAATCTTTGTTCATGAAACAAAAGAGAATTTTCCAGACCACAAAATTATAAGTGATTTAGTTCTAAGTGGTGCTGCAGGTCCAGGGTACCAAGAAGCTAAAGGAGAGCCCTGGACTGTCGAAACAATATTGGGTTATGAAGTATGGCATCCCATAACCAATTATCAACTTGTTGAATACATAACAAATACAATACAAAAGAAAATGGGTGCTTTGGTATGTTATAAATCTCAAGTGGAAACCACAAAATATGATAAAGCTTTTGAAGGATTAGCACGATATCGAGGTGTAATGACTTGGGGAAAATACGCAGAAGTATTTGAAGTTATAAAGACCTCAAAGTTAATTTAAATTTTTAGTTAATATTTTCAAATCTAATTAACTTCTTTATCTCCTATTATTATTTTCAATATCTTATCGCCTGCTTTTCCATCACCCAAAGGATTTTCCCAATTTCTTTCCTTATTTAGCATTATCCTTGAACATTCAAGAATTTTTTCAGGATTAGTTCCCGCAAGAATATTTCCCCCAACATCAATTGTTTCAGGTCTTTCTGTGTTATCTCTTAAAGTTACACAGGGAACCTTCAGGATGCATGCTTCTTCCTGAACTGCTCCGGAATCAGTTAAAATTAATTTTGCATTTGCTTCCAGTTGCAAGAATTCCAAAAAACCTGTTGGGTCTATTAAATTAATTCCTTTCGGAATAATTATATTAAATTCTTCTAATCTTTTCCTTGTTCTTGGGTGAATAGGATAAATAACAGGTAAATTAAGTTCTTCTGATAATAATTCCGCTCCTTTTAAAATTCCTTCTATATTTTCTTTTGTGTCAACATTCTCTTCTCTATGCGCAGTAACTAATAGATAATCATTTTGTTCTAAACTCAAATCTTTCAAAATATTTACTTTTTTGTTGGCAAGCTCCAGATTCTGGTAAACCGCATCAACAATCGTATTTCCAGTCACAAATATTATTTTTTTATCAAATCCCTCTTCCAGTAAAATTTCTTTTGATTTTTCTGTTGGTGGAAATAAAAGGTCTGAGCAATGATCAGTTAAAATCCTATTTATCTCCTCAGGCATTCTCCGGTCATAACTTCTTAAACCAGCCTCAACATGACCAATTTTTATCTGTAATTTATGAGCTGCCAAAGCTCCCGCAAGCACAGTGTCTGTATCACCTTCAACCAAAACAACATCCGGGTTTTCCTTCTGCAAAATTTTCTCTATTCCAGCAAGCATTTTCCCTGTTTGTTCCCCGTGAGTTCCTGAACCCACATCCAGATTATATTTTGGTTTTGGGAATTCAAGCTGCTCAAAAAAAAGTTTATCCATATTGTAAGAATAATGCTGTCCTGTATGGATTATAAAATAATCTAATTTTAATTCCCCGCATTTCCTGATAATCGAAGACATTTTTATAATCTCCGGTCTTGTGCCTAATATTATTGATAATCTCATAAAGATATTTAATGTAAATTTAACCCTTTCAAACCATCTAAAAAACCAGAATAGTTTATTATGGCAACTCAAAATTACCTGAAAAAGGCAGCTTCAGGAGCTTTATTTATATTCCTTTTCAGTGTACTGGGAGCTATAATTTCCTATATATTGAGATTTGTCCTGACTTCGAATCTTTCTCCTGCAGAATATGGTTTATTTTATGCGTGCCTCTCCATAGTTGGTCTATTTGCTTTATTTAATGATTTTGGATTATCGGGGAGTCTGGTCTACCACATCTCAAAATTCAAATCAAACAACAAACTTAAAGAATTAAAAAGTTCTATTTATTTGG
>JAUWTN010000039.1 GCA_030614705.1 Candidatus Aenigmatarchaeota archaeon
ATATGGAGAAATTTCATACAAAAGAAGAAATAGAAAAATATGGATTTGCAATACTAGGTATAAGAAAAAAGTTCAAATTTACTTAAATTACAATTTGTAATTTTACTTATGAAAATAGAAAAAAAGATCTGGGTTAAACCATTCCAGAAAATTCTCGGTGGAAAGAAAACTTATGAACTGCGTCTTGCGGACTGGGAATGCAATGAAGGGGATATTTTGGTTTTGAAAGAATGGAATCCTGACACAAAGGAATACACCGGAAGAGTTATTGAAAAAAAAGTTACCTATGTTGGAAAAACAAAAGATTTAAAATACTGGTCTAAAGAAGAGATAGAAAAATTCGGGTTTCAGATAATTTCTTTTAAATAAAAAGAGAAACAATTGTTATTTATGAATTCAGAAGTAATAGATAAATTAGCGGCTTTGATAACTGCTGGTTTTGGATTGGTTGCGGCGCTTGCATGGAATGATGCAATTAGAGCATTATTTAAAGGTCCGTGTGGAATTGAAGGAGCAGGATCTTTATGCACACTTTCCTCCGGGGGACCTTGGATTTATGCAATAGTTGTTACCATATTTGCAGTAATTGCAACTGTGTGGATTGGTAAAGTTGCAGAAAAATCAAAATAATTATTTTATTTTTTAAATAATTTCTTTCAGATAAAATATCTAAGTGTATAAATCTCAAAACATAAAATGATTTCCTCTTACTTCGACAATTTATAAGCAGCACCAAATCCAATCACCAATATCAGGATTGCAACAATTGAAGGCAGGTAATATTCAGAAAGAGTTATTTGTAAATTCATTCCTGAATCATAAAACATGTAAAATAGAAGAGTGAATATTAAAGCAATGCAACCAAAAATTGCCTGATTGTTCTGCACATTAATTACCAGAAAAACAAGCCCTCCGATTATAAGCAAAATTGTTAGGGAAACTGGCTCCAACTCAGTGATTATTCCGAACAGGAATACTGCGCATAAAAGCGCCATTAACCCAATGATTTCCTCGGTCTTCATAAATATTTATTAATAATAGATTATGTCAATTGAAAAACAGATTCTTAATTTTATTGCAGAAAGACAGGTAATTTCCACAGAAGAACTTGTAAATGAATTAAAAGGAACAGAAAAACACACTTTAATGGCTATGATTGGCGTGCTTAAGGAAAAAGGGCTTGTATGCTCCTCAAACCTGCTATCCCCAACAACCATAGTAATTACAAGCAAAGGGAGAAATAGCGTATAACAATATTTAAAATTAACCAATAATAATTATATATATTATGGAGAAGGATGAACTTTCAAGGATACAGGAAAAATTTAAATTAAATTTTTTCCAGATTGAAAAACTGCTTGCTTTATATGAAGATAGACTAAGAGCCCTTGAAAAAAAGAATTCATTGATTGCAGAAACCGATAAAAAAGTAAATATAGTAAAAAAAGATTCGGTTGACCTTAAAAATTCTGTTAAAAAAACCAACAAAAGAGTGGAAAACAAGATAGAAGATTTTGAATTAATAGCAAAAGATAACAAAAAGATAATTGTTGACATTGAAAAAGAAATGGATATATTGCATAAAGATTTCCTCGCCAAAACCAAAAACCTTGAAAATACACTCAATAAAAAAGTCATCAGCATGAACAGCAGTTCACTGGCAACAGAGAAAAAAATGGTTGAGTTCACCAAAACCCGCATGGCTGAATTCTACAAACAAACCACCAATACCCTCGCTAAAAAAGACTCTGAATTCAAAGAACTGGAAAATTCAATAAACAAAAAAATTAAAAGAGTTGAAGCCCTTGGTTCAAAACTTCCAAAAATAGAAGATAATGTAAATATATTTAATAAAAATTATCAGGACTGGAAAATCTTCAGTATAGGTCTTGAAGAAGATAAAAAATTATATTTGGAATTGAGAAAAGTTGTTCTTGGATCTATAGAAAAATTAAGGAATCTTGAAAATGTATTCAATCAGAACCTTGAAGAATTTGAAGAAATCAACAACAGAATTGAAGGAAATGAAAAAACCTACAAAGAAATGTCTGAAAAAACAAAGAATGAAATGGTCCGACTTGATGAAAAAGCCATTAATATTGAAAAAAGTGTTGAAGAATATAAAATCAAACTGAAAGACAAGCTAACAAAAAGATTTGAAGAACTTGACAACAGAATTGAAAATGAAATAAACGTAAAAATCAGGGAACAGGACAATTTGCTTAGCAGTTATGGGAGTAAATTTACAGAGATGGAGCAAAGGTTTAAGGAACTTGAAAACGAGACTATACCGAAAAAGATAGATAAAGAATTTAATGAAATGCTGATAATCTTAAGAGACAAACTGAAAGACCTTGTAACCTTAAATGACTTTGAAAAAATCCGCGGTGAACTAAGGACTAAAATAGAACAGGTAAGAATGCCTGAAATATTACCTATGGAAAAAAGAGTGGGTATGATGGAAACTGATCTGGAAGAAGTTAAAAGACTATTGAGGGGTCTTTCGCAGAGATTGCCGGTGGTATTGGAATAAAAGTTATCTTGTTTATTTAAAATTTAATTATTATTTAATAATATGGATGCTACTGAATACAAAAAGGGAACAGAAGGACTTACCGAATGCATAATTTCAAGCATTCCAACAGACTCCTGCAGAAACCAGTGTAAAGTCGCAGATGTAATCTCTGAGTACTATCATACACTGAGAGATGAAGAACTAAGTCCCCGTTATCTTACTTCTGATATGGAAGGACTTGAAAGATTTGTAGAACAATTAAAAGAAAATAAAGGGATAATAGACAGATATGCTGGTGAAGCAACAAGAGATACAATAAGTTCATATAAACCAGAAGACCTTTCTAAAATGGAAAGTATGATTTCTGATTTGGGTATGAAATGTTTTTTCTTCAAAGAACTTTATTCTGAAAATGAATATTATCTGAAAGAAGCGGAAGAACAACTTGAAACAACGCCTTCTTTGAAACTTTTGGAGACCCTTGAAAAAGAAGATTTGAGCGGGTATATTTTAGATATATATGAACCTATTAAATTTAAGCCTATACCCGAAGCTAAAATAAATCCAAAAGATTTGCGTAAACTCAGAGAACATGGGTTAATCACTGATACTATCAAATACCGTTCAGGAGAGGTGGGTAGTGCTATTAGTGGATATTCAGAAGTTCTTATTGAAGATGAAGAAGGTGAACCTTATGTAAAATTGACCATTAAAGGTGATCGTGCAGGTTCTTCTCTAAAATGGAGGAAAGAAAATAAAGAATGATTTTATTCTAAAATTTTGAATTGGTTTTACTAATCTGCCTAAAGGATTTGCTTGATTAACCAATTCCTTTCGTTTTAAAAGTTTAAAAGAAAAGGATTTTATGGGAGGAAAGAAAGTAACCGGACCAACTTTTGAGAGATTGTTCAAAAATGTGTTTATTTGCCTTAAATGCAAGCATAAGATGAGATCAAACCCTCAGAAAATAAAATCCGGTGAATTAAGGTGCCGAACCTGCGGATATTCCAAATTTAGACCAAAATCCAAGGAAGGCAAAAGATGATATATTTAAAAACAAATATACTTTAATTATGGCAATATTAAGACAACACGAAGTTCTGAAGATGCAGACAGAAGAAAAATTAAAAAAGATAAAAGAATTTAAGCTAGAACTCGCAAAAGAAAGGAGCAGTGTTGCTATTGGCGGTACAGTTAAAAACCCGGGAAGATTAAAAGAAATCCGGAGAACTGTTGCCAGAATAAAAACTTCATTAAATAATGAGTGATATTTGCCCAGTTTGCGGTTTACCGAAAGATATTTGTGTTTGCGATACAGCAGTTATAGAAGAGCAAAAGATTGTAATTTACACAGCAGAAGGTCGATTCAGGAAGAAAATAAGCATAATCTCGGGAATTGACCCTAAAAATGTTGAAATCAAACAATTACTGAAAAAATTCAAGCAGACTCTTGCATGCGGAGGAACAATCAAAAAGAAGGAACTTTGGCTTCAGGGAGATCACAAAGAAAAACTAAAAGAATTGCTGATAAAAGAGGGATTTAAAAAAGAACAGATTGAGATAAAATAATTTAAAACATCATATATAAGTGGTTAAAATGAATTTGGATATTAATATAGCTTATAATTCATTTGGTGAAATCAAAGGAATTACGGATATAGAAATTGCGCTAAGTGATAAAGAGGATTATAATAAAGAATTAACCGGTAAACTAAACGAATTCCTTGGATTCTATGATAGTTTGACTAGAAGACCCAAAAGGCGTGAAATGATGACTGGATTACATACTTTCGATCGGGATTATGAAACAGGAATCTTAGAAGGTAAACAATACCTTCAAAATCTAAAAAACAAACACAAGTAACTTATTCTATTATTTTTGAATTATGGAACTAAAAAAACCCGAAAGAGCGCAGACAATAAAATATTACTCAGATGAAAAACTGCAGGAACTTATGTGTAAATTCGGGATGAATCGGGAAGTTGTTGCTCGTAATGTTGATGGGATGTATTTCAAAAGACCCACAACCATATTTTACCCAAATGATATTGCAAGATTAACTGAACGCGGAGCAGTCTCTTTTCACGGCTCTGTGGAGCGATGGAGGAATCCTTTGCTGATAGACGAAAGAAACTACGACGAATTAAGAACAGGCTTTGATTGGGTGATTGATATTGATTCAGGCCTGGGTATGGAAGAAGCAAACATCGCAGCTTGTCTTATAAGAGATTTTATTGAAAAATACAATTTAAAATATATCCTGAAATTTTCCGGGAGAAGGGGATTTCATTTCTGCGTATTCTGGGAGAATTTTCCGGCGGAAGAAATTCTTGATGACAAAGAACTCAGATTATTATACCCAGTACTTCCAAAAACCCTGTCAAATTATCTCAGGGAACAAATTAAAGAAGAACTCTGGGATAAACTTGTGGAACACGCCGGGTCAATAAAAGAACTGACAAAAGGCGAAGCTATAGAAGATAAAAATCCTTTCAAATATGTGGAAGTTGAAAAAGACTGGAGTTCAAGACA